>JAYVLO010000140.1:0-17549 GCA_043759455.1 Pseudolysobacter sp.
TCTTGCGTGATGGAGTCAACAGTATCGGATCGGGCGCATCGGCCAACACGGCCGCGTCTACATTCATCGCAATGCGGCTTCCAGCAGTCTACGAATCAAGTCCTGTGTCGGCGCGGCACGCGCCACGAGATAATCGAAGCTGTCTTCGTCCATATAATTGAATTGCGCGAGTTCGAGTTGCACCGCGTCGATGCCCTCGCCCGGATTCGCGTATTGGCGCGTGATGTAACCGCCCTTGAAACGACCATTGAACACCCAGGAATACGCCTGCTGCGACTCCAGCACTTGCGTCAGGCGCGCCTGCAACGGCGGCGAACAACTCGCGCCGTTCGCCGTGCCAAGATTGAAGTCCGGCAAGCGCCCGTCGAAGAACATCGGCACGACACTGCGGATCGAATGCGCTTCCCACAAAACCGCACGGCCATGGACCGCCTTGATGCGCGCGAGTTCGTCCTGCAAGGCCGCGTGATACGGCTGCCAGAACCGCTGCACACGCGCCCGGATTTCCGCCGCTGTCGGCTCGTACCCGGCCTGGTAAATCGGTTCGCGCGCGAAAGTGATCGTCGGACACAGGCCGGTTTCGCTTTGCCCCGGATACAAGGCCGCGCCATCCGGTGGACGATTGAGGTCGACGACATAGCGCGAATAGCGCGGCACCAGCATTGATGCGCCAAGTTCGTGGGCGAAGTCGTAGAGCTGCGCGACATGCCAATCGGTATCGGGCGTGCGCAACGCGGTCGGTGTTAGCTGATCGCGCAGATCCAGCGGTAGATCGTGGCCGTTGTGCGGCAGGCTGATCAGCAGCGGCGTGGTGCCACGATGCAAAGTATAAATGTTCACAATGTGAACTCGGTCATCAACACCGCTTCTTCGGTGGAGGTCGGATGGATCGCAATGGTATTGTCGAAATCGCGTTTGCACGCGCCCATCTTTATCGCCACCGCAAATCCCTGCAGCATTTCTTCGACACCGAGTCCGAGCAGATGCAGGCCGACGATACGTTCTTCGCTGCCGACGCAGATCAACTTGAACAACGAACGCTGCGTCTTGCCGGTTAGCGAGTAGAACATCGGCAGAAAATTGCTGCGGTAGATGCGTACCTGATCGCCATGTCGCACGCGCGCCTCGGTTTCGGTCAGGCCGATACTCGCGAGCGGCGGATGCGTGAACACGACCGTCGGTACGTTCTCGAAGTCGAGCTTCGAATCGGCCTTGCCGCCAAACAGGCGATCTGCCAGATGCCGGCCGGCGGCGACCGCGACCGGCGTCAGCGCGATATTCGGCGTGACATCGCCAAGCGCGTAGATGCCGGGTTGATTGGTGTTCTGCCATTGGTCGACCTGAACGTGTCCGTTCGTATCACGCGCGATATCCACGGCATCGAGATCGAGTTCATGCGTGATCGGTTCGCGCCCGATCGCCCAGAGCAATTCATCGAAACCTTCGGCGATCGTCTGATTGATCAGCTTCAAGCGATATTTTCCATCGTCCTGCGTTGCGCTGACGATCCCGCTATCCAGATGCACGGTGATGCCACGGCTGCGCATCGATACGACCAGCACATCGGCGATCTCATGATCGAAATTCGCGAGCAGATGTTTGCCGCGCACGAACAATTCCACATCGCTGCCGAGCGCATGCAGCATATTGGCAAGTTCGGCGGCGACATAACCGCCGCCGATCACGGCGATGCGTTTCGGTGCCGCACGCAAAGCGAAAAAACCGTTGGAATCGATACCCAACTCACCGCCCGGAATATCCGGGCGCTTCGGCTTCGCGCCAGTGGCGATGACGATGTGCGGTGCATGCAATTGTCGTATGTCGACATCGATCACATCGCGCGTGATGAAACGCGCTTGCGCTGCGATCAATTCGATTTTCAGATCGGCGAAATGATGTCGATAAGCGGAATGGATTCTTTCGATATATGCGTTGCGCAACGCGATGAAACGTTCCCAGTCGAACTGACCCGGCTGGCTGTCGAAACCGGCTTCGCGCAACTGCGGTTGCAGGTCGGCCATCTCGGCGGCGAACCACATCGCCTTCTTCGGCACACAACCGACATTGACGCAGGTGCCGCCGATCACATCGCGCTCGATCAAGGCGACGCGCGCGCCGTGGCGCGCCGCACGCATCGCGGTAGCGATGCCGGCGGAACCAGCGCCCAGCACGATCAGATCGTAATGATCGTTGTCGGTGTTGATCATTGCGCTGGCTTATTGTCGGCGACAGCGACTAGCGCGAGGTGATCGGCGGCAGCGATCGGCAGATACAGCGCGCTTGCATGTTGCCCATCGTGATACAGCTTGACCGTGACAGTACGCGCATCCTTGCCGGTTTCTTCGCCGACGACACCGCCCGCGTTATAGTTTTTTTCGTTGAACAGCGAGTTCAATGAGCTGATGACCAGGCGCAACCGGCTGCCTTTGCGAATCTGCCGCGCGGTAAAGGTGAAGTGATCGAAGTCGTACTTCTGCACCGTATTTTTCGGCACGAGTTTGGCGCGGCGATCGCTCTCGCGATAACGCGCGCGCATCTGATCGTCGCTCAGATAAACACTGCTGCCATCGGCGGAGATTTCATACACGACGACATGAAAATCGGTGTCCGGCTGATCAAGAGTCATCCACGCGGAGAATCGGAAAAATCCGGCAAGGTCGGTGTCGTGCTCGAACGGTCCGCTGTGATAGACGAGTTGTTTGCCGCTGTCAGCGATCACGCTGCGCTGGTCGGTCAGCGAGTTTGGCACATCGATCGCATCGCGCGCCGCGCTGCTCACATCGAGCGGATCGTACTGGTAGCTATCCGGTTTTGCGCTAGCGGATTTTTCCAATTGCAGACTGCCAGCGGTGAAAACATCTGCCGCGTTTCCGGCACTGCCGAGATACAGCGGCCGCTGTTCGGCGGTGACTGCGACCAGCGTATCGGCATAACGCCATTGCTCGGCGACGCTCATATAATACGCCACGGCATTTTTCAGGAACGCGGGTTTGGCGCCGGCTTTCAGTGTCCAGTTCCACCAGTCTTCGTGCAGCTTGTTCATGTCGAGCACGCTGGCCGCAGCGAATTTTAAACCACCGAGCTCGGCCTGCGGTGTGCGCGTGCCGGGATGATCCCACGGCCCGATGATTAGATAATGCTGCGCCTTCGCGTGTTCGCTCGCGTTGGCCATGTGCTGGGTGTAATACATCAGCGCGCCGGGCTGATCGCCATCGTACTGGCCGGTGATGGTGAGGATCGGCAGATCGATTTTCGCCAGTTGCGCGGCACTCGGATTGAAGCTGTCCCAGTACGCATCGCGCATCGGATGTTTTACCCAGGTCTGGAAGATCGGCGACGGATTGCCGATGATCTTGTCGATGTCGTTGAACGCCAGATGCTGCAGAAAAAATTCGCTGAATTTGGCCGTCCAGAACTTGCCGTCACCAAAAATCTTGTCCTGCGAAGCGTGGCCACTGGTGAACATGAGCCACTGCACATCGTATGGATAAGCGATGTTGTTGCGGCGAGGGAAATCGATGCCCGCATATGGGGATGCGACCGGCACGATGCTGCTCAGGTGCGGCGGAAACTCCTTCGCCGTGGCCCATTGATCATAGCCTGCGTAGGAGCCGCCCCACATGCTGACCTTACCGTTGCAATACGGCTGTTGCGCCAGCCACTCGACGATGTCGTGGCCGTCTTTCGCTTCCTGCAGCAGCGGCGTGAATTCGCCTTCCGAATTGCCGCGACCGCGCACGTCGATCGTGGCAAAAACAAAACCGTGCGCAGCGAAATACATCGCACGATCGTGATAACTCTGCGCAATATACGGTGTTAGCGTGAAGATGCACGGTAGCGCATCTTTCTGCACATGCGGACGATACAAGGTGGCGTTGAGTTTCACGCCGTCACGCAGCGGAACCTTCACACCCCACTGGAAATCCACGTCGGCAGCGTCGGGTTTGCCGGCCTCGGCGGCAAAACCGAACGATGAAAAAGCGAGCACAAATGCCAGCGCGAAACTTTTTCCCGGATGCATGATTTTTCCTCGACTATTTGAAACGTGCAGGACTGTATGGCGCCATATCCAGCGATGGCGATTGGCCGCAAAGCAACTCGCTGATCAGGACGCCCGTGACTGCAGACATGGTCACCCCGAGCATGCCATGACCGGTCGCCAAGGTCAGATTGTCGTGTGACGGACTGCGCCCCAGGATCGGCAGATCATCATAGGTCATCGGTCGCCAGCCATACCATTCTTCGCTGACGTGAGCACCGACCGGCTCGTGCAAATATTCTGCCGCGCCGCGCGCCAACGCATCGAGACGCGTGCGGTTGAGGTGCGTGTCATAACCCGAAAATTCCATCGTGCTGCCGAGGCGATAACCGCTGCTCCAGCCGGTCACGCAAACGCTGCGCTCCTTCAGCACCAACGGAATACGCGGACAAATTTCCGGCCGGTCATACGTTACCGAATAACCTTTGCCGGGCTGGATCGGCAGGCGCAAATTCAATTGTTTGGCGAACAGCGGCGACCACGCACCCAGCGCGAGGATGATCTCGCGGCCACAGACCTCGCCGCGATCGGTGAGCACCGCATCGATGTGGCGCGGACCGCTGCGAAATCCGCTGACTCTGGTAGCTTCGCGAATCTCGCCGCCATGCGCACGCACGCAACGCGTCAGTTCGGCAAGATAGCGATCCGGACGCAGGTGCGCATCGACCGGATTGAGATAACCACCGACGATACTGTTATTGAGCGCGGGTTCGATAGCGCGGGCACGCGCGCCGTCGATGGTTTCGATCGGCACACCGACCGCACTCAGCGCTTGCGGAAGCCATTGCGATTTTTCCAGCGCCTGCGGGTCGCGATACACATACATCGTGCCGGTCTTTTCGAACTCGCAAACAAGTTTTTCATCGGCAACAAGCCGTTCGAGCAGTTCGCGCGAACGCATCAGTAACGGTGCCTTGATCGCGGTGATACGCCGAAAATCTTCCCAGTTGCAATGCTGGCGAAACTTCAGCAACCACGACAGCAGCGTGAGATCCAGGCGCGGTTTGATGTACAGCGGCGCATCGGCCTGCAACATCCAGCGCAGCGCGGTGGCCGTGAGTCCGGGCATTGCGAGTGGCGTCGCATGACTCGGCGTGATCGTGCCGCAGTTGCCATGCGAGCTGCCGCAGCCCGGTGTGCCCTGTTCGATCACGATTACGCTGCGAGCAGCCTTGAGCAGATAAAGCGCGCATGCCAGACCGATCACTCCGCCGCCGAGAATCACCACGTCGAATTTTTTTTCGCTCATGCCGCGATTGTAAAGCCAGCGGAGGACTCTGGCTTGGCCCGCGCGGAAAAAGATTCGGTGCGCAGCCAGCGTCGAATCGACAGGCACCAAAGAATTCAGCAACACGCCGATGCGTGAACCGGTTTTGATGACGAGCGAATCTTGAGATGCAAACCGCGCCGGTATGAAGCGGCGCGTTTGTCCGCCGCGCCGGTCAGGCCGGCGTCAGCATTGGCAAACCCATCCCGTTGCGGGACCGGCTTGGTCTGGCTTTAGCGACGACCGCCACCGCGACCAACGCGTGGCTTGTCGAGGCCGACACGCAATTGACCACCTTCGACGCTGGAACCATCCATGGCGGCGATCGCATTGCGCGCCTCATGCCCTTCCATTTCGACGGTGGCGAAACCGCGGCATTCGCCGGAGAACAAATCCTTGGCCATTTTCAGGTTATGCACCCGGCCATGACGTGAGAGCAGTTCGGTCAGAGACTGTTCGGTAGTGGAGCGCGGCAGACCGCGCACGGAAAGTGTCAGCATCGGTGGATCCTCTATGAGGGCGACGAGCAGAAGAATATCTCGTCGCAGAAACGCGCGCGTGAGCAGCGCAAGAAACAGCTCGACCGCTGAATGACACAACGGCCGAGTGATACGCCACGAAATGCCAGCGTGTGATACGCCGCATCCGTGGAAGACGGGATACAACAATGAATGCGCTGCGTGCTGCGGAGAAAACCCGCGCCGCACATTATCGAGCAGTGAGATCAGCGCGCGAAGCAGTAGTTCCACGCGCTGATAAAGAAAACGTGATTATTCGGGAACGACGTTTTCGGCTTGCGGACCTTTCTGGCCTTCGCCCAAGGTGAAGCGCACTTTCTGACCTTCGACCAGACCACGGCGGCCCGTGCCGACGATCGAACGGAAGTGCACAAACAGGTCACTGCCGCCTTCGCGACTGATGAACCCATAACCTTTTTCATCGTTGAACCATTTTACGGTTCCAATCAGCTGATCTGACATATGTACAACCTTTATTCAATGGAGATGTTTCACCCTTGCGGGCACTGGCGGGTATTTCAGGGTGATGCAATGTCAGAGAGCAACGAGCGGAGCGCAAGTACCGGACTGCCGTTGCCGACAACACCTGTTGCGACATACAGGCTTGCGCTTTATACAGAGATTGGGCCTGAAACGCCAGTCGACAAGGCGAAGAAATCAGCTTTTTGCGGTCGGCAAATAACCCGGCAAAGCGTGCGCCGCCTCGCTGTGCGCCAATGTCAATGCGCGCTCGACCGCGCGATTGAATGTGCTGCGCGTACCGTCCAGCGTGATCCGCGTGCGGAAAAAATCGGCCCACAGAAATTCGGCGAAAGCAGTAGGCGTTTTTTCATAACCGCCAGCGTTGCGCACATAACCGGCCAGACTGCGATACGGATCGTCGAGCAAATCTTCCAGATGATGCGGAATGCTCGCGTAATCATGGCGCTTGCCGGCAGCATCAATCGGATGCGCCCAGCGTTGCAAATGCATCTGTTGCCAGAAACTCACTTCATCAAGCGCTGAAAGATCAGCCTCCACGAGAAAGAATGCGCTATCAAACCGATCGTCGAACAAGGCCCGACCAAGGTGATGATGATCGGTAATGTACAGCTTGTTTTTGAGACCACGCACCGCAGGAATCGCATGCGCTTCGAGATAATCACGGCGCGCGTGATGACCGAGTGCGGCGAGCATCTTGCGTTTGTCCTCGACCTCGAACATGCCGACCGTGATCTGCGTCGGGCGCAGATCGGCGACATCGCATTCATGCAGTTTTGGCATATGATTCTCCTTCAATTACCAAGTTACAACGCCGCAAAGATCAGTGCTTATGACCGCCTTCCGCATGCGCATGTCCATGCGCGATTTCTGCTTCGCTAGCCACGCGCACATCGAGAATTTCAACCGCAAAATTCAGCGTCTTTCCGGCCATCGGATGATTCAGGTCAACATCGATCACACTTTGTCCGATTTTCGTCACAACCACCATACGCTGGCTGCCGTCCTGAGTTTTCAGCAGCGTGGTCATGCCGGGTTTCAGGCGCTGCGCTTGTTCGAAATATTTTTTCGGCACACGCTGCGTGAGACCATCGCGACGTTCGCCGTAGGCATGTTCGGGCGTCACCGTGACATCGAATCGATCGCCGGCTTCGCGCCCGGTCATTTCTGACTCAAGCCCCGGGATAATGTTGCCGGCGCCGAGAAGAATGCTCATCGGTTCGCGTTCGTGCGAGTTCTCGATCGGTTCACCCGCCTCGTCGGTCAGGGAATAATGAAAACTCAACACGGAATTGGTTTCGGCTTTCATGCAGCGTCCTCGCGGGAAAGTTACGTAGAGTAGCGAGTTGAGCCCGCCACGTCATTGTTCGCATGCGATCGGCGAGAAACATTGCGCCTGCAAGCAGTGATTGACAGCACACGCCGCATCACGGATTTTATGAGCATGTCGAACGCCCTGCCCCACAACCGTCCGCTGTATTTTTTGCTGTGCCTGAGTCTGCTGATCGCCGCGTGTTCGAACCAGCGCAGCAAACCGACATCAGCCACGTTGCCACGCTTCACCGCACCGACGGCGCGCCAGGGCGTGACTGCCGCCAACAATGTATTGTTCCGCGCCATCGGCTTGGTCGGCACACCATATCATTACGGTGGCACCACGCCGGAAACCGGTTTCGATTGCAGCGGTCTGGTCGATTTTGTATTCCGCGACGCCGCCGGCGTGGTGTTGCCGCGCACGGTTGGCGATCTCGCCGAGCTGCAACTTCCCTCGGTCGCGCGCAACGAATTGCAGGCCGGCGATCTGATTTTTTTCGACACCACGAGCCGACACGCATCGCACGTCGGCATCTACGTCGGCGAAGACCGTTTTGTGCACGCGCCAAACGAAGGCGGCGTGGTCAGGCTGGATTATCTCAGCAACGTTTATTGGCGCCAGCATTACGACAGCGCCAAGCGCATTCCACTGTGACGGGATTTTTTACGCGACGCTGCGCGCTGACCTTGCAGCTATTTTGCCGCAGGTATCGCTGCGGGCGCACCGCTCAGATTATCCAGCAACGACGTTTTCGGTCGATGAATCTGCAGGAAAGTAAATCCGGCGACCGTATGGCAGCCTGTACACGCGGCTGAAACGCCATCAAACGTGCGCTCGAATTCTGCCTTGTTTTTATTGTCCACCGCCGCGCGCAAGGTCTTCATCGGCGCGCCCATCATCGCGGGCAAAATATCGCCGAGACGCTCGGGCTGCAACGCGGCGTGTTCAGGATAAGTTTCGGCGATGCCGTCCAGGCCATCCTGCAGACCGTGCACCTGAAATGCCGCCAGCTCCCAATCGCCAGCTTCACCGGCAAACCACAATCGCGCATGACGAATCTGCAATCCAAGCATCGCGTCGGTGATATCGGGCTGCAATTGCTTGACCTGGCGCTTGAGTTGTTCGATCTCGCGCTGCAGCGCGGCGTTGTCTGGAGTAGCGTGAGCCGGCATTGCTGCACTGATTTTTGCGTTGGCGGCAACGGGTACATTGGCGGATTCGGCGAACGCGCTCGCGCAGAAAAACGCAATGGCAACGCCCATCAGGAAAATTTCGCGATGTATCATAACTATCCTCAAATGCTAATAATTCTCATTTGAGGAGCATGCCATAATTCTTCATCCAAACACAGTCATGCGATTCGCCTGGCCGATTCGCCGGATAGAGAAATTACGTGTAATGCCTCGCGTTCTAACCGGCGTCAGTTGCAACGTGCCTTCCATCCTGTTTCCTGAACGCAATGCACGCTGCAGTGCAACAGTTGAAAATAATCAGTAGCTTGGAAGACTGACTTCGCGTATAGTCCGTTGTGTTTGTTGCGCCGCTTCTCGGTTTCCCCTTCGGATGCCCATAGCCGTTGTGCCTGAAACAGATTCCTCGAATCGTTTCCGTGTACGCATCTCGGCCTCACGCCCGCTCGGTCTCGACGCTCAAACGCGGCCTCTCCGCATCCTGCGCAGGTGCCGAATCATTTCGCCCAGCAGCGCGGTTCTAAGGGAACGCTCCGGGTTCTACTTTTTAGGAGCTTCACCATGTCTTTTGAACTTTTCGGGCTATCGCCCGCGCTCAACCGTGCCCTGACTGAGCAGGGTTACACCCAACCTACCCCGATCCAGAGCGAAGCAATTCCGGCGGCACTGGCCGGTCACGATCTTTTTGCCGGCGCACAGACCGGTACCGGCAAAACTGCGGCGTTCTCGCTGCCGATGCTGGAGCGCCTGTACCCGGAAGGCCGCAAATCCGCCAATGCCTCGCGCAAGGTGCGCGCCCTGATCCTCACCCCAACCCGCGAACTCGCCGCGCAGGTGCATGACAGCATCCGCGCCTACGGCAAGTACGTCGGCGTGACCAGCGCTGCGATTTTCGGCGGCGTCGGCATGGGTCCGCAGATGCAGGCCTTGCGTCGCGGTGTGGATATTCTTGTCGCCACACCGGGCCGCCTGCTTGACCATATGGAACGTCGCACGGCCGATCTTTCCGGCGTCGAAATCCTCGTGCTCGATGAAGCTGATCGCATGCTCGACATGGGCTTCATGCCTGCGTTGAAGCGCATCCTCGCGACCGTGCCAAAGCAGAATCGCCAGACTTTGCTGTTCTCGGCGACGTTTGCCGAACCGATCAAGGCGCTTGCCGCGCAGTTCATGCGTGATCCGGTCGAAATCCAGATCGCCGCGCGTAACAGCGTCGTCGCCACGATCACGCATCGCGTGCATCCGGTCGACGCGGTGAAGAAACGCGACCTGCTGCTGCACCTGCTGGCCGAAGACAGCCGTCGCCAGACGCTGGTTTTCAGCCGCACCAAGCACGGTGCCGATCGTCTGTGCCAGCAACTCGAAGAAGCCGGTTTCCGCGCTGATGCGATCCACGGCAACAAGAGCCAGGGCGCCCGTACCCGCGCACTGAAGGACTTCAAAGCTGGCCGTACGACGATTCTCGTCGCGACGGATATTGCCGCGCGCGGTCTGGATATCGATCAGCTGCCGGTCGTGGTGAATTACGATCTGCCGATGGTCGCCGAAGACTATGTGCATCGCATTGGCCGCACAGGCCGCGCCGGCGCAGAAGGTCTGGCGATTTCGTTGGTGTCACATGCCGAAGGCGGTCTGTTGCGTGACATCCAGCGCGTGCTCAAGCGCGATATCGAAGTGGTCAATGTCGAAGGCTTTACGCCGATGCAGCCCCTGCGTCTCGATGTTGCGCGCCCGAATCCGCGTGCCGGCAACAATGGCAAGCCGGGTGCGTCGCATGCACGTCGTCCGCATGCAGCAGCGCCTCGCGGCGGTCATGCCGTCGGTGCGAAAAAGCCGAGTGGCGGTCGCAGCTCGAACTTCCGCACGCGCAATTCCGCCTGAGCATTTGTTCGCAAAGTCGATGCTAGAAGTGACTTTTACGTGCTGAGTATTTAAGCCGGCGCCAGTCACCCGAGCAGTCTGGAATACTGCGTGAAAACAAAAAAAAGGTGAGTCGAAAGACTCGCCTTTTTTTATGCTTGCCACATCTATCTGCGCTCGAATCTACAGCGTACAGCCATAAGTAATCGGTCAAAAGGCTCACATCTTGTCATTCCAATGACCGATCAAATATCAGTCGATGCAAAGAGATTATCGTCGCAGATTAGCGAGAAATTAATTCGCCGTGCACAAGGGGCTTTGTTGCAGGGCAGCTAACACCACAAAATTTGAAACTCGGTCACACGCAAGCGTGCCTGACTGTTGCACATCGAGTCGATCCAGTGTCTGCGTGCCGGATCGGCCTCTGTACGGACCGCAACCAGCGGTGTTGAACCACGTCAGGCGGCGTCCCGACCCGACTCGCGAATTCGGCGGCTACATCGAAAATATCGTCGGCAGTCACGGCCTGTTTTCTCATTACACAGAGGTCGACGCCAGCAGCGGCGCATGGGAATACCGCGCTGACTTCAATTATCGTCGCGCCGCATTACGTCGCGCTTGCCGGTGTGGTCTGGGCGCAGGATACACACTACAAACTCAGCCTAAGTGCCACCTTGGTCGCCTCGCAATACTGGCAGAACCAACAATACCGGCACGACCGCCGTGCTCGGCTGGCCGGGCTATCTGCCGGCCCGGATTCCGCAATACACCGTGGTGGATTTTTCCGGCGACGACAACCCGAGCGAATGCGTGCGTTTGCTCGCCGGCATCTCGAATCTCGGCGACAAAGCCTATTACTCGTGTGTGTTTCAGAATGGCCTTGAGCCGGCATTCGGGCAAACGTATTACGCCGGTATTTCGCCAGGCCTTTGATCGACGAACATAATCACTGACGTCAATGACGAGTGCCGGAACGGCGTGTTGCAGTTCCGGCACGTCGCGATTTTTATGCAAAATACATCGTCGCGTCGCACTCGCGATCAACGCTCCTGATCGGTCGGGCGCATCAGGATTTCATTGATGCAGACGTGATCTGGCTGGCTCACTGCAAACAGGATAGCGTTGGCGACATCCTGGCCTTGCAACTGACGCATCGACTCGGCCCAGGTATTGATCGCCTTCTTCACTTCGACATTGCTGACGTGCTCGCGCAACTCGGTCGCGACTGCACCAGGCTCGACCAAGGTGACACGCACATTGTGCTTGTACACCTCGCGACGCAGCGATTCGGAAAATCCAACCACGCCGAACTTGGTCGCCGAATATCCCGCTGCATTCGCGTTTGCGACACGTCCTGCGGTCGAAGAAATATTCACGATATGGCCATCGCGACGCTGCTGCATTCCCGGCAACGCAGCTTGGGTCGCAGCAATCAAACCGAGTACGTTGAGCTCAAACATCTTGCGCCAGCGCGCGAGATCGGCGGTTTCCACCGGTTCGAGATACATCACGCCGGCGTTGTTGACGAGAATATCCAACCGACCGTAATGTGCTTCGGTCTCGGCGACGATGCGTTGTGCTTCGTTTTCGCGCGAAAGGTCGGCTGTGATGGCGATCGCCTCGCCACCTCCGGCATGAATGCGCTGCACGAGATCATCGAGTCGATCGCGTCTACGCGCCGCCAACGCGAGCTTTGCGCCCGCGCGTGCCAGGGTCAACGCCGTTGCCTCGCCTATGCCGGACGACGCGCCGGTCACGAGTGCAACACGGCCTGCCAATGCATTGCTCATGGGTGTTTCCTTTTCAGTGCGATTTGTTTCAACATGAGGCAGCATGACGACGATTCAAGTCGTGACTGCGGTCACGTTTGAGGTGTTCGATCCAAACACGATACACGCGGCGGTCACACTGCGCTTTTATGCGACCTCATCGGAAACTGCTCATGCCCTACACACCCATCGTCGCCACGCTCGGCTACGTCCTTTCGCCCGACAAATCCAGGGTGCTTTTGATCCACCGCAACGCGCGCGCGAATGATCAGCACCTCGGCAAATACAACGGACTCGGCGGCAAGATGGAGCCAGACGAAGATATCGTCGCCTGCATGCGCCGCGAAATTCGCGAGGAAGCCGCGATCGAATGCGAGCGATTGAGTCTGCGCGGCACGATCAGCTGGCCCGGCTTCGGCAAAAACGGCGAAGACTGGCTCGGTTTCATTTTTCTGATCGAAGATTTCAGCGGCACGCCGCTTGAGCGAAATGCCGAAGGCGAACTCGAATGGATCGCGATCGCAAGCATCATGGCGCTGCCGTTGTGGGACGGCGACCGGTATTTCCTGCCGCTGGTTTTTGATGACGACTCGCGCGCATTTCATGGCGTAATGCCATACCGCGATGGCAAGGCGATATCGTGGAACTATTCGCGCATTTGAAAATTGCAGTGGTGCGAGGGCACCGAGCCAATCAAATCAAAATGGCCGTATAGACGGCTATTTAGGTATCGCACCAAGATTCTTTGCGCTCAACGCAGGCGCCAAGCCACTGTTAAATCCGCGCGGCGAGGCAGCGATATCCGCACTCGCCGGTAACGGCGTGCCTTGGGTCAGATGTCGCCACATCGCATCCATCGCGGCATACGCATAAGGCATCAGCGGCACGTATCGCGCGCCGAGCATAGGCACACCGAGGAACGCGTCGAAGTGCTGCGCGTTGGCGACGCGCCAATAACGCAGATCGCGATCGGCGTTCTGCTGTTTCGCCATATGCATATACGCCGCGCTGGTAAATGCTTCTGGAATCAATCCGTCATCGGCACCGTGAATCACGATCACCGGCAAGCCCGCGCGCGGTGGCGCGACCCGCGTTGCGGCGACACCGGCGTGCAGACGTTTTGCCAGCGCATCATCGCCATCCCACAGAGCACGCAAACACAACAATCCTGGCAGCGACGGATCGGCGCCACTCGCCATGCTGTCGATGATGCCGATACCCGGACTCGGTGGAATGCCCGTACCATCGGCCGACCACGCCGCTTGTTCGGCGATGCTGCTGGCACGCGCTGCACCGCTCGCATCAAGCGCGGCAAAACGATAACCGCATGGCATCGTATCGACCCCGCTGAGTGTGTAGGACGACGCATACGTCACGGCCACAGCACGCCACAAATCGAAGCTGCTGCTGATCGCACCGGCTTCGATGGCGCTGTCTGTCCAGCCGTGCGCTCGCATTTGCGCGTATGCCTCGCCTGCTTGCGCGGCAGTATCGATCGCAGCGAGCAAACCGTAGTCGCGCAGAGCCTCGCAACGCGCGACCCAAGCCGGCGGCTTGGCACCTTTGGGCCGTGCCAGCGCGACATGATCGAACGTGGAATGCAGCAACGCGCAAGGTTGAAAAAGCGCGGCCTCGGTAACGTAGTCGTACAACGTTCGACCATCGCCGGAGTAGATACTCGGCGACACCGCCACCACGCCCGCAAGTTGATGCTCATGATCGATTCCCGCTGCGCGCAACGCCGCGCCCGCACCATTCGAGACGCCAAGCACGATCACGCGCGTATTTGCAAAGGTGAATGGCGCTTCGCCCGGCAGCGCCTCGTCCAACGCGTGCAATGCAAACTGCGCCGCCTGCAGGACATACGCACCCCAATCCGCCTCAGGATTGTCGCCGGAATGTGCGTGCTTGATGGCAACGCTGTGCGCCGCGGTCGTGCTTGTGAAAGTCGGTGTGTATTCGGCGGCCTCGCCCGTCGTGCCGCGCGTGCCGTTGAGCTGCACGGCGCTGCGGGTATCGCTATCGACGTAACCCGTACCGCTGCCTTTGTCGGTGTAGGCCACGGCGCAGTGATGTGTCAAACCCCAGCCGCCGGCCAGCGCAATGGCGCCGTACACACCGCGCGATCCCGATGATGCAGCGACCACGACACAACGCGCGCGGCGATCAAAATCATCGGGGATTTGCGTGAGTACACGATGCGGTTGCATCGCACCCGGCAGTTTCGCCAGCGCCTGGAATTCACGGCCCGGTACACTCGGCAGCGTTCCATACAAATCATCAAACCCGCCGCCCGGTGAGAGATCGGCAATACCGCGCCAGTTGTTCCAGATTGCACGGCGACGCACTTCTGCCGCAGTAGGTTTTTCCGGATTGGCAAAGGTTGGCGGTAGCAATGCGCGTAACCCCGTCAGGCCGAGACCGGCGCTGAGCAGTTCATCGTCGGCGCCGTGCGTCGTGGCAAGCATGGGCGATACTAAAAAGTCGGTCATCGGTTTCCTCGCGGCAACGGCAATTCCATCGCGCGGTGAGTTCGCGCACGCGTCGAGCATGATCAAGACGATGATCAAAAGAAAGGGATTGTGCATGATGATTCCTCCGCCATCACACACCATAACAGCGCGCCGATCGCCATAAATGGTACGAAAGTACAGTAGACAAAGTCGCGTTTCGTGGCAACTTTGCCAAGCGTTGTGCAGCAGCATGAATTGTCTGCACGGCGATCTGCAGAAACGGTACATTGCACAGCATGAGCCGCATCCTGATTGCCGATGATCATCCACTTTACCGCCTCGCGCTGATGCAGGCGGTGCGCGAACTCTTGCCCGAGGCGAGCTTGCTCGAAGCCGCGACGCTCGACGCCGCCCGCACCTTGCTGAATGCCAAACCAGATACCGATCTCGTGCTGCTCGATCTGCACATGCCCGGCAATCACGGTCTGATGGGCCTGGCGATGTTGCGCAGCGAATTTCCGACCGTGGCGATCGTGATGATTTCCGCGCACGACGATGCGCGCACAATCAGTCGTGCACTGGCATATGGCGCGGCAGGGTTTATTCCGAAACGTGCCGACATGCGCGATCTGCAGACCGCATTGCGCGCCGTGCTGAACTGCGAAAACTATGTACCGCCGGGCCTGCGTGATGCGGTGAATGCGGTGTCGAAGTCATCAACTGATGCCGCACTCGCCAAAAAAGTCGCATCGCTTAGCGCCCAGCAATTGCGCGTGCTGAATCTGGTCAGCGAAGGCCGTCTCAACAAACAGATCGCCGACAACCTCGGCATTCAGGAGCGCACGGTCAAGGCGCATATGACCGCAATATTCGAGAAACTCGGCGTAAGAAATCGCACTCAGGCAGGCGTGCTACTGCGCTCGCTGGAGCTGGCCGATCCGGCAAACGTTGTTGCGGATTAGCGCGGTCGCTATTCGCAATCAAAAATGCAAAATCCGACGCAGAACCGGGCTTTTCTTTACATGCATTGTTGCAAATCAATCGACACTAACGCTATCGATTTGACACTGCCCCCATCGACTTGCGATCGATTTGTGGCCGTCCGTTTCTGCGCCTTGGCCAATCCTCTGCGAATGTATGAATACAAGACGCGACCCCGGCGCCGACCACGGCGCTGCAGCTCATCCTAAGCTGCTGGGCGCACTCGCGGTGTGCAGCCACGTTGCTGGGCCATATTATTGCCGCACTTGTATCGCCAACTTCCACACAGCGGTCTTTTGCAATGCTTGACTTCGTAGTATTGTCTGGCCTCACCACTCACTCAACGCGCCCGTGCTGGGCCGCTGCGATTCTCTGCCGCCTCGCGCGGCGCGTTAACTTCAGAAGTTGTCCCTGCCATGTATATTTTTCGCTCGATATTCACGACATGTTGTTTCCTCACATCCTCGCAGGTGTTTGCACAAGACAATTTGTGCAACGATCGCGAAGTACCCGTTTTTTCCTGTCACCTTGGAAAGAAAATAGCGTCGCTCTGCGCCACAAATGATTTGAATGAAACCACTGGCGCTTTGTATTACAGAATGGGCTCGAAGAAAAACATCGAGATGACGTTCCCTGAAACGCCAGCCCATCCGAGTAAGCAGTTTATTCTAGGCGGAATGATGTATGTCGGGGGAGGCGGTGATTTTGTAAGGTTTTCGCGAGGCGAATATACCTACACGGTTTATTCGTCCTCTGGCCAGAATGGGCG
Source organism: Pseudolysobacter sp. (assembly GCA_043759455.1). Lineage (GTDB taxonomy): Bacteria > Pseudomonadota > Gammaproteobacteria > Xanthomonadales > Rhodanobacteraceae > Pseudolysobacter. The sequence continues at coordinate 16,642 of JAYVLO010000140.1, forward strand.
TGACAACGCCATACCCTGGAATCGCGAGGGTGTCACTGTCCGAAAAGACGGCAAGTTGCTGAGCAACCTGTTATGCAAAGACGCCGCGCTATCGAGTGACGGATGGTCAAAAATCTATGCTGCAAAACTACCAGCCGATGACGACAGGTCGCAGGAGCCGTAACCGGAGACACTCGAAATTGGTAGTGCCTTGTGCTGAAATACACGACTAGCTGCAGAAATATTTTTTCAGCCGTCGACCTGACAAATCGGGCGGCGCGGAAGTTCATGGTTACTCAGAACTTTCCGTGCCGCGAATGTTTCTTGATTCGCCCTGTCGCTCAGCCCAGACAATTGCTCGTGAATCGCAAGTCGGGCTCTGTACCAGGTGCACAGACAACCATCGCACGCAGCAGTCGCGGCAGCCTGTCGCGCAATCGAAAACGACGATTGAATCGGTATGCCGCCTCGGCGCGATCGCGCCGCGCGTATTTGGCCTGCTGGATGGCGTGATAGCGTTCGCTTATCGCGCGTTTGAGATTGCCTAACAGCGCATTGATCCAGCGCGCGCCGTTGACTTGCGTTGCTGCGCCGCCGCCGCCGGTTTCAAGCACCGTGTGCGCATGGTCGGCATCGGCGAAGCGACGAAAGTGAATCGCTTATCCATGTGTCCGGTAAACAGGGGCAAGATCATTTCTTCTTGAGCGCCTCGGCACGCACTAGACCGTACCTACTGAGAAGAGTACTCATGCTGCGAATCACAGAGTCATCTACAGCCGGACTTTAAAGCGCCGTGCTACTCGATCTCAGGGGGGCGATAGCAAAAAGGTAGTGACCTTGCCCCTGAATTTCGTACCCCATAGCCGTGGTCATGTGCGGGCTTGCCTGAGCGGATCGGCATGCCAGTGTTTCTCGAACTGTATCGGACT
>JAYVLO010000141.1:0-4573 GCA_043759455.1 Pseudolysobacter sp.
CCGAACACGACCAACAAAATCGATTCCCTGGGTGATCGGTTGATGCAAAAAGTGCAGTACCGCAAGGTGGGTGCCGCAGAATCTTTGTGGGTAGTGCACTCTGCCGCTGCTAGTGCGTCTTCGACCATACGCCCGCAATGGGCCCAGCTGAATGTCACCGGTGGTGCCATTGCACTTGCCCCGGTGCAGCAGCAGATCTACGCACCCGACACCACGCTGTATCGCTGGATGGGCAGTATTGCCGTGGACGGCCAGGGCAACATGGCAGTCGGCTATAGCCTCTCGAATGGCACCAGTCCGAACTTCCCAAGCATCGCTTACTCGGGGCGTTTGGCCGGGGATGTCGTTAACAACCTGCCGCAAACTGAAACCATCATGACCGCAGGTGCGGGTTCGCAGGTGAACGGTATCGGTTCGTTGTCCAGCACGCAGATTCAACGCTGGGGCGATTACTCCTCGATGAGCATGGATCCCTCAGACGACTGCACCTTCTGGTACACCAACGAGTATTACAACAGCCAGGCTAACGGCAACGTCAGCAACTGGCAAACGCGCATCGCTTCGTTCAAGTTTCCAGGATGCACAAGCAAGGCAAATCAGACGATTACGTTCACCTCCAGCGCGCCAGCCGCAGCGGTCGTCGGCGGCGCGACTTACAATGTAGCCGCTACGGCGAGCTCCGGCTTGACGGTAGCTTTCACGATCGACGCTGCGGCGAGCTCGATATGCTCGATCAGCGGCTCGACCGTGAGTTTCATCGGTGCCGGTAGCTGCATCATCGATGCGAACCAGGCCGGTAACGCCAGCTTCAACGCGGCGCCGCAGGTGCAACAGACCTTCGCCGTCGGCAAGGGTAGCCAGACGATTACTTACACCTCGACGGCGCCCGCCGCCGCAGTGGTGGGCGGTGCGACATACAGCGTCGCCGCGACCGGTGGGGTATCGGGAAATGCAGTGACGTTCACGATCGATGCGAGCGCCAGCAGCGTGTGTACGATCACTGGTTCGACCGTCAGCTTCATTGCTGCAGGCACGTGCGTGATCGACGCCAATCAGCTCGGTAACGGCAACTACAACGCAGCGACTCAGGTGCAACAGAGCTTTGCCGTCGGCAAAGCCAATCAAGCTATTACCTACACCTCGACGGCTCCTGCTTCGGCGGTAGTTGGTGGTGCAACTTACAACGTCGCGGCAACCGGCGGTGCCTCGGGCAACTCGGTTACATTCACGATCGATGCGAGCGCCAGCAGCGTGTGTTCGATCAGCGGCTCGACGGTGACGTTCATTGGTGCCGGCAGCTGCGTGATCGACGCCAATCAGCTCGGTAACGCTAATTACAACGCCGCTGCGCAAGCACAGCAATCTTTCGTCGTTGGCAAAGCCAATCAGACGATCACTTACACATCGACGGCTCCCGCCGCAGCGGTCGTTGGCGGTGGGACTTACAGCGTATCTGCAACCGGTGGTGCCTCAGGAAATACAGTGACGTTCATGGTCGATGCGAGCGCCAGCAGCGTGTGTACGATCACTGGTTCGACGGTCAGCTTCATTGCTGCAGGCAGCTGCGTGATCGACGCCAATCAGCTCGGTAGCGCTAATTACAACGCCGCCTCGCAAGCACAGCAATCATTCGTCGTCGGCAAGGGCAATCAGGCGATCACTTACACATCGACGGCGCCAGTTGCGGCGGTCGTTGGTGGTGCAACTTACAGCGTATCTGCAACCGGTGGTGCCTCAGGAAATACCGTGACGTTGACGATCGATGCGAGCGCCAGCAGCGTGTGTTCAATCACTGGTTCGACGGTGAGTTTCATTGCTGCAGGCACGTGCGTGATCGACGCGAATCAGCTCGGTAATGCCAACTACAACGCCGCTGCGCAAGCACAACAATCGTTCACGGTTGGAATGGGTAACCAGACGATCACTTACACCTCGACAGCACCCGCCGCAGCGGTAGTTGGTGGTGCAACTTACGCTGTTACAGCGACGGGCGGTGCCTCGGGCAACTCGGTTACATTCACGATTGATGCGAGCGCCAGCAGCGTGTGTTCGATCAGCGGCTCGACGGTGACGTTTATCGGCATCGGCACGTGCGTTATCGATGCGAATCAGCTCGGCAATGGCAATTACACCGCGGCCGCTCAGGTGCAGCAATCGTTCGCTGTCGGCATCGGCGCGGCTACGCAGCTGGTGTTTACAGTGCAGCCGGCGAATGTGCTGTCGGGCAATGCGCTGGGCACCGTCACCGTCACCGAGGAAGACAGCGCGGGCGATGTAATCGTCGGCGATAGCAGCAATACCGTGGCCTTCACGACGACGGCGTGCGGTGGCCCGGTTGCACTCGGCAGCGTGACACTGGTCAATGGCGTGGCCACGTTGAACGGCATGCCGCGCTTCTACACGGTGACGACTGGATCGACCGTCAGCGCGAGCATCGGCAGCTTGAGTCTGAGTGCCCAGAGCAATACGTTCGACGTTCTGGTCAACGCGCAAAAAGTCTTCGCCGATGGTTTTGACGGTTGTCGATTGTAGTCGGGCGGATTGATCCGCCGCGGCGCTCACGCTGCGGATCCAGACCGCGTCGAAAATAAAAAATCCCGCGACTTCGGTGGCGGGATTTTTTGTCCGAAAGAATTATCAGCGCCGAATTATTCGCTACGTTTTTGTCGCTCGCTCACGCGGCTTCGTTGCTGTTGCGAAAGTCCATACTGTCGGCGAAATTCGGATCGGCCAACTCACGTTGCAGGGTTTCGCTGTCGAGTTCGTCCTCCCATTTTGATACGACGATGGTTGCCACGCCGTTGCCGATGAAGTTGGTCAGCGCGCGGCACTCGCTCATAAAACGATCCACGCCGAGGATCAAGGCCATGCCGGCCACCGGCACGCTCGGCACCACGGCGAGTGTGGCCGCGAGCGTGATGAAACCCGCGCCGGTCACGCCGGATGCGCCCTTGCTGGTCAGCATCGCCACGGCGAGCAGACTCAGTTGCTGGCCGAGCGTGAGATCGATATTCAGTGACTGCGCGACGAACAATGCCGCCATCGTCATGTAGATATTGGTGCCGTCGAGATTGAACGAATATCCCGCCGGCACAACCAGGCCGACCACGGATTTCGAGCAGCCGAGTTTTTCGAGCTTTTCCATCAGCGGCACCAGCGCGCTTTCCGATGAACTGGTGCCGAGCACGGTCAACAATTCGGCCTTGATGTAGTTCAGAAAACGCAGGATATTGAAACCGGCCAGGGCCGAAATGCTGCCGAGCACAAGCAGTACAAACAGCGCGCAGGTCAGATAAAAACTGCCCATCAGCGCGGCCATTTTGCCGATACTGCCTATGCCGAATTTGCCGATCGTGAATGCCATCGCACCGAACGCGCCGATCGGTGCGGCCTTCATCACGATATTGACCATGCCGAAAAATACTTTCGATAAATATTCAATGAATACGTAGACCGGTTTGCCGCGCTCGCCGAGGCCGGCGAGGGCAAAACCGAACACGATCGCGATCAGCAAAACCTGCAACAGATCGCCGTTTGCGGTGAACGCGTCGGTGAAGGTTTTCGGGATGATGTGCATGATGAAGTCGGTGGTGTTTTCTGCGCTGGCTTTCTTCGCGTAGTCGGCCACCGATTGCGCATCGAGCGTGTTGACGTCGGCATTAAAGCCCTTGCCGGGTTGCAGCACGTTCATCACTATCAGGCCGATTGCCAGCGCCACGGTCGAGACGATCTCGAAATACAGCATCGCCTTGGCGCCGACGCGACCGACTTTTTTCATGTCGCTCATGCCGGCGATGCCGAGCACGACGGTGCAGAAAATCACCGGTGCGATCAGCATTTTGACCAGCCCGATGAAACCATCGCCGAGCGGCTTCATCGCCACGCCGCGCTCGGGAAAAACATAACCGTACAACGCGCCGAAAACGATCGCGAGCAACACCCAGAAATACAGATGACGCGTAATGTTTTTCATGGAGTCCCTTGTGGTCGGATCACGGCAATCTCACGCTGCGGTGAGTTTTGCGCAACGCTAACCGCAATCATCACGGGTGTCCATGCGATGGCAAAAAATCCTGCGCCGATTCCGTGTCGTGTGAAACATGCGCAGTGGCTAAATGACGCTACGGTGGGACAGCAAATGAGGCGCATATAGACAGCCTGTTCGATCTGTTATATTCAATAACAAGACAATCGAGTCAAGCTGCACTAGCTTCCAACTTGCTGCGGCAGTGGTCGCCTGGCTCAAGTATCAGGGGAAAAAAATGCGGCTCATAATTGCTTTTTTCGCTATTCTATTTTGTTGTTCCGCGCTTGCGGATGTTCGCAATCCGAATCCGAATCTCACGATTTCAATCATCGGTGCAGAGTCTTTCAATGTGAGCGGACCAGGACAAGTAATTCCAAATCGTTTCCTGATTAGCCCTGATGTTCAGCCGCGCGTCGCGTGATTTGAGATAGGTAGCGAGCAAGATAGCTCAACGTCCTCCCGTGGAGTTGAGACATGGCAATCAATCCGGTGCAGTTTCAGAAAGGCTTGTCGATGGTCGAGTTTATGGCCGAATATGGCACGGAG
>JAYVLO010000142.1:0-2055 GCA_043759455.1 Pseudolysobacter sp.
GTCGATCGCCTTCAGGCCGAGATCGTGGGCGCGTTCGGCATCAAGGCAAAACAGCAAGGAGCGGGCGAGGTTGTACACGCGATAATCCGCTTGCGGCTCAGTGCGACATGGCTGCCAAACCGCCAAGCACGGCAAAAATAAATAGCAGTCCGAGCAGGACAACAACCAGGTGTGCCCAGCCGAGAATCAGCCCGGCAATCGCCATGCCATCGCCATCGATCGTACCGGGCGGTGCGCTACGAATTTCACTGCGTGCGATGTGCCCGGCAATCACGGCGACGATCGCGCCGATTACCGGCAAAATGCACCACGACAGCAGACCGAATACCAGACTCACGATCGCCGGCACACTCGTGTTGTTGCTCGTGCCCGATGTGTTGGTATAGGTGGCGACATGCGCGGTTGCCGCAGCGACCAGCGGATGACCGCAGTTTGGACATGACGTGGCTTGGTCGGAAACCTGGTGCGAACACGCGGGGCATAAAATCATGGTCATCGGGCTACTCCTGAAAAGCGCGTTGTGAGCGTAAAAAGTCAGAGTTTTTTCGCAGGTTCGATGACGCTGAATCCGGCGATTAAATCGTTGATGTCGGCGGCGCTTTCTTCGTAGAGATTATTGGCTTCCGAACAGATAATCTGCACCGAGCCCTGTTTGCCGCTCCACAGGAATCGACGTATGTGCCACTTCGCACCGAACGCTTCGCCGACATTGTCCAAAACCAGGCCGGTGTTGCCGTTGACGGTCAGCATCGCTTCGTTTTCGATGTGCGCCTTCGGATCGGTTTTCTGCATGAGGCCGATGTTGAGTTCCTTCAGCCCGTTCAAGGTCATCTGCACGCGTTCGGTGACGACCTTGACGACCGCGGAACCGTTTTTGTGACGGAACATGAATTCAACGGTTTCGCTGAGCGGATGTTGTTCGACCGACCATGTGTTCGGATCGTAGCCAAACAGGAACACGCCGAAGCCGCTGCGGGCAACGCTGGTTGCCGATTTCGGCGTGGCATGCGCGAGCGAAATATCGACGAGTTCGTTGGTTTTTTCGACCTGCAGTTTCCATGTGCCATTGTCATCGAGGATGACATGACGGCCATCCTTGGTAACGGCTTCGGTGGCAGCAAAGACGCTGAGCGTTGTCAAAGAAAACAGCACTGCGAGCGGAACAAGCAGTCGTGCGGAAACCGTCGTTGTCATGTCGAACCCCCCGTTTGAATAACAACTTGCAAGTTCCGGATGCGGCCTGGCGATTTGCGTCGGCAGCGCTGCATCCGGAATGTTTCGGCCTTAATCAGAAATCGAACTTGATGCCCTGTGCCAGCGGCAACGAGTCGGAATAGTTGATCGTATTGGTCTGCCGGCGCATGTAGATTTTCCATGCGTCCGAGCCGGATTCGCGACCGCCGCCGGTATCTTTCTCGCCACCGAATGCGCCGCCGATTTCTGCGCCGCTGGTGCCGATGTTGACGTTGGCGATGCCACAATCCGAACCGAAGCAGGTCAAGAATTTTTCCGCCGCGCGCAGATCGGTGGTGAAGATCGACGACGACAAACCCTGCGGCACGCCGTTCTGAATCGCGATCGCCTCGTCGAGCGTCTTGTACGGAATCACATACAGGATCGGCGCAAACGTTTCGGTCTGCACGATCGCATCGCTGCCCTTGATGCCGTTGACGATGGTCGGCAGCACGTAGTTGCCCTTGCCGTCGAGCGCTTTGCCACCGGTCAATACGGTGCCGCCCGCTGCTTGCGCCTGCGTCACCGCATGTTCGTAACGACTCACCGCATCGCGATCGATCAACGGGCCCATCAACGTTTCGGATTTCAGCGGATCGCCGATGCGCTTTTCGATCTGCTTGTAGGCTTTGACCAGGGTCTGCGTCACTTCATCGATGATCGACTCATGCACGATCAAACGACGCGTGCTTGTGCAGCGCTGGCCGGCCGTGCCGACCGCGCCGAACACGACTGCGGGAATCGCGAGTTTCAGATCCGCCGTGGCATCGATGATGATCGCGTTGTTGCCGCCGAGCTCCAGCAGCGAACGACCCATGCGAT
>JAYVLO010000143.1:0-3284 GCA_043759455.1 Pseudolysobacter sp.
GATGCGAGGGCGACGACCATTTCGACTTCGTGGTGCAGATCGTGCGTGACCGACGGATACGCCACCGCGATATCACCGCCATCCGCGTCCTGCGCCACAATCGCATCGGCCGGCTTGCAGAAAAACATCGGCACGTCGCGCTCCACCGGCATGCCCATTTCGCGCGCGTGTTCGGCGTAATTTCGACCGATACAATAAATGCGGTTGACCGGAAATTGCGTATCGTGTCCGGCGATGACGATGCTGCTGCGGGCGGGCACTGGGAAAATATAATCCACGCGATACTCCTCACGATTATTGGCGATGGCGCAAAGTATAACGGTGCGCTCGTGATGCAACGAAAGTTGTGCGGCTGCGACAGCAAAATCATCACGCGGCGGGCACCTGACAAGTATCACGTCACACTCGTGACGTCTGCCTATGGCAAGTCGAGGCGTCGCGCGGCACTCTATGCCACACTTTACGTTCGTTTCGATCTGGGGTTTTGGCAACGTGGAAAAATCTGATTTGCTGCATGAGTTGCGCATCGACAAACGGCAGCGCGAAGACACGCATGAACCGCGCCGCTGGCTGTGGATTGTAGTCACTGTGGTTGTGCTGTTGGTCGCTGCGGGCGGCGCGGCATATTTTTATTTTGGCGCAGGGCAACGGTTCGAAGTGCAGGTCGCAACCGCACAAACGCCGTCGAGCGAATCCGGCAACAACGCGGTATTGCAGGCCACGGGTTATGTCACCGCGCGGCGCCAAGCCACCGTCTCGGCGCAGATTACCGGTACGCTGCTCGATGTGCTGATCGAAGAGGGTGACCATGTCGAGTCTGGCCAGGTACTGGCGCATCTCGACAGCACCGCGCAGCAGGCGCAGCTCGCGCAGGCGCAGGCCGGTGTGCGGGCGGGGCAGGCGTTGCTTGTGCAATATCAGGCGCAGCTCGCGCAGAATCAGCGTGATCTGGTGCGTGCGCAGGATCTGGTCGGGCGCAAGCTGGTATCCGCGCAATCGGTCGAAGTGGCGAGCACGCAGGTCGAAACGATGACCGCACAAATTTCTGCGCAGCGGCGTCAGGTCGAAGCCAGCCAGGCTGGTGTGACCGGCGCGCAGGTGCAGCTCGCCTATTGCACCGTGCGTGCGCCATTCACCGGCGTGGTGATCGCCAAGTCGGCGCAGGTCGGCGAAATCGTCTCGCCGTTCTCGGCGGGTGGCGGATTCACGCGCACCGGCGTCGGCACGATCGTCGACATGGATTCGCTCGAAGTCGAAGTGGATGTCAACGAGTCCTACATCGGTCGGGTTCAGCCCAAGCAACCGGCGCAGACTGTGCTGGACGCCTATCCGGACTGGAGGATTCCGGCTCATGTGATAGCGATCATCCCGACCGCAGACAAGAGCAAGGCGACGGTGAAAGTGCGTATCGCCATCGAGGCAAAGGATGCGCGCATCCTGCCCGACATGGGCGCACGGGTATCGTTTCTCGAAGAAGCAAAACCGGCCAACGCGCCAGCGCCGAAAGGTGTGCTGGTACCGACAGCCGCGATCGTGCAGCGCGACGGCAAGAGCATCGTGTTCGCGATCGATGGCGAGCTCGCGCGCGTGCGCGCGATCACGTCCGGGCAGGTCTTCGGCGATCAACGTCTCGTCGAGGGCATCGGCAACGGCACCAAGGTCGTGCTGCAGCCAGTTGCAGAAATGAAAGACGGGGCGAAAGTGTCCATCGCCACCGGCAGTAAATAAGCCATTGTAACCACGGCAATCAGCGAGGAAAAAAGCCATGACGACATTGATCGAAATTCGCGATGTAAGCAAAGTCTATGAGCGCGGAAAACAGAAAGTCGAAGTGCTGCACCACATTGATCTGGATATCCAGCAAGGCGATTTTCTCGCGCTGATGGGGCCGTCGGGATCGGGCAAGACGACCTTGCTGAATCTGATCGGTGGCCTGGATGCGCCGAGCAACGGCAGCATCACGATCGCCGGCCAGCGCATCGACAAACTCGGCCAGGGCGCGATGGCCGGATGGCGTGCGGCGAATGTCGGCTTCATTTTCCAGTTCTACAATTTGCTGCCGATGTTGTCGGCGCAGAAAAACGTCGAGCTGCCGTTGTTACTGACCAAGCTTGGCGCCGCGCAGCGCAAGCGCAATGCATCGGTTGCGTTGCAACTGGTCGGCCTGTCCGATCGCGCCACGCACAAACCCACCGAGTTGTCCGGCGGACAACAGCAGCGCGTCGCGATCGCGCGGGCAATCGTTTCCGATCCCACGTTACTGGTCTGCGACGAACCGACCGGCGATCTCGATCGTCAATCCGCCGAAGACGTACTCGGCCTGTTGCGCATGTTGAATCGCGACCATGGCAAGACCATCGTCATGGTGACGCACGATCCGAAAGCAGCCGAGTACGCCAATCACACTTTGCATCTCGACAAGGGAAGTTTGGTCGAGCAACTCACAGCGTGAGGAGAGCAACATGAAATATCTGCATCTGATCTGGGCGGCGCTGTTCCGGCGCAAGACCCGAACCGTTTTTACACTGCTCTCGGTGCTGGCTGCGTTCCTGTTGTTCGGCATGCTCGACGCCGTGCGTAGCGCGTTCGATGCGGGTTCGAGCGCGGCCGGCGTAAATCGACTGGTAGTGAGTTCGCGGGTTTCGATTATCCAGGCGTTGCCGCAGAGCCTGTTGCCACGTATTCAGACGATGCCCGGCGTCAAGGATGTCGCCTACGCCAACTGGTTTGGCGGTTATTACCAAGACAAAAAAAACCAGCAGCTGATGTTCCAGATTGCGATCAACCCGAGCTATCTGGACGTCTATCCCGAGTTCGTGCTGGCGCCCGAGCAACGCAAGGCGTTTGAATCGACGCGCACCGGCGCGATCGTCGGTGAGGCTGCGGCCAAGGCGCTGGGGATCAAGATCGGCGACAAGATTCCGATCACCGGCGCCATCTTCAGCAACAAGTCGAACAATGAAACCACCTGGACTTTCGATGTGGTCGGCATCTTCCACGCCAGCGAGGCGAAAATGCGCGGGCTGGAAAATCAGCTACTGTTTCGCTGGGATTATTTTGATGAAGGCCGTGCGTTTGGCGCTGGCACCATCGGCTGGTACATAGTGCGCGTAAGCAGTCCGGACCAGTCCGAAAAAGTTGCCGCTGCCATCGATGCGCTGTCGGCGAACTCGGATCACGAAACCAAGACCCAGACCGAGGAAGCGTTCAATCTGGCCTTCGTCAAACAGCTTGGCGATATCGGCCTGATCGTCGGTGCGATCATGGCGGCAGTATTCTTCACC
>JAYVLO010000144.1:0-3270 GCA_043759455.1 Pseudolysobacter sp.
ATTCGAGCGTGTAGCGCGCCCGTGTTGTCTTCGTCATGTCGTTCTCCTTGCGTGGATTGAATCACATAGCAAGGGATACGTTTTTCGGGGGCAAGGTCAGCCTTGGCAAAGCCTCCAAAATAATCCGCAGCCAACGCACTGCTCTCGTGGATATCGTAAGCGTTCTTGTCAAATCCGGAACCCAATGCAACCGATTGTCCACCAAAGCCGGCCGCCGCTATCGAATTGATCGTCGACGGATCGTGATTCAGTATTCCATTCAATGTTCCCTGCGTTAACAGCGTTCCGTTAACGCCAGTACTACTGCCGTTGGTAATAGCTTCGGCCTTGATCTGATTGCCTGCGTTATCGGTAGCTACCGCAAATTTGCTACCGTCGTGCGACTGATACACCGTGATCGACTGGACGTCTGTCAACGTACAATTCGCCCCGGAAGCATCGCATTCTTTCTCATATCCTGTCGGATCGGTCCCACTCAGCGGATTGTTGCCGATGTAGGAATACGGATTCAGGCTCTGGCTGCTCATCGGATTGCCGATGATCGGATCGACATTGAGGAACCGCCCCAGCGTGTAGTCGTAGATGCGCCCGCCCATGTGGATCAGCCGCACGTCGTCCGCGTGCTCGTGCTGGGTGAAGCCGTGCTTGGTGTCGCCCAGGTTCAACGTGCCGCCCGTGCGGCTGTTCATGTTACCGTCGCGCACCGCGCCGAACGCGTCGTAGGTGCGCGCGTTGGCGATCGTTGCCGCGCCGTTGTCGATGGTGTCGATGGTCGAGCCGAGCCGGTCGCGCAGCGCGATCGTGATGCCCGTGATCGTGCCGCCCGTGCTGGTGAGGATGATCGGACCGAACTCGTGGATCTGCTTGTTGCCCACTTGTTCGTAACCGCTTGCACCGAAGTAACGCGCGCCCTCGCTGCTGCTTTCGGAATCGCGCTCGCCATCGGCGCCGTACGCCCAGTCCGTGCTGCCGATGCCGCTGCGCGTGACCGTGCGCGGGTGATTGTCCGCATCGTAGGTCGCGCTCAGCATGCTGCCGCCGATCACGTTGCCGATCGCATCGCACTGATAGCTGGCCGTACCACTGCCCGCTAGCGCAACACTCATCGCCCCGTGCGGGCCGCACGCCTCGCTACTGGAACCTACCTGCGTGCCGTACTGGTAGGCCCACGGTGCTGCGGTGGGCTTGGTGCTGTAGTCGTCCTTGTAGCGCAGGTTGCCCGCCGGGCTGTAGCCGTAGTTGACCGTGCCGCCGCTGCGCGACGCGCTGGTCAATCGCTGCAAGGCATCGTAGCTGTAGGTTTCGGTGTTGCTGGCGCTGTTGGCGGTGCCGCGCTTCTGCGTCAGCAGGTTGCCCAGGCTGTCGTAGCTGTAGGTCAGGCTGTCCACCACGCTGCCGTGCAGGCTGCAGCTTGCGGTTCTCGCCTGACCGCTGCTGTCGTAATTGGCCAGTACGCCGGTGGTGCCGTCCAGGTAACTCTCCGCCGTGGTCTTGCCCCACGCATCCTGCGCGGTGACTTCCCAATACAACCGCGTGCCGTCGCCGATCGCACCGGAATGGCCTTACGCGGCATAACCGGTGGTCACGTGCAGGCCGCTGGGCTGGTAGGCCAGGGTGCTCGGGGGACCGTAGCTGTCGTAGCGCTGGCTCGGAAAAGCGCGGCGCCTTCCGACAACCCTCTAAACGATGCGACCATATCAATCTGCATCAGGAATATCACCGTCAATATCGCCTTCTTTCGGACTACCCGCAGCATCAATCTTCTGCACTTTTTTCTGCAGCGCGATAAAACGCGGATCCTTGCGCAGCGCATCCCAATCCGGATCTTCGACCAGCAGCTTGCCGTAGACCATGCCGTGGGCGATGGCTTCGTCGAGCGCTTGCAGGGCGTTATCGGATTGGCCACGCGACGCCAGCAGGCACGCGAGGTTATAACGCGGCAGCCACGTCTTGTCGCGCATCTTGATTGCCTGGCGCAACAGCTGTTCGGCCTCATCCGGCTTGTCGGCACGGCGCGCGCTGGCACCGGCCTGCAACAGGCTGCGGAAATCCTTGGCCTGATGCGCAAACGCTTCCTGATATTCTTTCAGCGCAGCTTCGAAATCACCGCGCTCGAAATATAAATCGGCGAGACGACGGCGCAGCGGTGGGAAACTCGGATCGATCACCATCGCTTGGTCGTACCATTTTTGCGCAGTGACATTGTCGCCGCGTATCGTCGCGATCAAGCCGAGCTGCCCCATCGCCTCGACAAATTGCGGCGCGACCTTGAGCGCTTCCATGTTGTAGCGCTCCGCATCCTCAAGCTTGCCTTGCATCAGCGCGATTTCGCCAAGCATGCCGAACAGACGAAACTGCTTGGGATCCTGCGCGAGCAATGCCAGGTACTGCGCACGTGCTTCATCAAGCTTGCCGCGCTTGAACTCGACCAACGCAAGCACACTGCGCGCCGAGAAATGTCGCGGCATTTCGACCAAGATCGCCTTCAGTTCTTTCTCGGCGGCGGCCCACTTGCGCTGCTGCGCAAAATGGCGCGCGTTTTCCAGCCGGCTGTACATCGCGATGCCGTCTTTCGGATCGATGCCGGCAGCGGACGCACGGTCGGTTGCACCCTGCAGGTAACCAAGCGATTGCAGCATTTCCATCGTCTCTTTCGACATCGGATCTGTGCGCGCCGCGATCGCATGTTTGGCGCTGTCCTGCATGAGTTTTTCGAGCTCGACATCAAGCGCGTCGGCCTTGGTCTGGTACTTCGCATCGCCGTACAGATTGTGCAGTTCGCCGGGATCGTTTTTCAGATCGTAAAGCTCGGGACGCGGCGCGCGGATAAATGTATAGCCGTCTTTGCGCACCGCGTACAACGGTGCCATGCCGAAATCGAGCTCGGCAAGTTTGGATTCGGAATACTGCGGCAAATCGACGATCGGCACGTCGCCGCGCACCATCGCGGTGAGATCGACACCCTGGGTTTCCTTTGCTCCGGGCACATGCGCGAGTTCAAGCAATGTCGGCGCGATATCGACGTTGCGCACCGGGCCAGCATAGACGCTGCCTTGCGGAAAACGCGGCGGATAACGCACTATCAACGGCACACGCGTGGTAGCGCGATAGACAAAAATGGCGTGCGTTTTTTCGCCGTGCTCGCCGATGCTTTCGCCATGATCGGCGGTGAATGGATATTCCGGTCATGTGAACCCACCGTTCCGGACCATGGGAACCCAGTGTCGGGTGGTCGGTTGAAGGTGGTGATTACAGTTTAGATTTTTGGTT
>JAYVLO010000145.1:0-23846 GCA_043759455.1 Pseudolysobacter sp.
CTACATACCGTCGCCGCAAGAAATCAAAATACGCACGCAAGCCCTGCGCCTCGCCACCTTTCGGACGGCCCGGGCGATCGGCATCGTTCCACGAATAGACGTCCAGATGCGACCACGCCTGCGCCTCAGGCACGAAGCGTTGCAGGTATAGCGCGGCGGTGATCGCGCCGGCGTGACGCGAGGCGCCGGCGTTGGCCATGTCGGCGATCGATGAATCAAGCATGCTGCGATACGGCTGCCACAACGGCAGGCGCCACAGCGGATCGCTAACCTCGCGACTGCTGGCGAGCAGGCCGTCGGCAATGTCGTCGCGATTGCTGAACAAGACCGGCAATTCCGGCCCGAGCGCGATACGCGCAGCACCCGTAAGCGTGGCGAAATCGAGGATCAGATCGGGCGATTGTTCGACCGCGTAACTCAGCGCATCGCCGAGAATCACACGACCCTCGGCATCGGTATTGTCGATCTCGACCGTGACACCGCTGCGCGTGCGGATGACTTCGCCAGGCCGATATGCGTTGCCAGCAATCGCGTTCTCGACCGCCGGAATCAGCAGCGTCAGCCGTACCGGCAATTTCGCCGCCATCACCAGGCCGGCCAGCGCAATCGCATGCGCCGCGCCGCCCATATCTTTTTTCATCCAGCGCATGCCGTCGGCGGGTTTAATGTCGAGGCCGCCGGTATCAAAGCACACGCCTTTGCCGATCAACACCAGATGCGGCGCGTCGATGTTGCCCCAACGCAATTCGGCGAGCCGCGGCGCGCGATGACTGGCGCGACCGACAGCGTGGATCGCCGGAAAATTCGCCTTGAGCAAGGCATCGCCAATCCAGTCGCGATACTCGGCGCCGTGTGTTTGTGCGAGCTTCTGCACCGCGACCGCGAGTTCGACCGGGCCGAGATCCTCGGTTGGGGTATTGATCAGATCGCGGGTCTGGTAAATGCCGTCCAGCAACGGCTGTACGGCTGCCAGGATGGCGGCGTCGACCATAAGCTGGGACGGGGCACGCGCGGCCTTTTTGTAGCGTCCGAAATGATATGCACCAAGCGCCCAGCCCAGCGCCGCGCGCTGCGGATCGAGCACGACTTCGGCAGCGGTTTCGAGATGATAAGTGCCCGCCGGAAGACGCCGTGGCAATGCCGCCAGCGCATAAATATCGGATGTACTCGCAATACCGATCAATACCGCGTGCAAGCTGCCATCGGTTTTGGGCAACAGGCAGATACTGCCGGCCTCGGCACGAAAAGCGTTGGCATTTACCCACGCGCGCTGGCTAGTTTCGAGCTGTTGCAGAACCCCACTCAAGCTTGCCGCAGTGACAGGCAATATCGCTATCGACGAAGAAGTGGCTAGGCGCTCGATCAGGGCGTGCATCGGTATTCCTTTGATAAAAAAGTGGCGGCGGAATCACATCCCGCGCTGATGATTTTCCAGCCATTGTGCTAGTTGGCCGAGATCGCTCAAGGTCAAGTCCGGCGCGACCGGATGCACCCAAGCAGTATCGTTGCGATTGAGCCAAGCGGTACGCAAACCGGCATCGCGCGCGCCGAGCACATCGAGGTTCGCGTCGTCGCCGACATGCAAGACTTCATGCGGTTGCAGGCCGAGGCGTTCGCACGCGGTATGGAAAATCGATGCGTGCGGTTTAGCCGCGCCGAACTCGCGTGCCGATACCGAGAACTGGAAAAAACGTCTCAGCCCGATGCGATCGAGATCGGCATTGCCGTTTGAAATACTGACCAGCGGCAGCAGCGCGGCGAGACGTTCGAGCGCCGGCAAAGCATCCGTATAGCACTCGACCTGATTACGCGCGGTGAAGTACTCGATGTAGGCGCGTTCGACCCAGTCCTCGCCCATGCCAAACGGCGTGAATACCGCGCGCAAACTCAACTTGCGCAGCGCGGTGAAATCATGGCCGAGGTGCGGATTCTCGCCGTAGATGCGCTCGCGCAACACGCGCAATTCCGCCACGGGCCACGCCGCCGCCACGTGCGGACACTCCTGTTGCAGCCAGCCTTCGAGATGCTGTTCGGCACGCAATATCACCGGCTCGATCGGCCATAGCGTGTCGTCCAGATCCAGAGAGATGGCGCGGATGCGCACGCGAGTTCTCCGCTCAGTGCTTGCTGTCGCTGCCGGATTTTTCCGCGTCCTTGGCAGCCTGCGTTTTGGCCGTGGCGCTGTCTTTCACTTCCTGGGTCAGCGGCGAATTCGGCGAGCTGCTCTGCATCGCCGATGCAGTTGCGTTGACTGCCGAGACCGGACGCGAGCCGGTGCTGGTGGTGACGATGGTCGCGCCGCTGCTGTCGGCCGTGTGATCGATGCCGATCTGCGCATCGATGTAGGCGAAGTGTTCTTCATTCTTGGTCAGTAGATCCGGCGCTTCGCCATACCCGACCACCTGATGCTTGCGCATGATGGCGAGCGCTTCCGGACCGGCGGCGAACTGCACGAACTCCTGCACTTTCGTATTGTTCCTGCCATCTTCGCGCGCGGCCAGAAACAGCTTTGTGTACAGCGGATACGTGCCGCTGACGATGCTTTCGCGTGACGGCGTAATGCGCTCCACGTTAAGGATTTTCACGCTCTTGTTGGCATACACCGCCGACAATGTGGTCAGGCCCATGCCGAATTCGTTGAGTGCGATGTCTTCTTCGAGTTTGGCCGTATTTACGTACAAACGCGGCGCCGCGACACGTTGATCGCCGTTGCGGAAAATCAGGTAACGAAAGCTGAATTCGACACCATCGAGCGGACCGGCGACGGCGTCGACATTGATCGGCGCATCGGCGCCACCGAGTTCTTTCCAGTTGCTGATCTTGGCGTAATAAATATCGTGCAACTGTTTCAGGCTGAGGCTGCCGACCGGATTTTTCGGCGATGTGATCACCACCACCGCGTCCCACGCGATCGGATAAAACGTCATGCCTGCTTCTTCGCTGCGCTTTTCCGACGCGGGGCGCGCGGTGCCGGCAATATCTGCGGCGCCGCTCGATACCGCATCGATGCCGGATATGGTGCTGAACGGCTGCATTTCGATGCGGCCCTTTTTCTGCTTCTCGAATTCCTTGGCGAGATCGGCGACGAACGCGCGCGACGTCGCCAGATCACCGCGCCAGATGATGCTCGGCAATGCGACAACCGGCGCCGGCGCTTTTTTCGCTTTCGCCGGAGCCGCCGCGGCGGCAGCGGGTTTGGCCGGCGCGGCCGCAGCGGGCGCCTTGTCGGCCGCGCCAGCGATGAACGTGGCGCTCAGCAGCAAAAACGTCGCCGCCCAGCGGGTATGTCGAAATGCAATCACAGGTCACTTCCAGAGTTAAAATCGTCAACCCGTGATTATCGCGAATACGCCCGGCCAACGCGAGCTTTGTGAGCTGCCACCTCGAATTTCCGGCGCGCCTACTGCAAAGGTACGAGGAACGAGTTGTTGCCGCGAACCACCGAAAGCAAGAGTTGGCGCACGCGTTTTGTGCCGAGGCGTTCGAGGTCGCGCACGCTGCCGATCTCGACCTGATTCACCGCGAACACGATATCGCCGTTCTTCAAACCGCTCGCCGCGGCGCGACTGCCCGGCGCGATACGCGTAATGCTGATTCCGCTCAAACCGGCGCTGTGCTGGCGCTCGCCGAGATCGGCGAACTCGGCGCCATCCAGCCGCGGATCGAGCGTGGCGCCGCTGCTGGTGGCGAGCTGCTCGGTGGCCGTGCGCACGCTCGCCTCGATCGGCTTACCGTCGCGCAACAGCTTGAGCTGGATTGCGCTGCCAACCGGCAACAGGCCTTCGGCATTGTGCAATTCCTGCTCGGTCGCGACGAGTTTGCCATTGACCGCGGTGATCACGTCGCCGGGTTTGAGTCCTGCGCTAGCGGACGGCGAATCGTTCTGCACGCGCGTCACCACCACGCCCTGGCTTGGTTCGATTTCTAGCATGCGCGCGATCTCGGGCGTGAGATCCTGCGCCTCGATACCAAGCGTGCCGCGTTTCACCGAACCGCTGCTGATGAGCTGGCGCATCACATCGCCAGCGAGGTTGGCAGGGATCGCAAAACCGATGCCGGCACTCGCGCCGGATGGCGAAACAATTTGCGAATTGATGCCGACCAACTCACCACGCAGATTCACCAGCGCGCCGCCGGAATTGCCGGGATTGATCGAGGCATCGGTCTGGATGAAACTCTGATAGCCCATACCGCGCAGACCGCTGCGACCGAGCGCGCTAACGATGCCCGAGGTTACGGTCTGGCCGAGTCCGAACGGATTGCCGACCGCCACGACAAAATCACCGACCTGCAATTTGTCGGTATCGGCCAGCACCAGCGCGCTGAGATTTTCCGCCGGCATCTGGATTACCGCGACATCGGTATCGGGATCGCTGCCGACCAGCTTGGCCTTGAGCGTACGCCCGTCGTGCAGGGTGACGGCGATATCGTCCGCACCGTCGATCACGTGATTATTGGTGAGCACATAACCCTTCGCCGCATCGATGATCACACCCGAACCCAGCGACTGCTCGATGCGTTCGCGCGGCGCGTTCTGCAAGCCGAAAAACTGGCGAAAGAACGGATCTTCGGCCATCGGATTACGCACACGCACGCGGGTTTTCGAATTGATATTCACTACCGCGGGGGTGACGTGTTCGAGCATCGGTGCGAGCGATGGCAGCGGCTGGCCATCGACTGCAATCGGCAACGCGCCGGCGTATGAGTGCGGCGATACTGCGAGCGCGGAAAACAGACCAAACAAGACAAAGGAAATCGCGCGCGGCGCGCGCCACAACGAAAGATGCGACATGGAAGCTCCTGAAAAACTGCGGTGGACCGATCAGACCACAGATAGCGGTCGGGGTTTCCTTTCGCAAGCGATGTTCCACCGGTAAATGTTGACCAAAATCGTCTATATGCGGCCTTGTTTTTTCAGGAAATTTTTTCAAGTTATTGAAAAAAATGGCGAATAAATCCTTTGACATCTACCGGTCACAGGGTTACGTTAACGCCCCTGCAACCACAACATCTTGTGGTTTGCGTTGGGATAGAAACCTACGTATTGGGTAGCCGGGTTTTTTCATTCCGTGTATCCATTCTCGGAGCAGAGCCAGTGCCACACCTCGGAAAGCATGCGGACAACAGCGTCGGTTCACCGGTTTCGCCGGTGGCAATGCTGGCGGCAGCTTTTTGTCGGTAGCAGCAACCTCTGCGTATCACAGTGGTCAAAAACGAGCAGCGGTCTGGGGGGATCGCTACGTTGTTCGAGTCAAGTAATTTGGAGGTTAAAAGAAATGAGCACAGTGCGACTCGAGGCGCTGGCGCGAGGCGCGGTGGAAATACCGCTGCAGCCTGCGTCGTATGATATCTGGGACAAAAAATACCGTCTCAAGAGCAAGAATGGTGAGCCGGTCGATGCAAGCATCGATGCGACTTACCAGCGCGTCGCCAAGGCACTGGCCGACGCCGAACCCACCCCCGAAAAACAAACCTACTGGGTCGAGCGCTTCTTGTGGGCGCTGCGCCGCGGCGCGATTCCGGCGGGCCGCATCATCTCGAATGCGGGCGCGCTACAACACAAGCCGGCAACCTCCACGATCAACTGTACGGTCTCCGGCACAATCGTCGATTCGATGGATGACATTCTCGAAAAAGTGCACCAGGCCGGGCTCACGCTGAAAGCCGGCTGCGGCATCGGCTACGAATTCTCGACCTTGCGCCCGCGCGGCGCGTACGTGTCGGGCGCGGGCGCGTACACGTCCGGGCCGATGTCGTTCATGGATATCTACGACAAGATGTGTTTCACCGTGAGCTCGGCCGGCGGCCGCCGCGGCGCGCAGATGGGCACGTTCGATGTCGCGCATCCCGATGTAAAGGATTTCATTCGCGCCAAACGCGAGGACGGCCGCCTGCGCCAGTTCAACCTGAGCCTGCTGATCACCGATGGTTTCATGCACGCGGTCGAAACCGATGGCGACTGGCCGCTGCTGTTTCCGGTCAACATCAAGGAGCAACACGAGGTCGAACTCGATAATCCCGAGCAGGTGATCTGGCGCGAATGGCCGACGCATGAAAACTATGTGTCGCGCGAGGATGGCCTGGTCGCGTGCAAGGTGTATGCGCGCATCCGCGCGAAACACTTGTGGGATCTGATCATGGGTTCCACCTACGATTTTGCCGAACCGGGTTTTATCCTGATCGACCGTGTCAACGAGATGAACAACAACTGGTGGTGCGAGAGGATCCGCGCGACCAATCCGTGCGGTGAACAACCGTTGCCGCCGTATGGTTCGTGCCTGCTCGGCTCGGTCAACCTGACCACGTTCGTGCGCGATCCGTTCGGGCCGAAGGCGCGTTTCGATTTCGACGAATACCGCGAAGTGGTGCGAGTTTTCACACGCATGCTCGACAACGTGGTCGAGATCAACGGCCTGCCATTGCCGCAACAGCGCGCCGAGATCGAAAACAAGCGTCGCCATGGCATGGGTTTTCTCGGTCTTGGCTCAACCGTGACCATGCTCAAGATGCGCTACGGTTCGGAAGAAGCCTGTCGTTTCACCGAGGAAATCGCGCGTGACATGGCGATCGCCGGATGGGAAGTCGCGCTCAGTCTGGCGAAAGAAAAAGGCGCCGCGCCGATCCTTGCGCAAGAGTTCGATGTCACCGCCGAAATGCTGCGCAAGCGGCCTGAAATGCATAGCGACGGCTACAAGCTCGGTGACAAGATCGCCGGTCGTGTTCTGCACGCTAAATACAGCCGCTACATGCAGCGCATCGCCAAGGTGGCACCCGAGCTGGTCGCCGAACTGGCCGAGACCGGTGCGCGTTTCACGCATCATTCGTCGATCGCGCCGACCGGCACGATTTCGCTGTCGCTGGCGAACAATGCATCGAACGGCATCGAGCCGAGTTTTGCGCATCACTATTCGCGCAACGTGATTCGCGAAGGCAAAAAGAGCAAGGAAAAAGTCGAGGTGTTCAGCTACGAGCTGCTCGCCTATCGTGAACTCATCAATGCCGAAGCGATGCCCTACTCCAGCACGCCGGAACAGAAGCTGCCGGAGTACTTTGTCGCTGCCGATGACATCTCGCCAAAAGAGCATGTCGACATCCAGGCGGCCGCACAAATCTGGGTTGATTCATCGATTTCCAAGACCGCCAATGTGCCGACCGATTACCCTTACGAAGACTTCAAGGACATCTATCGTTACGCCCATTCGCAAGGCCTGAAAGGCTGTACCACGTTCCGTTTCAACCCCGCCGCTTTCCAAGGCGTTTTGGTAAAAGAAGCCGATCTTGAAAATACCCTCTACCGTTTTGAGCTGGAAGACGGTAGCGTTGTCGAGGTCAAGGGTAACGAAGAGATCGAATACGACGGCGAAACACATACTGCCGCCAATTTGTTCGATGCCTTGAAGGAAGGCTATTACGGAAAGTTCTAGCCACAACACAACCTGTCGGAGAGGGAATAATGAGCAACGAAAATACCGTAAGTGAAAATCTGCACAACGTCGTCGAAGCTGCCAAAGAAAGCGCGCAGCATGTCGGCGATACCATCGTGCAGCAGGCCAGCGCCGTCGCCGCAAGTGTTTCCAACGTCGCCAGCGAAGCCAAGGCGATCGTCAAAAAGCAGGCGAAGAAAGTTGCCAAGAAAGCCACCGAAGTGAAGAAGGCTGTGGTCAAGCAGGCGACTGCGGCGAAGAAGGCTGTGGTCAAGCAGGCGACTGCGGCGAAAAAGGCCGTGACCAAGCAGGCCAAGGCCACCGTGACCAAGGCGAAAGCCGTGGTGGCGAGCGCGAAGAAAAAAGTCACCGGCTCGGCCACGACTGCGAAGAAGACTGTAGCGAAGAAAGCCGCCGCGGTGAAGACCAAGGCGAAGGCTCAGGCCAAGGTGGTCAAGAAAGCGGTGAAAGCAGATGTCGGCAAGGCCAAGAAAGCCGTTGTCGGTGCGCAGAAAAAGGTCGCCACCAAGGCCAAGGTGGTCAAAAAAACGGTCGTAAAAAAAGTAGCAGCCAAGTCGAAGGTAGTGAAAAAAGCCGTTGCCAAGAAAGTGGTCGCCGTCAAGAAAGCCGTAGCGAAAAAAGTCGCGCCGGTAAAAAAATTCGTAGCGAAGAAAGTTGCCAAAAAGACAGCGAAGAAAAAATAACCGGGACGCATCCTTCCACGCGAAGGATGCACATCGTGTTAGCACGCAGCAACGCCTGACCGTCGGTGGGCGTTGCTGCGCTGCTCGTTACGCCGCGATGCAATCTGGCTTGCTCACGTGTGTCGCAAAGAATTGAAATCATGCGCGCTTCCGTATTGTGTGCGCAACCACAGAAACCCGTCATTGCACCGTATTTGCGCCAGCGCCGCAATACATCGAATACACCCTACGAATATCAGGAGTCCGGCCGATGGCCATCAAGATCGGCAAGAAGATTAAAGGCTACAGCGTCAGCCAGCCCGACGACAAAAATCGACGCGACAGTGTCGTCCCCGCGCCCGTGGTTACCACCGCCGAGGTGATCCAGATGCACGAGCGCGTCGAGCGCCCGGAAGTGCTGGTCGGTGCGACCTACAAGATCAAGTCACCGTTGTTCGAGCACGCGCTGTACGTCACGATCAATGACATCGTGTTGAACCAGGGCACCGAACATGAGCTGCGTCGTCCCTTCGAGATTTTCATCAACTCGAAAAACATGGATCACTTCCAGTGGATCGTGGCGCTCACGCGCATCATGTCCGCGGTGTTCCGCAAGGGCGGCGACGTTACTTTCCTTGTGGAGGAACTCAAGGCCGTATTCGATCCGCGCGGTGGCTATTTCAAGGCCGGTGGCGTGTACATGAATTCGATCGTGGCCGAACTCGGTGCGGTCATCGAAGCGCATCTGCGCATGATCGGCATGCTGCACGATCCCGACCTCGATCCCGAGCAACGCCAGCTCATCGCGGAAAAACGTGCAGCGTATGAGGCGCGCGCGAAAAGGACCGCCGGGCCTTCCAGCAAAAACAGCGGCGCGTCATCCAGCGAGATTGCTGCCGAAAATGCTGGCGGCGAATCGTTTCCGGCCTCGGCCACGCTGTGCAACAAGTGCAATACCAAGGCCAGCATCCTCATGGACGGTTGCGCCACGTGCCTGAATTGCGGGTATTCGAAGTGCGGCTGATGCATGGTTGAACGCTGGCGCAAGGTGCTGCGTTCGACGCTGCAACGATTCTAAAAAAGCACAAGCGGTCGGCAGATCGCCTGTGCTTTTTTTATGCGCGCCAACTGGGTTCAGTCGTCGATAAAAAGATCGGTGCGCAACTCATTGCTGTCGCGACCGTCCTGATAACGGCCGAAATCGATTTGCCCGTTCGTTCGCAACACCTCCTCGTCCAGCAGCAGCTGTCCCGAGATGCTGCGAGCACGGCTCGTGAGAATAATATGCGCCGCGTCTGCCATGATCGCGGGCGTTCGCGCACTGCGCAGCAGATCCTCACCGCCGAGTTCAAACTCAACCGCCGCGGTGGCGATGATTTTTCTCGGCCATAATGCATTGACGCTGATGCCGTAGCGCTTGAACTCCTCACTCATTCCGAGCGTGAGCATGCTCATGCCGTATTTGGTGACCGCGTATGGTGCGTAGTCGGCAAACCACTTCGGATCCATGTTCAACGGCGGCGACAGATTCAGGATATGACCGTTGCTGCTCTGCTTCAGATACGGCAGCGCGGCCTGGCTCGCCACCATCACCGCGCGCGTGTTGACCTGAAACATCAGATCAAAACGTTTCGGTTCGAGTTTCTCCACGCCAGCGAGCTTGATCGCACCGGCGTTGTTGATCAGTACGTCGATGCCGCCGAAGTGTGCTGCGGCCGCGGCCATCGCGAGTCCGACCGCACCCACGTCGCGCACATCGAGTTGCAACGCCAATGCGTTGCCGCCAGCGGCTCGCACTTCTTCGGCAACGCTGAAGATCGTGCCGGGAAGTTTTGGATGCGGTTCGGCGCTCTTCGCCGCAATCACGATATTGGCGCCGTCGCGCGCGGCGCGCAGTGCGATTTCACGACCGATGCCACGACTGGCGCCGGTGATAAATAGCGTGGTGTCTCGTAACGACATGTAGTTTTCCTCGGTGTTTTCGCGGCTGAAATCGGTTCCAAAAGATCCTGCACGCTCGATGCGATTCGAGCATCTACCATCGCTATTCACGGCTACCGCACGCAGTTTTCAACTTTTCCGGGAGGCACCTCCGCCCGCGGGTGACACGCATGCTGCACTGCACATTGCTCGATACTGCAAGCGGCATCACACTCTACCGAGAAGTCATTCAAAACACCCGAAAAGCCCGATTTTACTAGCGTTTCTGCCAATCACCGGTTCCCATGCGGGCGCTACACCCGCCCGGCCTGCACAGCCCTTACGAGCACAAGCGACACCTAGCAGGCTGCTGAAAAACCTCCGATATTACAGACTCTCCGCCTTCTGACCTGCCTGCTTCGAGACCTGCAGATGCGTGGTGCTGACATTCTGCAAGAGAGTCTGTGCACCTTGCGCAAGTGGGACGACTTCGCGCCGGCCTCGCACCCTTTGCGGCCGATCCGTGAGCGCGTGAACCCGGCCCGGGTTCGACTCGATAGCTTGTTTGCGCAGATGTGCGCCGATGACACCAAGGGCGGTCGGCCCAGCATCGCGCCGGAGAAGTTGTTACCGGCGATGCTGCGGCAGGTGTTCTACAGCGTCCGTTCCGAGCGGCAGCGGATGGAACAGGTCCAGTACAACCTGCTGTTCCGTTGGTTCGTCGGCCTGGCGATGGATGATGCGGCGTGGGTGCCGACGGTATTCAGCAAGAACCGTGATCGGCTGATCGAGCACGACGTGATCGTGGCCTTGTTCAACGAAGTGCTGGCACAGGCCGATCAGGAAGGCTGGCTGTCGGGCGAGCACTTCCGCGTGGATGGCACGCTGATTCAAGCCTGGGCCGGCCACAAGCGCTTCGTGCGCAAAGACGGCGATGACAGCGACCCAACGCCGACGACGTGCACTTTGCGACTCATGGCAAACTCCGGGGATGAAGATGGGGCTCTTCGCGCGGCGCAGATTGCTCGCTTTCAGCGGCGTATGCAATTTGGCGTGTGCATGCCGAATCTCCAAAACCGCCGCTGAAGACGCGGATTGCCGATCAGGCGGCGTACGCAAAATCCAGCAGAAATCAAACGAAGACCGCTATCGATTCGCAGCCACCGGATTGTTCGACATCGCGAAACTTTTGCGCTGCGCAGTCACGCAGAAAATTGTCGTGCCAAATCAATCAGCGCGGTTTTTACTACCTCCAATCAGGCAGTTCCGGGGAAATCTTTCGCTGCAAAAAAGTCGCGGCAATCGGGGTAAATCACCGCAACAAATCGCAAGCACTGCATCAGCGCAGGCGCAGCGAATCCAGCCTTCCAATGCTAGACTTTCACAATCTGCACTACCAATTTGGCTCGACCGGCACCGGCAATTCGGGCAGATCGCACCATTTTCGGTGCGGCAGGTAACCGATGCATTCTTGGCGCAGTTGCATCACGCCGGCGATTTCCTTGGGCTCACGCAGGAATCCGCCGGCCTGCAAATGCGTAGTCACATCGTTGTGATCGAGCAGCGTCAATTCATCGAGAATGCGCTGGAACTCGACCTGAGCTTGCGGGAACGGTTCGATCGTCCGCTTGAGGCCACCTTCCCGTATCAGGTGGATGCGCAGACGCCGCAGGTTGAGACCGGCGTGATTGATCGCGGCCCAGTCGAGCGCGGGATTGGCGCGGCTCCTTGTACAACAGCAGCGCCCAGTCGCGATCGAACGGCAAACTCAATGTGGGGAAATATGGCACGACAATTGCCCCGTGGGTGCTTGCCTCACGTACCCGATAAGGGCGCGTCGCGAATCGAGCTGGCGGATAGCGCGACCACGCTCGCAAATGCCATCGCCTGAGTCATCGATTCTGACCACTCGCTGTCGATCAGGCGTGCTGTGAGATTTCGCTCGCCACGTAACCTGTATTACCGCAAAAACCATCGCTACACGCCGCGCGATACGCCAGCAGTACATGCCACAGGGTATGCTGCGCTACATGCGTGTACTCATAGTTGAAGACGATGCCTTGGTAGCGGATGCGATTCGCAACGGTCTTGCTGCGAGCGGGTTTGCGGTCGATCACGTCGGCAGTGCCGAAGCCGCACGAACTGCGCTGCGTCACGAAAATTTCGATCTGATCGTGATCGATCTGGGACTGCCCGTGGCGGATGGCTTTTCGCTCGTGCAGCGTTTGCGCGCTGACGGCTTGACCTTGCCGGCGCTGATTCTCACCGCACGCGATGCACTGGCCGACCGCGTCAACGCACTCGATCTTGGTGCCGACGATTATTTGGTCAAACCGTTCGAGTTGCCGGAACTGGCGGCACGTTGTCGTGCACTGATCCGTCGTTCGACTTCGGCACTCAGCGCCAACCTTAGCTGCGGACCGCTGGAAGTCGATCTGGCACGTCGTCAGGCACACGTGGCTGGAACAAGCATCGAGCTGACACGGCGCGAATGGGCGATCATCGAATGCCTGTTGCTGCATGTCGGCCAGGTCGTGAGCAAGGACAAACTGCAGCAGGCGATCGCCAGTTGGAATGAAGTGCTGACGCCCAACGCCATCGAGGTTTACATCTCGCGGCTGCGCGCCAAGCTCGGTGAAGGCGTACACATCCGCACGGTGCGCGGCCTCGGTTATCGCCTTGAGGAAACCGAAAAATGAAACCGTCCGATTCCGCCCACATCGGCACAGTTCGGCGCCGCCTGCTGTGGCTGCTGTTGCCACCGCTGATCCTGCTGCTGATGGCCGGCGTGCTGCTCGATTACCGCATGGGTGCGGCGCCAGTGCGCGAAGCCTATGATCAGGCTCTGGCCGATGCGGCGCTCGCGGTGAGTTCTTACGTACGCATCGAACCCGGCAGCGGCGTCATTCACGCGGAGCTGCCGGACGAGGCCATCGACATGCTGCGCAATGGTCGCCACGACGACATGTTCTATGCCGTGTTCGGCGCCGATGGCAGTTATGTCAGTGGTGATCGCGACCTGCCGCTGGCCGCGGCCGCAGCACGCAATCCCGACTTCATGGATGCGACTTTCCATACGCGCGACGTGCGTTTGGCGACCTATCGCAGCCACACGGCGGCTGGCCTTGTCACGGTGGTCGTCGCCGAAACCAAACTCAAGCGCGACCGTGCCACCACCCGCCTGCTCACCGGTGTGGTGCTCACCGATTTTCTGCAACTCGGCGCGATCATGTTGCTGGTATTCATCGGCGTTGCCGCGGGCTTGCGTCCGCTGTTGCGCTTGCGCGACGAGATCGAAACTCGCTCGTCACGCGAATTGCGCGCGCTGGATGAAACCTCGGTGCCCGGCGAAGTTCGTCCGCTGGTGCATGCATTGAATGAACTGTTCGCCACCGTGCGCGAAGCGGCCCTGGCGCAACAGCAATTTCTGGCCAACGCTGCGCATCAGTTGCGCACGCCACTGGCTGGCCTGCAGGCACAACTCGATCTGCTCGCACGCGAAGCGCGCTCGCCGGCCGACAAGGAAAAACTGCTGCGTCTGCTGGACAGTTGTCGCCGTCTCGCGCATACCGCGAACCAGTTGCTGGCTCTCGCACGCGCTGATCCGGCGGCGAATTTGTCCGAGCAATTTCAGCACGTCGATCTGCGGCGATTGATCGAAACCTGCGTTACCGATCAACTCGATCGCGCACTCGCGAAAAATATCGATCTCGGTGTAGAAACCGTGCCGACCACGATCATGGGCAGTGCCTGGTTGCTGCGCGAACTGCTCAGCAATCTCGCTGATAACGCGCTCAAATATACGCCGGCCGATGGTCGCATCACCTTGCGTTGCGACTTTGATGCACAGCAGCGCGCATTTCTCGAAATCGAAGACGACGGTCCGGGCATTCCGGAATCGGAACACGCGAATGTGCTGCAGCGCTTTTATCGCATGCAGGCAAGCAGCGGCGATGGTTGTGGACTGGGCTTGGCGATCGTCGATGAAATCGCGCGATTGCATCAAGCTGAACTGATCATTGCCAGCGGCGAAAACGGCATCGGTACACGCATCCGGGTAGTTTTTGCCTGTGCGGAACAACGCTGATGCGCCGGAGGCTTGGCTGAATCGAGTCGTTTTCACACT
The DNA here is from genome assembly GCA_043759455.1 of Pseudolysobacter sp. Classification (GTDB taxonomy): domain Bacteria; phylum Pseudomonadota; class Gammaproteobacteria; order Xanthomonadales; family Rhodanobacteraceae; genus Pseudolysobacter. The sequence goes on from JAYVLO010000145.1 coordinate 14,154, forward strand.
GGCTTACCGCATCAATTGTGCAGCCTACATCCTGAAATGACTATTTCATCGCCATCACGCCAACCGAGGTTTTCCTCAGCAGATACGATCACCGGCATCAAGGCGCTGGCAGGTCAACTGGAAAAAGGCGATGCGCTCCGTGCCGCGATCGAATTGGCCCTCGGCGCAGCGAACCTCGATCCAATCAGCAGCGATGGCAACCTGCTGGCTGCGCTGCACCGGACACTGGCTGCATTGGGCGAGAGCAATCGGCGTTTCCACGACATGCTCGACAATGTCGAGTTGATCTCGTTGATGCTGAGTCCGACCGGCACGATTACTTTTTGCAACGATTGTCTGCTGCAGCTCACCGGCTGGACACGTGACGAGGTGCTCGGTAAAAACTGGTTCGAGATGTTCGTGCCGCCGGAACTCGGTCTGGCCCAAGTTCATTCATCGCTGCTGGCGGGTGAGCTAAAACCGCGCCACCATAGCAACGAGATTCTGACGCGATCGGGCGAACGCCGCATCATTCAGTGGAACAATTCGTTGCTGCGATCCACCTCTGGTGAAGTGATCGGCACAGCCAGCATCGGCACGGATGTGACCGAGCGTGCGCGGCGCGAAGAAGAGCTGCAGCGCTTTCGCCTGGTGATGGATACCACTGCCGATGCGATCTACCTGGTCGATCGCATCAGCATGCGTTTCATCGACGTCAACGGTGCGGCATGCCGCATGCTGGGGTACAGCCGCGAGGAAATTCTGGCGCTGCCACCCGAACACGTTTATTCGTTCAGCCGCGAACAACTTGGCCGCAACTGGGATAGTTTGATCGAGCGCGGCGACGCCGCCGACATGATCGAAACGCGGCATCGGCGCAAGGATGGTAGCTATGTGCCGGTGGAAGTGGAGCGTCGCGCGGTACACACGAACGCGAGCTTGATCATCGTTGACGTGGCGCGCGATATTTCGGTGCGCAAGCAGGCGGAAGAGGAATTGCGCTTCCAGGCACTTTTGCTCAACACCGTCGGCGAGGCTCTGGTTGCCAGCGATTCGCTTGGCAATATCCGCTACTGGAATGCACAGGCCGAACAACTTTACGGCTGGCCAGCGAGCGAGGCGATCGGGCAAAACATGGCGGGCATCATTTTTACCGATCCGCTGCACGAGTTCGCTGCGACCGTCCTGCCCGAGGTCAGCCGCGGCGATACCTGGCGCGGTGAAAACGCAGCACAACACAAAGATGGTGCACGCTTGTACGTGCAGCTTTCGGTCGCACCGGTGTTTGATTTCGCCGGACAACTCACCGGCCTGATTTGCATCTCACGCGACATCAGCAAACAACGCGCTGCCGAGCGCGCATTGCGCCAAAGTAACGAACGTTTCGAGCTGGTCACGCGCGCCACCAACGATATTGTCTGGGATTGGGATTTGCGCACCGATACCTTGTGGTGGAGCGAAAACATGAGCTCCACATTTGGTTACGACCGGCTCGATCTCGATCGCGGCATGGAATCCTGGTACGAGCCGATTCATCTGGATGACTACGAACGTGTCGTCGGCGGAATCCACGACGTGATCGATTCCGACGCGGTGAGCTGGCAGGACGAATATCGCTTCCGCCACAACGATGGCCGTTACCTCGCGATCTTCGATCGCGGTTTTGTGACCCGCGATAAATCCGGCAAGGCGATCCGCATGATCGGCGCGATGATGGACATCACTGCGCGCAAGAAAGCCGAGATCGGGAATCGTCAGCACGCGATGCAGCAAAGTCTGCTCGCGGAGTTCGGCCAGAAAGCGCTGGCTAGCGCCAATCTCTATACCATCATGGACGAAGCTGCGGTCGTCATCGCCAAAGGTCTGGAGGTCGACTTCTGTCGCGCGATGCAACTTTCTGCGGATGGAACCTCGCTGATTTTCAAGGCCGGTTGCGGCTGGAATGATCGCTGGCTGCGGCGCTCGGCGCCGATCAACGATCCCGATGCGCGCCAGCGTTATGAGCTTCATCTGAATGCCAACGGTCCGATCGTGGTCGACGATTTTGCGACCGAAACGCGGTTCGTGCCTTCGGCCACATTGAAAGAACATCGAATTGTCAGCGCGGTGGAAGTGATCATCCGCGCGCCGAGTGGAATCTATGGCATGGTCGGTGCGTATTCGCGCGAGCGCCGCGCCTTCAGTGCCGAAAAAGTCAATTTTCTGCGCAGCATTTCGATCACCCTCGGCACGGCGGTCGAGCGTGTACGCTCGGACGAACGAGTGGCGTATCTGGCGCAGTTCGACACCTTGACCGGACTGCCGAATCGTCATCTTTTTCGTGATCGCATGGCGCAAACCTTGGGCCAAGCCAAGCGCAACAACTGGTGTGCCGGCGTGATGTATATCGATGTCGATCGCTTCAAGATCGTCAACGATACTTACGGTCACGCCATCGGCGATGCGCTGCTGACCGAGGTGGCGCAGCGCCTGCGCAACTGCATCCGCAGCGGCGATACGGTCGGGCGCCTCGGCGGCGATGAATTTGCGATCGTGCTATCGGATCTGGCCAACGTCTACGATGCCAATACGGTCGCGCAAAAGATTCTTGATGCACTCGCCCAGCCGTACACGCTTGATGGGTATGAAACCTACGTCACCGCCAGCCTGGGCATATCGTTGTATCCGAGCGATGGTGTCGATGCCGATATCCTGCTGAAGAATGCCGATACCGCGATGTACCGCGCCAAGGAACAAGGCCGCAACAATTTCGAGTTCTATACCCACGGGCTGAACCAGCGCGCCATGCATCGCAGCAACATCGAGCGCGAATTGCGCCATGCCATCGACCGCGATCAACTCGAACTTTTTTACCAGCCGCAAATTTCACTGGCAACCGGCCAGATCATTGCTGCCGAGGCACTGATTCGCTGGCGTCATCCGCAACGCGGATTGCTTGATCCGTCCGTGTTCATCGGCATCGCCGAGGAGAGTGGACTGATCGTGCCGATCGGCCAATGGGTGGTCGAAACCGCATGCACGCAGACCGTGCTCTGGCACTTGGCCGGACACTCCGAGCTGAGGATTGCGGTAAACGTTTCGCCAGCGGAAATCCGTCGCGGCAACGTGCCCGACCAGATTCGTGCGGCGCTGCATCGATCCGGCTTGAAACCGCAGAATTTTGAAGTCGAGATTACCGAAAGCATGGCGATGGACAGCGCCGAATCGTTCATCGACACCTTGCGCACGCTGAAGAATGTCGGCGTGATGATCGCGATCGACGATTTCGGTACGGGTTATTCAAACCTGAGTTATCTCAAGCGTTTCCCGATCGATACGATCAAGATCGATCAAACCTTCATTCGCGATATCGTCACAGATACCGACGACGCAGCAATCGTACGCGCGATCATCGCGATGGCGCATCAGCTCAAGCTGGATGTGGTTGCCGAAGGCGTGGAAACCGAAGCGCAGGCGGCGTTTCTGCGGCGCAATCAGATCGATCTGGTGCAGGGATTCTTGTTCTCCGCGGCACTCGATGCGACTGCGTTCGGGCAACTGCTGGATTGTCGCAAGACGGCGTTGCCTCAGCTTCGAATTTTTCCAACCACGCCGTAACTGGCGTTTTGGCAAATCGGCTTATTTTTGATAGCCGCCGACCGCGAGTTGCAGCAGGATTTTCATCTCCTCGCGCAATGGCAGCGGCGCGATGACTTCAGCGTCGGGGCCATATTTCAGGATATCCATCAGCAGCTCTTTCGAATTACTGTAAGGCAATTTCAGTTCATAACTGCCGTCCTTCAGCATCTGTCCCTGCTGTTGCGTATGCCAGTGTTCGTCGGCTACCCAGCGCGCCGCGTGCGGCGTAAAACGAATCGTCGCCCACGCCTTGGCCTTGCCTGAAAAAATGCCGTAGCTATCGGCCAGATGCGCATTGAGTTCAGCCGGATCACGATCCTCCGCCGCCACATCGAGAATCTGCGCGTGATTGATACGATCCAGCGCGAAGCTGCGCAACGCGTCGCGACTGTGATCCCACGCATCCAGATACCAGTTGTCGCGATAGTGTGTGAGGCGTTGTGGCGATACCTCGCGCTGGGTCGCCTGCGCCGTCGAGCGTGCGCGATAACCGAAACGCAAACGCTGGCGCCGCAGCACCGCTCCAGCGACATCGCGAAACACCGCTTCGTCGATCTTGCGCGCCTTGCTCGTGATCACACGAATGCGTTCCAGCGGCAGCGCGGTGCCGTCGCTGTGATCCGACATCAGCCGCTCGATGCGCGTGCGCAACGGCGCCAGCGCGCTGGCGAGAATGCCCGGGCCGGTGCGACCGATCAGTTCCTGCAGCGCGACCAGCGCAGATAACTCTTCGCTGCTGAGCCACAAACCCGGCAACTCAAAACGATCCGCCTCGTCGCCGGAATATTGGATCGCGTGTGTTTCCGGATCGGACTCGATCGGTGCGCCGAGCGCATCGCGCAGGAAAGCGACATCGCGATAAATCGTCGCGCGCGAGCAACCGAGTTCTTCGCGCAGCCGCGCCATCGCCACCGGATAACGCGCCGAGGTGAGGATGCGATGCAGCGTGAGTATGCGTTCGTAACGGTCCATGCCGCTATTGTGCCTGTAGCGCGCGGAACGGGAAACAGGCGCGACTTACCTGGAGTCGCGATAGTGGCTGCGACGTTATTCGTGCTCACAAAAAATACGCTTGCTAGACCAATGCTAGACCAATGCCAGACCAATGCCAGACCAATGCCAGATCGGCAAGTATCGTTGTTGCAGTGCGGGTTAACTAGGGATTTACACGGCGTCGATTACGCTGCGCGGCACATCAATCCAGCATGGATCCGCGTGCGCAAAAACATTCGTTTCGAGTTTTCCCAAAGACACGCGGCGATGCTGCTGTGTGTGCTTATCCACATCGCGCTGTTTCTACTGCTGCGCGATGCGTTGCGCGGTCCGATGCCGCGTGCGCTGATCGATCCGATTGCCGTGACGCTATTCGAATCGATTCGGAGTGAATCTCCGCCGGAGCTGCAGGTCACACCATTTGTGGCGCATGCCGAGACGACGATGCAAAAAACGCTGATCAAACCGCGCACGAATATTTCGACGCCGTTGATCAGCGCGCCCGGCACAAAAAAATCCACCACGCCGTCAACGCCGACCTTGCCGAATACGCAACAACTGATCGATTCAATGGCGCAGGCCGCTGCGGAAATTGCGCAGCATGATCTGCCAGCGGATCGCGGTTTCCTGACACATCGCAAAGCCAAATTACCCAGCAGCGATCAGGCGCTCGTCGCGGGTATCGAGTTGCGCAAACCAACGTCGCTCAACACTCTCGTACAAGGCGTAACCTAAAACCTGCACAACGCGTTTGCGTGCAGCGGCGGAAAACATGCATCGTTGAATTCGGAAAAACTCATCGCTTCGCCAATCGAGACGATGATGGATAACCAGTTCGACAGCGGCCCCGACAACGAAGATTGCATGCCGGAAAACTAGTGCGCTGCGGCCAACTCCGGCAGCCAGCCCAAGGCGTGCAATGCCGCGCGCGCCAGCGCTTCGCGCTTCGGCGCGTAACTCGCGTCGGCCATGTCGATGTTCGTGGCGAAATACGCGACATGTCCGTCACGTTCGATCCGGCCGACGATCCAGCCGAGCATCGGTTGATTGTCGCTGGCCCAGCCGGTCTTGAAGCGCAGGGTATAGCTCGGTGATTGATCGCGAATCCGGATACGTTTGACGATGTCCTGGCTGCGCGGCGAAAACGGCAACGTGCCGTTATGCAGACGTTGCAGAAATTCGACCTGCTGCGATGCCGTGATGCGCAGCTCGCCGTGTTTGTTGAGCCAGAACTGATCGATGCCGCCACCGATATTGCGGTTGCCGTACCGACCTTGTCGATCCATTTCTGCATGCCCTTGACGTCAATGCGCCGCGCGAGTTCCTGGTGATACCAGACCACCGAAAATTGCATGCCGCTGGCGAGATCGTGATCGCGATTCCAGTTCGGGAAATCACGCTGTTTTCCGTCCCAGTGAGACGTTTCGTGTTCATCGCGGATCACGCCGGTTTCGAGCGCGGTCAGCGCGTCGAATATCTTGAAGGTCGAGGCCGGCAGGTAGGAATTTCGCGCACGTTGCAGATCATGCGCGAGACATGAGTTGGCGCCTGGATCGAACACGACCATCGTGCCGGTCAGCTGCATCTCGTTGAACACTTTGCTCAGTCGCGCATCGTCGTGACATATCGGCATGGCGTTTGCGCGAATCGACAAAAACAACAGCGTGGCGGCGTAAAAACGCATGGCTTTCGCCACTCATCACGGCGCGTAGCTTGGCCAACCTTGGCGACGTTTCCATGAATCAAATATGGCCGAACGCGGGCGGGACGATGCTTGCATGCGTTACCATATGCGTCTTCTCTGGTTGCACCCAAGCCGTACGCCGTCGATGCCGCACGTTGATCTCAAACTCGATACCCCGGTCGGCGACACGATCAAGACCACGACGTGCTACATGTGCGCGTGTCGCTGCGGCATCAAGGTGCATATCAAGGATGGCCGCATTCGTTACATCGAAGGCAATCGTGCGCATCCGGTCAACAAGGGCGTGCTGTGCGCGAAAGGTTCGGCCGGCATCATGCAGCATTATTCGCCGGCCCGATTGCGCGCACCGCTCAAGCGCATCGGCAAACGCGGTGACGGCGAGTTCGAAGAAATCTCGTGGGACGAAGCGCTCGGCATCGCGAGCGGTTGGCTCGGCGACATCCGCAAATCCGACCCCGACAAACTCGCCTTTTTTACCGGCCGCGATCAATCGCAAGCGCTGACCGGCTGGTGGGCGCAGGCGTTCGGCACGGTCAACTACGCCGCGCACGGTGGCTTCTGTTCGGTCAACATGGCGGCCGGCGGGCTGTACAGCATCGGCGGCAGTTTCTGGGAGTTCGGCGAACCGGATTGGGAGCACAGCAAATACCTGCTGATGTTTGGGGTCGCCGAAGATCACGACTCCAACCCGATCAAGACCGGCCTCGGCAAACTCAAGACACGCGGCGCGAAGTTCGTCGCGATCAATCCGGTCAAGACCGGTTACGCTGCGATCGCCGATGAATGGATCGGCATTCGCCCCGGCACCGATGGTTTGTTTGTCGGCGCGCTGATCCACGAATTGCTGCGCAATGACTGGGTCGATTTCGATTATCTGGTGCGTTATGCGAATGCGCATTGGCTCGTGATTACCGCGCCTGGTGCGGCCGACGACGGTATGTTTGCACGCGATGGCGAAGGGCAACCGCTGTGTTTCGATCGCGCCGCCAAACATACTAAACCTGCTTCGGCCAGCGGAATCCAGCCCGCCATCGTCGGCGAATTTATTTTGGCCGACGGTCGTCGCGCCGTGCCGGCATTCCAGTTACTCGCAACACGTTTTCTCGATGCACAATACACGCCGGATGCGGTGACCGAGCGCTGCGGCATCAGCACTGAGACGATCAAGCGCATCGCCGCCGAAATCGCCGATGTCGCATTCAATCAGGCGATTCGCCTGCCGGTGCGCTGGACCGACAGCAGCGGTGTCGAACACGAAGAAATGCTCGGGCGGCCAGTCTCGTTTCATGCCATGCGCGGCATCGCGGCGCACAGCAACGGCTTCCATACCTGTCGCATGCTGCACACATTGCAACTGTTGCTCGGCGCGGTCGATACGCCGGGAAGCTTTCGTTACCAGCCGCCGTTTCCGAAACCCATTCCGCCAGCGAATCGTCCGGGTCGCAATCGGCGCGAGAACGGCGCCCTGGATGCTGCGCCACTCGGATTTGTGCACGGCCCGGAAGATCTCGTGGTCGATGTCAATGGCAAACCGCGCCGGCTCGACAAGGCGTTTTCGTGGGAATTTCCGCTCGCCGCGCACGGCATGTTGCAGTCGGTGATTCGCAATGCGTGGGCTGGCGATCCGTATCCGATCGATACGCTGTTCTTGTTCATGGCCAACATGAGCTGGAACTCGGCGATGAATACCACCGAGACGATGCACATGCTCACCGACACGCATGCGAGTGGTGAATACAAGATTCCGCACATTATTTATTCGGACGCTTATACGTCCGAAATGGTCGCCTATGCCGATCTGATCCTGCCTGACACGACCTACCTTGAACGCCACGATTGCATCTCGCTGCTCGATCGCCCGATCTCGGATGCCGATGGCGCGGCGGATTCGATTCGTCAGCCGGTGTTTGCGCCGGATCGCGATGTGCGACCGTTCCAAGATGTGCTGCTCGATCTCGGGGCGCGCCTGCAATTGCCGGGGATGGTTGATGATTTTGGCGACGCGAAATATCCCGGCGGTTTTCCCGAATACATGGTCAGGCACGAACGTGCGCCGGGCATCGGCCTGCTCGCGGGCTGGCGCGGCATCGCCGCCGACAAGCGCGGCATCGGCGAACCGAATCCAGAACAACTCAAACGTTACATCGACAACGGCTGTTTCTGGCATCACGAAATTCCGCCGTCGGCGCGGTATTACAAGATGGCCAATCGCGATTATCTGGTCTGGTCGAAAGGCCTTGGATTTATTGGTTCGACCGATCCCGTCGTACTGCAGTTGTATTCCGAAACGCTGCAGAAATTCCGCCTCGCCGCGCTCGGTCACGGCGCACAGCAACCGCCAGAAAAAGATCGCGCCAGAGTCGCGCGTTATTTTGATCCGCTGCCGTTCTGGTACGAACCGTTCGAGTGGAGCGGCATCGACCAGAAGAAATTCCCGCTGTCGGCGCTGACACAACGACCGATGTTCATGTACCACAGCTGGGGTTCGCAGAATGCGTGGCTGCGTCAGATCGCGACACGCAACTGGCTGCATCTGCATCCGAGCACAGCGGCGTTGCATGGCATCGTCGACGAGGATTGGCTGATCGTCGAATCGCATCACGGCCGCATCGAAGTGCAGGCGAAATTGCATGCCGGCGTCGAGCCGAATACGGTCTGGACCTGGAACGCGATCGGCAAACGCCGTGGCGCGTGGAAACTCAGCGATGATGCGCCGGAACATGCGCCGGGTTTTCTGCTCAACCATGTGATTTCGGATGTGTTGCCGGATGCCACGTATGCGAATGCCGATCCGATTACCGGCCAGGCGGCGTGGTTCGATCTGCGTGTGCGCATCGAGAAAGCGCCGCTGCGTGGTGACGAAACACGGACGACCAAAACCACGATCGGCAGCTCGATGACTGATGCAAAAAATTCGTCGGATGTAACTGCATGACGTGCCTGCAATCATCGCAACCGGGCGCGAAAAAACTCGGCCTCGTGATCGACCTCGATATCTGCGTAGGCTGTCACGCCTGCGCAGTAGCGTGCAAGGAATGGAACGATGGCGGCGACTTCGGCCCGCTGCCCGACGAAAACAAACAACAACGCGAACCGTTCGGTGTGTGGTTCAATCGCGTGCACACCTACGACGTGGAAAACGTCGAAACCAAACAGCAAATGACCGTGCACTTCCCGCGCTCATGCCTGCATTGCGAAACGCCGGATTGCGTCACCGTGTGCCCAACCGGCGCGAGTTACAAACGCGCCGAAGATGGCATCGTGCTAATCGACGAAGACAAATGCATCGGCTGCAAACTGTGTTCGTGGGCATGTCCGTACGGCGCGCGCGAATACAGCGAGGTGCGCGGCACGATGCAGAAATGCACGTTGTGCGTGGATCGCATCTACAACGAAAC
>JAYVLO010000146.1:0-8451 GCA_043759455.1 Pseudolysobacter sp.
TAGATCGGCTAGTTTCAATCCGCGCTCGCTCTGTGTTGAGCGAGCGACGTCGAACTTGCGTTTGTGTGGCCGTGTCATCGCGTTTCAATCCGCGCTCGCTCTGTGTTGAGCGAGCGACTCCGCCAAGGCAAGTGACGCTTTCCATACGGTTTTTTGTGGGGTTTGCGCGAACCTCGACGGCAGTCGCGATTTTGACCGCAAAGAGTCCATACGCCAAGCATTAAATGCAGTAATAACGGGAAATTTCGCGCTGCGCGAAAGGTACGGGGTTTCTGGGTTCGCTGGGGGTTCGCGCATGTCAGACGACCAGGGGGCCATTGTCGAAATTGACGGCACGGAAATGGCCGTGCTCTTTCACATGCAGTTCTACCGGCTCGGTCAGGCGATAGAAGCGCAGGCAATCTGCGCGCGCATCAATGATGCCTAACAGCTTGCGTTCCAACTCTTCGTATTTTTGTACATCGACGCGGCATTCGAATACCGACTTCTGCACACGCTGGCCAATTGCTTCACAGGCCTTGGCGACGCGACGCAAGCGGCGGCGACCTTCGCTGGTCTCGGTGGAAACATCGTAGCAGACGATGACGAGCATGATCTATCTCGCAACAAACGGAAGATAACCGGCAGTATCACCACGCAACGTGCGTGCGAGCAGGCGGGCTTGAATTTGCGGCAGCACACCGAGCGGCACTTCGGTTTCGAGTAGCGGATGGATCAGCGTTTCTTTTTTCTTTTCTTGCCAGGCGATGCTGATGGTGCGGCGCGCATCGTCGGACATCAGCACGCCGCCGCCTTCGGTGGTGCGAAAATCAACAGCCTTCAACTGGCCGCGATTGACCAGGGTCAAGGCCACACGATCAGCGAGGATCGCGCGGAACTCCTCGACCAGATCAAGCGCGAGTGCCGGCCGGCCAGGTCGCACCACATGCAGAAATCCGATCTGCGGATCAAGTCCGACCGCCTCAAGCGCGCTGCGACAATCGTGCGTCAACAAGGTGTAGAGAAACGATAGCAGTGAATTGAATCGATCACGCGGCGGACGACGGTTGCGCCCTTCCATCGCGAACGCCGCACGCACGTCGATTTTCAGCACAAAATTTATCGCGGCGAAATATGTACGCGCCGCCTCACCTTCGACTCCGCGCAAGACATCGGTATTTTTCGCAACCACAGCAGCACGCAGCGACGCATCGAATTTTACGACGGCAGCATCCAGTGCGAGCTTGTCGACATCGACCCTGGTTTCGCGCGCGGCTCGCTGCAGAACAATGCGGCTATTGCGCAACTTGCCAATAACAAAACTGCGTGCAAATTCGAGCGTGCGATCGGGATCACGCGCCGCTTCAAACTGCGCCTGCCGCAGCAAGACATTGCCAGAAACCGGGCCTTCGATGCGCGCCTGAAAACGTCCGTTGCGATCTAGCAGGCTGATGCCGATACCATTCGCGGCGCAGCGCCCGATCAGGGCGGGCGATAGCAAAATATCGCCAAACGTGACGATGCCGGTGAGGTGATGCAAAGGCACACGCAATCGGGTTTCGTGTTCGATCTCGACGCGCACGGTGTCGTTATCCAGATGCAGATAACTGCCGCCGGTCATCACGTACAAGGTGTTGAGCAAGTTCCAGGCACTCATGGCGAACCGTAGAATTGATCGAGCAATAGTTGATAATGTTCGCGCGCAGCCACCACCTTGGGCTGGCACAAATCGATCAGCGAACAGTTGCGACAGCGCGCATCATTGACCGGCGCTGGTAACGTTTTCGCGTCGAATAGCGCACGCACACCATCAATGGCGGCGATGACTTCGCTGCGCAGATCGGCATCGATCTCCACCTCGCGACGACGCCGCGAACTGAAATGAAAAATCGCACCGCTCGGCACAGGCTGGCCGGTCATTTCTTCCAGACACAACGCCTGCGCAGCAAGCTGCAGATCATCGTGGCGATGCTGCCGTCGCGGCCCATGTTTGTATTCGACCGGATATGTCGAACCGTCATTCGCAAACTCGACCAGATCAGCCTTGCCGATCAAACCGAGTTTGTCGTTCCACAACGGCATCGCGCGCTCGATGCGTACCGTCCCTGCCCGCTCCGCACCCGGCTCATCGACCTGCGCATGCACCGCATTCCCGCGCGAAGTATGCACGTTGTCGGCAAAAACCTGCTCGACGTGGATCAGCGCGCACTGGCGCGGACAATAGCTCCAGTGCTGGAGTGCGGAAATCGCTACGGGCTCGAGAGATAGGGCATCCATGATTCAAAATAGTCGCGTGAGCAACTCCTCGCGGCTCACGCTTTGGCGCTCAGCGACCTCGGCCAGAATCGCCGCGAACGTTCCTATTTTCAAAGGCGCATGCAGCGGTATCGTCACATGATGTTCGGCGGGTTCAGCGCAGGTCAGCCGCAGATGACTACCACTCTGGCGCGATACGGCATAACCGATTCGCGCCAGAGCTTTCGCCAGTTCGAGCCCGCCGATGTCACGCGGCAATTTCATGCCGCAATGACTTCATCACGCACGAAATGCAGGCGGATCAATTTCGGCGCGTTCTCGGCGTCGAAATGGCAGAGCACTGCGTCGCGCACTTGCGCCCGCAACTCGGCCAGATCCTCAGCTTGCACAAAAATCGCCTGTACAATCGCTTGCGCCTGATAACCGCCTTCCGGCGCATCTTCGACAAGAAAGACAATTTCGGTAGCCATGGTTTTACCTCGACGATTATTTCTATCCCACTTTGCGATGCAGTTTAACGCCGTCGGGCAGTCCATTCTCGTCCACCGCTACTTCGTAGTCGGTGAATGATCGCGGCGTCGCCACGCCATCACGCGGCTTGGCCTTGATGCGCTCGAACAAAACGTGCGCCGAAGCATTGCCGAGCTTGGAGGCATGCTCGAACACATACAGTCCGCGTGTCGACATCATGCCACGCGCGGCAGAGCGATCATGCTCGAACATGTTTTCAAGCGATTCCCACAGCAGCGCAAGATCATCGGCCGAAAATCCGGTTTGTTCGGCGAGCGGTGCGGAAATAAAGCCGTGCGCTATATACAAGCCGTAGGGCACAGTGAATTTCCGTCCCATCGTGCGATTGTCGCCGCCCTGCTTTTCCGCTTCCGCTTCGGTCGCGACAGCCATGCGCGTGATCGAATGCTCCAGCGCAACAATGGGACTCACCGAGCGCGCAAACGTGAGCTGCACCGGGCCACGCACCTGTCCACAATTCACGCCTGTCGACATCACCGCACCGAACGTACGAACATCGAAAAAGTTCTGGCACATCCAGGCGCGTGCTTCGTTGACCTTATCACCGCCCTTGCGTTTTTTATCGTCGCCCTTGAGCAGCTCTTCGGCTCCAATACCAACGTACGCGCGCGCATTTTGTCGATTGAGTACGGCTTTCTCCTTGACGTAGATTTCATAAGGCGGCTGTTCGCTCTTGGAGATGCCAACGTAGTTGCGAACCTTACGTTTAAGGCATACGTCAGTGACCAGACCGTGGCCGCTTTCGGCATCCAGCCGCGGTAGATTGCCGGCATCGGGATCACCGTTCGGATTGCCGTCCTGCACATCGAAAAGCAGCACAAAATCGTAGCGATTATTCAAACTCATTACACACTCTCCTTGGTTGTGTCTTCCGTCGGTAAAACTTCAGCGGACTTGTTTTTACCGCTGTAGAAATCCTGTTGCTGGTGGTAATAACCGATCGCAAACAGGCCTTGCGATGGCAGGTCCAGATGCGAGGGGAAATTCCTGATGCCACTGAATATTTCGATGAGTAATTTTTCCAGCCAGACCACGATACCGGGTTTGTCGATCTTGGCGAGATGGTGATTCTTCAAGCGCAACAACACCGGAAAAACGCTCGATGGCGAGCTGCTTGCCGCACCGTAATAACGTTCGCGAATGGTCGCGTTGATGCCCGGCTGCGCCGTGCTCTGGATACGCTCCAGCGCGGCGAACAGCCGACCGAGACGATACGCTGGATCGAGATTCTCAATATCCAAACTCATGTGTAACTCCTTGGCAGAATTCCGATGGAATCGAATGAGACGATTGATACAGGCCTTGATGATCGCGGCCCGTTGATAGCCGATTTTCTGCTCGGCACGACAGCGGCGAATCGCCGATTGCAGCAGGATCGACGGATACGGCGTGCCGGCCAGTACCGCACGCATGGTTTCGCCGGCCAGATTCGGCGGAATGTTTTCGGCCTTGTATTGCAGCGCGATCGACGTCAGCAGGCGATATAACGACAGGTAAGGCGTTTCATAATCCGGGCAGGCTATTTCCAGATCGATGAAATGCTGGCGGATGTGCTTGGCGAAATCGCGCACCGGCCCGACTTGCCAGAAACGAATTGCGATACGCGCCGCATTCGGTGCAAGACCGAGAACACAGAAGCGGGTTTCGGCATCTTCTTCGCGATAAACACCGTTGGTTGTTGCCGCTAGCAGATTGCGCATCGTATCGAGGCCGCGATCAGGGTCGTCCTTGTCGATATCGCCAAAAAGTGCTGCGAACAAATCCACGAACTTTGAATCCGCATCGGCCCAGAACACGCTCGATGCGTCTGCAACCTGCATGCGCTGGTGTGATCCTTTGCGCAGCAGATGATTCAGCGCGGTCGTGTAGGCAAAAGCTGCCTTTTCGCCAACTGGCGCGTTGTAGCTCTGCGTTTTGCCGAAAGAATTAAACGCATCGAGATTGAACGAAACAATATTCGCCCCCGAAGACTGCGCGCCCCATACGCCTTTGATCGACGGATGCAGACGCGCGGTGATATCGGATTCGCCACGTACCAGACAGAACGCAGGTTCGGCTTGCTCATGCGTGTGAGGTGCCAACAACGCAGTGATCACTGCAGGACGCAGGCAGACCGGGATATCGGCAGCGTCACCGGAAAGACGAAACGTGAGGTTAGGATTGTTGTCGCGGATTTCCGGCCACAACGGATCGGCTTCGACCTGGGTGATATCGATCGTTTCGAGAAAACGCTGGACAGCGTTAAGCGCGATATCGTTTGCCGTCGCCGACAGCTCGTTGATTCTTGTCTTGAAAGCGGCGTGCTGCTGGATCACACGCTCGGGTTTGCCGCCCTCGCGCGCAAAACCGAGTACATATTCGGCGGTATCCCACAACAAATTCGCGGCAATGCCAACCGAGCGTTTGACGGCTTGCGGAACAAGAAACGAACGCCCCGTTTTTTTCTTGCCTTCGCCGCTGCGCGTATCGTCGATCTGCACCAGCTGGCCTTCCCCGTCGATGACCAAGACGAACGGAATTTCTTTCGGCTCAAAACCCTCCGGCGCCAATTGGCCGGAGCGACTTTTGCGTTCGTAATACGCATTGAGAGATTGCAGGATCATGCGTGTACCTCCTCGCTTTCGCGCGTTGGCACAGCAATCACGCCATCACGCAAGCGTGCGCGGAAGAACAGCGGTTTCGGCGCTGGATGCGGCGCCGGGCCATAATCCATGTCGTAGAGTGTCCAGCCGAGATCGCGTTCGCCAGCAAGCTCGGCCGGTGCAACGAAAACCTCGCTCGCGGTATCTACCAAGCGAAAAGCGCAGGAGAATTCGCGCGTGCCGAGATACGGCTGATTGAAGCATTGACCTTGCGTAGCGCGGCGCTCGAACATCGCGGCAAATTTCGCCGAGGTATCGCCATCGGCAGCCTTATCAGTCATCTCGAAACGAGCATGCAATCGATAACGCACGTCGCGCAGGAACAAACCGGCGCGTTGCTGTCGGTTGTCCTCGATGTTCAACGCCAAGGCAGCACCAGATGTCATAGCGCTGCGGACATTGCTCATCGGAACCACACCGCCGACTTCATTGCGACGCACCGAAATCCAGCGAATCGGCTGACACACTTCAATGCGTGTGACCTGCCAGCGTATCGCAGGTTTCCACAATATCGCCTCGAACACGGCACGCGCTGCCGAGGGCGTGATTGCGTCGTAACTGACTCGCTCCACTTTCATTTCAGGGCGCGTGAAACAAGCGTAGTCCCCGGATACTTCCAAACAGAATCCATGTGTTGCCATAACATCCTCCTTAAATTATATGGTCGACAATATTGCCGTGGTCCTCAGGTAACATCAGCCCGTAAATCGTGTCATAGCGCGACGGCAAAGCTACCCACAGACCTGCTTTTTCCTCGATATCACCGTTTTTCAATAATTGCGTGAATATGCTTTGCGGCACACCGACGGTGTAACGCTGCAGCTTGCGCCGCGTCCATCCGGCGTTGCCGTCTTTTGCGAGGATGTTTAACCATAAATAAATCGGGCTTTCAACGTCGCCCTCGCGGCGATAAGGCACGATGATCGACTCACCATCATCATCGATCAGTCGAAACTTCTGTGCGGCAGTTCTAAACGCCGCGCGTGATGGATGGAGCAATTCGAGTACCTTTTCGCGATCAAAACCATTCGCATCATGCGCGTAAAATTGGCTGAAATAACGGATAAAAGTATCGGGAGAAAGTGGATCGGCAAGCTCATTGTTGAACGCCATTTCGCGCGTGATCATCGCACCTTGCCGCAACAATCCAGGCGGCGGCATCGTCTCGGGCACAAACACATGCATCTGCCCGCGGCCTGCCAGACGCCCTTCGCGATTGCAGCGGCCCGCGGCCTGCGCAATGGAATCGAGCCCGGCCAACGCGCGGTAGACCACAGGAAAGTCTAGATCGACGCCAGCCTCGACCAATTGCGTTGAGACAACTCGCAGAGGCATTGAATCTTTTCCGTCAAGACGATCCTGCAAACGCCGACGAATTCGGGCGACGACGGCACTGCGATGCTCAGCACACATCAGCGCAGACAAATGTTCGCTGCCTTCAGTCGGCAGCAATCGACTCAAATCGCGCGCATGTTTGCGTGCGCTGACAATCGCCAACACGCACTGCTGCTCCAGCAGACGTTGTGCAATCTCGCTCCACGGCGTTGCGATTCTGAAATCAGCGGGAAGGTGTACATCGACCCGGCGCATCGCATCGAACAAGGGTTGCGGCGTTTCGATGATCGGACGCAACGATTCGATCTCAATGCCGTCCAGCGTGATGCGGCCAAAAGCGTCGCGTCGCGTGTGCAGCGCTGGTTGTGTCGCCGTGCACAGCACGACCGTGACGCCATAACGAGAAACCAATTGCTTGAGCACGCGCATTACGGGCGCAAGAAAATCACGCGGCAATTGTTGTGCTTCGTCGAGCACGATGATGCTGTCGGCAAGGTTGTGCAGTTTGCGACAACGGCTGGTGCGCGCTGCGTAAAGCGATTCGAACAACTGCACATTGGTGGTGACGATCAGCGGCGCGTCCCAATTTTCAGTGGCGAGGCGATTGGCATGATCTTCGCGATCCTCTCTTACATCAAGATTGCTGTGATGCTCGACGACACAATCTTCGCCAAGTGAAGCGAAAACTTCGCCGAATACTTTGGCAGTCTGTTCGATGATGCTGGTGTATGGAATTGCATAAATCACACGCCGCTTACCGTGCGCTGCCGCGTGCTCCAAAGCGAACGCCAGCGAAGAAAGCGTTTTGCCACCACCGGTCGGCACCGTGAGACTGAAGAATCCCGGCTTGAGATCTTTGCTGACGCCCTTCGCACGACACTGCGCGAGCACATCAGCACGCAGGCGATTGACTGGAGATTCGCCCGACACGCGCACGGCCTGCTCTTTCTCTGACATCGAAATATCGAAGACACGCTTGAGCTGACCGATCGTCGGGTAGCACCCACGTTTTGCGGCTTTTGCGGGGTCGAAAAACGCTTCAGTGTCGAGAAAATCTGCATCGACCAAACATGAAAAAAGCATACGCACCCAGAGAGCAAATCCCTCTGCATCGACCGCGATGCCTGGCGTGCGTTCCGGCTTGGCAAGTATATCCGCCGGAATCGGCTGAGCGAATGCTTCCTTGTATTCATCCGTGGCAAATACGCCTTTCAGGCGCTCATGCAAGCTAGCTGCCGCGCCATCGCAGCTGTGTCGATCGGGCAAGCCCGCATGATGCCCGGCGATGAGGTAAGCCAAGATTTCGCCATACGATGCGCCCAGCATGTTGATCGCATGCAAGGCACCTGCATGCGAATGCGTAACACGCTGGGCAGCCCCTTCGATATGCGCATCAATGCCGCCGGCGGCACGCAGCTTGGCTTGAAACGATGGCCGATACTTACCGAGGTCGTGCCAAAGACCTGCCAGCCTCGCCCACTCTTTCGCCCCAAAGCTGACTGCGAATTCGCCAGCCAGCCGTGCTACTTCGCGCAAATGCAAATCCAGCAGATGCGTCCGAATGTGCGGACCCTCGGGTGCAACATGTCCCAGCGCTTCCGTCGTATCAATCATTGCAGCCCCCTGCATTCCCTATCGTGAGCATAGTCCAACACACCCATATCTCATATCGTGAGACACTATTTATGCAGCGCAACTCACAATTCGC
>JAYVLO010000147.1:0-2188 GCA_043759455.1 Pseudolysobacter sp.
GGCTTGGATACGCATTGGCAAGGTCCCCGGAATCGTAACGCGTGGATGGTCTCCTGCTCATTACGGGATTACGGCAAAAAGGGGACAGATAACCCGGGCGCGTCGCAAGAAATAATCATCCGCGGAGACAGTGGCTCAACCATCGAAGCCATCCGACAACAACGTGTCACCCGCCGGATCGTAGATTTCCGCGCTGCTCAGATAACCGTCACTGCCCACACCGCCGGCGATCAACACTTTGCCGCTCGGCAGCAACGTTGCAGTGGCAAGCCAGCGCGCGGTCTTCAAGTTTCCGTTGCCAGCGAACTTGCCGGTGGCTGGATCGTAGCGCTCGGCAGCGCTGATATAGCCCGCCGCAAAGCTGCCTCCCACGATCAATACCTGGCCGCCGGACAACGTGGCGGTGGCGTTCTGGCGAGGCCGGTTCAGATTGTTGGTGGCCACGAACGTGCCGCTGGCCGGATCAAAAAGCTCGGTGCTGGCGAGCGCGATATTGTCGTTGCCGTATCCACCGGCGATCAGCACGTTGCCATTCGGCAACAGGCTTGCCGCGGCTTGCCTGCGCCCCGCGGCCATGTTGCCGGTTGCGGTGAAAATATTGCTGATGGAGTTATAGCGCTGCGCCTCGACAAGATTGACGCCGCTCAACAAACCTCCGGCGATCAGCACTTCACCGTTGGCGAGCAAGGTGGCGCTGGCGTACGCGGTGGCTGTCGGCATGTTTCCGGCAGCAGTGAATATGCCAGTCGACGGCGCATAGATCTCGGCGGCGGCGAGCGTCGTGCCGAACTTGCCGAAGCCACCGGCGAGCAGCACGCGGCTGTTGTTGAGCATTGTGGCGGTGGCGAACGCGCGCCCCGAAATCATGCTGCCGATGCTGCTGAATGTTCCGCTGGCCGGGCTGTAAAGTTCGCAGCTGTCCAGCACATGATCGGTACTGTCAAAACCTCCCGCGACAAGAACCTGGCCGTTCGGAAGCAGCGTTGCGGTAGCGGCATAACGGGCCAACTGCAGATCACCGGTCGGCGCGAAGGTGCCGCTAGCCGGATTGTAGAGCTCGGCGCTGGCGATGACGCCGTTGTTATTACGTCCGCCCGCAATCAACACCTGTCCATTGGATAGCAGCGTGGCGGCAGTATAGACGTGCGGCGTGGCCATGCTCCCCGTCGGGACAAACGTGCTGCCAGCGACGGCCGACTGGGCAGCAGCGAATGCGACGCAGATCAATGCCAGCGCCGCCGCTGCACGCGAAAGCAATATGCGAGCGGGAACAAGCACGTGCCCAATCGAGACGTCTTTTTTGCCCATAACGAGAATCCCGAATGCTATCGCCGGGCGACTGCCCTTTGAAATGCAATACGCGATTTCTCCCCAAAGGGGACACTACTGACACTGCCTAAAAAAATTCGGCTCAACGCCCTTTTCGCGATGCATAAAATTAGTGCTGCGCTCCGCCGAAAATCCGGCCCGCCCTCTGAATTTGGAGTTGTGGCAGATCGCGCGCCTGTTGTGCTGGGATCAATATGCGCCGCTAATTGACGGCACACCGCCACGCTATTCAAGAGTCTGGCGACTTGAGGGTTGCATCCTGCGCACCGGCAATTTCTCGATGCGCACTGCGATCACATCGAAATTTTTGAATTGATGGATGCGCCGCAGTCCAACCAAATCGATTGCGCCGATCCATTCGGGTGGATCGTGCACAGCGGGCCGACAATGGATGTGGCACAAATCATCGCATACGCCGCCGAGATTCGTACGATCGAAAACCGCGACGCGGCGTTATGGATCGCAGGCCAATATGCGCCCGGCAAGCTGCCAGCCTCGACCCGAATTGTGGATGTATTTCCCGCGCAGATTTATTTCGCCGCTGCGGAACGCATATTCAGCGCGGCCGGATTCAATGTGCGGCGACAGACAATTGCTTACCGGGAGAAACATACCGTGCTGCCGATGCCGCGTCGGTACGATGATCAGTTCGAACGCGCGCCTCGCAGCCACGTCGAGCCGTGACTTCAGACGGCAATCGTCAACTGGAACAACGTGGCATAGTAGGCAACCTCGAACTTTTGCTGAGCAGTCAGACACTCTCATGGCCGACAAATTGACCCTGCCGCACACCGCCAAAACCCGCGCTCAATCGCTGCAACAGCGACGCGCCTTGAAGATGGCTGCATCCGCACACGCG
>JAYVLO010000148.1:0-2489 GCA_043759455.1 Pseudolysobacter sp.
CCCCTGAGCTTGTACAGATGCGTCACCTTGAACGGCTTTTTGCCGTCGTCGACAAACAGCTGCGCATCTTTTTTGATAGTGCCCTGATAAACGCGGAACACACTCAATTTGCCTACGAAAGGATCGTTGATGGTCTTGAACACATCGGCGATCACATGCTGGCTGGCGTCCGGCACTGCCACGACCGGCTCGGCATCGGCACCCACGCCTTTCAGAAATTGCGGCGGATTGCCTTCCGCCGGATTCGGCAACAGCTTGACCATCAGATCGAGCAATTCACGCACGCCGGCGCCGGTGCGCGCCGAGACAAAACAGATCGGCACGAGATGGCCTTCGCGCAGACATTGTTCGAACGCGTCGTGCAATTCGCTGCCGGATAACGCCTGCTCGCCGGCTTCGAGATAATGGTCCATCACCGTCTCGTTGATCTCGACCACCTGGTCGACGATACGCTGGTGTGCCTCGGCCACGCTGCCGAAATCGGCAACGCCGCTGGGCTTGAAAAAACAATCGACGACGGTCTTGCCACCGCTTGCGGGCAGGTTGATCGGCAGACATTCCGGGCCGAAGGTTTCGCGCAATTGTTCGATCAATGCGCGACAGTTGCCACCGTCGATCTTGTTGACGATCAGCAACCGGCAAACGCCGCGCGCCTTGGCGTACTCCATCATGCGCCGTGTATTCAGCTCGATGCCGTTGTGCGCGTTGACCACGATCGCGCAGGTTTCGACCGCAGCGATTGCAGAAAGAGTCGGGCCGCAAAAATCGGCGTAACCCGGCGTGTCGATCAGGTTGATATGACAGCCGTCGCGATCGATGCTGGCGATCGCGGTATTCAAAGAATGTTCGTAGTGTTTTTCCATCGGATCGTAATCCGAAACAGTGTTGCCACGCTCGATGCTGCCCGCGGTCTGCGTCGTGCCGCCGACATGCAGCAGCGCTTCGAACAAGCTGGTTTTGCCGACGCCGGTATGACCGACGAAGGCGATATTGCGGATGGCTTGAGTGGTGTAAGACATGATCGACCCTTCCTTGCGTAGTACGCGGTGTGATGGGCGTCATGCTCGTCCGCGGGGCCGTGGCGGGTGCGCAGGCGGGCGGTCATGGCGTGGGGTTCGTGCTGCAGGTTTCAGCCGCAAACCCGCTAGCCGCTAGACTTGCCTTAATGCAGCGATTGGTCAAGCCAGTATGCACAATGAAAGACATGGCCACCGCGCGATATGCGTGCACGGCGCGGGCGGCGGCGGTTGGGAGTGGGGCATCTGGCAGCGGGTTTTTGCCGCGCATGGCTGGACGTTGCTGGCGCCCGATCTGCAGCCTGCGCCTGGCGGCATCGGCGTCACGCAGCTCGATGACTACACCGCCCAAGTAGCGGCGTGGACGGCAAGCCATTCGATTCCTGTGGTGCTGATCGGCGCGAGTCTCGGCGGATTGCTCGCCCTGCAGATCGCGTCGCGGATGCCGACCGCTGCGCTCGTATTAGTGAATCCATTGCCACCGTCGCCGTTGCAGATGCCGATCGAAAAATCTGCTTATCCGACTATCGTTGCATGGGGAAAAATGCGCTCGCTGGGCGGTACGCGGCGGGCAATGCCGGATGCCGACGATGCAGCGTGTCTCTATGCCTTTCGTCGTTGGCGCGATGAGTCCGGCAGCGTATTGAACGAGGCATTGCGTGGCGTGCCAGTGACGCCGCCGGCGTGTCCGATCCTGCTGCTCGCGAGTGAACTGGACGACGACGTGCCGCTCGCCACGTCGATCGCACTGGCGTCATGGTTGAACGCAGATTTGATCCGTCTGCGGCGAGCGAGCCATGTCGGTCCATTGCTCGGAGTAGCGGCGGCGGACTGCGCCGAACGCGTTCTTGCCTGGTTGCGCGATGTCGAGCTCAATCCTTCGCGAGGCGTGCGAAAAAATTTGTAAACCCAAGCCCAGTCATTCGGTTTGATGGTGGCATTTAACCGCGAGTTATGTCGCTGCCCGTATGCTGCCATCCTCGCATCAGGCGCCAACTGCCGGCTGGTTTTCCCGTATGGCCCATGTTCCCCAACGTGTCGCCGCCGAGCCGCTGCCATTGCCGGCGACGACGGCTGCTGATGTCGTCGATGGCGGCGATTTTGCCGTGCTGCGAATTCGTGGAGTTCCGGCGCGCGATGTCACGCGTTGGCGCATGGCTATCGCGTGGATGTTCACCTTGCTGCTGCATGTGTGGTTGTTGTTTGCGTTGCGCGAAGGCATGCGTCCGCGGCCGCTCGATGGCCGCGACGGCGCACCGATCCAGGTCGAGCTCATCCCGCTGCCGCGGCCGCCGCCCGCGGTCGAGCGGCTGCCCCACCATGCAACCGCACCGGCCATCCATCCCGTCATTTTGACTATCGCTCATCGCAATACGATCAAGCCCGAATCCGCAACCAAGCCGTCGAACATGGCAACGCCCACGGTCGCGACCGAGACGCCGGCCATGCGTTTCTACAATCCCGACAGCTCGG
>JAYVLO010000149.1:0-12001 GCA_043759455.1 Pseudolysobacter sp.
ATCCACGGTTCGCCGCTCAGAACTCCGATCGCGCCAAGCACGATCGCGATCGGCAATGTAAGCAGAATCCACACCGTCCAGATGCGGGAGGCGTGTTGACGCACCAGCGCGATACCGAGATCCACGGCCTCCCAGGCCGAGCGCGGGCGCAATACGATGGTCAGTCCGGCGAGTTGCATGACTCAGGGTCGGCCAGCGTTATTTGCGCTGACAGCAGCGATATTTCGCGGCGCTGGGCCGCGACCGCCACGCCATAACCACAGTGGAATCGCCAGCCAGAGCGCGCCGCCGACACTGTATTTGATGACGTTCGGCATCCAGATAATCGACGACCAGAACGCTTCGACAAACGCGGCGAATAGCAGCATCGCAAATACGCCGAGTACCAGTTTGCCGCCGATCAAACCGGCCTCTACCAGCGCGCGCGAACGCGAGCGCCGGCCGGGCGCAATCAAGGCCATGCCGATTTGCAAACCGGCGCCACCGGCAATCACGATCGACAATAATTCGGGTGCGGAATGGCCGACCACAAATCGCCAGAACGGCTCGCCGTAACCGATTGCAGTGAGATGCCCGGCGACAGCGCCGATCAGCAGACCATTCATCAACAGCACGACGATCGCGCCAACGCCGGCGAGCAAGCCACTGGCAAAGGTGCGAAAGCCGATACTTACGTTGTTGAAAATATAGAAGCCGAACATTTTCAGATCGGTGCCGCTTTCGCGACCGAGTTTCTCGCTGCTCGACGCGGGATCGTACATGCTTTCGTACTGCGCCAGTTCGGCCGGTGCGAACAGGCTATGGACGAGTTCCGGACGCACTTGCAACAGGCCGATGATGCCCAGCGCCGGCACAAAAAACAGCAACGCGGCGACCGTCATGACACGCCACTGGCTACGCACGAGGCGTGGGAAATCGGCGGCGAAAAAATCCACAATACGTTGCCAGTGCGGCGCGGGCGAGCGGTACAAAACCAGATGTCCGCGCTGCACCAGATCCTGCAATCGTTCGATCAATAAGGCGCTGTAACCACGCCGTTCGGCCAATGCAAGATGCTGGCAGACACGACGATACATCGACGGAAATTCGAGATCGCCAAACAGGCCTTCGCCATCCTGCAAACGCTGCAACGATTTCGTTCGCGTGCGCTGGACCAGCCAGGCATCCAGCGCCGCCCATTCGTCGTGATGTCGATCCTGAAAAATTTCCTGCTTCATCGCATGAAGTTCGCGGACATCAGCGTCGCCCGAGAAACGCGTTGGCCATGCCGAGCAATCGCTGCACGGCCAAGGCACCGTGGCTTTCGGTCAGCATCGGTAGCAGTGCGGCGAGTTCCTGCTGCCGTTCAACGGTCAATTGTTGCGCGCGTTCGGCGAAGGCGACGATGGCTTTTTGTTCCTCCGCGGGCAGCATGATCGGCGCATGCACCAGCGGCACTTGTGGCGCGGCAAGGTGCTGGTTCGGATTGCCGACATGCACCACCAGCGTGCCGGCGACGATGTCACCGATGCGTCGGCTTTGCGGATCGATCAATCCTGCAACAAGACCGAAGCCGTAAAAAAACGGCAGCATGTCGACCACACGCAACAGATTGCGCACGATCGATCCCATCCATGTCACCGGGCAACCATTGGCATTGATCACCCGCAGGCTCAAGGCTTTTTTGCCGATCGTCTGGCCATCGCGCAATACTTCGAACAGCACCGGATACAACCAGAACAGCACGAACAACAGTAGTAGATAGAGGCCCGCACCGGTTTCGCCGAGCAGCGCCAACGCGGTGCCCAGTATCCAGATCACCCCCACCCGCACCGCAAAATCCACCGCCCACGCCGCGGCGCGCGGCATCACGCCGGCCGCACGCAAGCGCAAGCGGATACCCTCCGGCGTTTCTACCAGGGTTAGCGTATCGAGCACGAAGTGGTTGGTGCCTCAGACCTTGACCACGAGCGTATCGGCGAAGACATCGTGCAGACAGCGTTGGGTTTCGCCGAAGATCATCAACGCATCAGTCAGCGACACGACCCCGCCGACCAGCGGGATGGCGCCGAGCAACGTCACCGGCAACCAACGCGCGAAGATAATCCGCGACAGCGCACAACGGCTGCCATCGCCGCGCACGATCTTGATGCCGAACATGCGCTTCGCGATGGTTTGTCCATGCCGGTGCAACATCACCATGTTGATAACGGACAAGGTAATAAAAACTGCCAATATGGCAAGCCCTAAAAAAGCCATCAGTCCTGGATTACTCTTGCCCAGCGACGGAGCCGCGATGGCTGCAATGATTGCGAGCACGGCAACGCCACCGAACAGGACCAAGGCATCAATAATCACGGCGGCGAGCCGAATACCACGATCTGCCAGTACCAGCTGACCGTCCGAAATATCCTCGACCCGAGCCACCGGCGCGGCATACGGATTCAACGCGGGTAACGGTGGTGGTTGCTGCATAAAAGTCTCCCCAGACAAGTCGATGGCACTGTAGCTGGCATGTCTGTCCCGCGACAATCCCTTGCCCGCTATGATTTTTGAAACACCGAATTTTTCGGAATCAAATATCGATGGTCAGATATCGCTGTTCGCTTCATCGCGCCCGCGCTGGCGGATGATCGCCTCTTCGCGCGCATCTTCGATCGCCAGCATGATGCCATCGACATCCGCCGGTGTTTCATCGGCGACAAAGATGCCGCTGAGTTCACTGTCGGGACGCAGTTCGCCTTGTTCGAACAGCGCCCACATTTCTTCGGCGTAATGTGTATCCGCCAATTCCGGAACGAAGCGTGCGAGCGTGGCGCTGATATTGTTGACGTCCCGCTGCAACATCGCCCGCGCGGCATTGTTGCCAGCGGCGTTGATCACCTGCGGAAAATCGATGATGACCGGGCCATCGGCGGAAACCAGCACGTTGTATTCCGACAGATCGCCGTGGATCAGGCCACTGCATAACATCAGCACGATCTGACGGATCAGAAAGGTGTGGAAATCGCGCGCCTGCTCGGGCGTGAGTTCGACATCGCCGAGCCACGGCGCGGAGCGGCCTTCGGCATCGGTTACCAGTTCCATCACGAGTACGCCGTTGTAATAGCCGTGTGGCTGCGGCACGCGCACGCCAGCGGCCCGCAGCTGATACAAGGCATCGACTTCGGCATTTTTCCAGGCGATTTCTTGTTCCTTGCGACCAAACTTGGTGGCCTTGCCCATCGCGCGCGCCTGGCGGCTGCCGCGCACCTTGCGCCCTTCCTGATATTGCACGCGCGCCTGGAAGCTGCGCTGCGCCATATCCTTGTAGACCTTGGCGCAACGGATGTCGTCGCCGGAGCGCACCACGTAAACCGACGCTTCCTTGCCACTCTTGAGCGGACGCATCACTTCATCGATCACGCCATCGTCGATCAGAGCCTGTAAATCCTTGGGTGCTTTCATGGTTTCCGTGGTTGACTGCGATGGATAACAACACTGGTTTTTGCCGAGACGACATTGCCGCAAACGGCCGTAGCCTGCGCAGAATACCTAATTCTGAACGTTGTCGGGCACTGTCGCAAAAAAGAGCGCTCCCCCGCCTATAGCCACGCTCGCAGCGCCGGCAGATATTTCTCCGAGGATCCGGTGTTGACCGCTACGACGCGCTCGCCGCGTTTCAGCAATCCGCGATCCAGCAATTGCGGCAATGCCGCCAGACACGCCGCACCTTCGGGACTGATCCACCAGCGCGTATCACGCCAGACGCGGGCCAGTTCCGTCGCGGTATCGGCCTCACTCACTGCCACCGCTGCGCCGCCGCTGGCACGAATGATTTCAAGCACACGAAAATGGCCAACGCCGCCCGGTACATTCAGGCCGCTTGAAATCGTCTGCCCCGCAGTGACCACGGTCGTATCTGCGGCGCCCGATTCAAATGCACTCACCAGCGGCGGCGTGACTTTGCTCTGCACGCACAGCATGCGCGGGCGGCGTGAATCGATCAAACCGAGCGCCTGCAATTCGTCCCACGCTTTCCACATGCCAAGTACGCCGGTACCGCCACCGGTCGGATAAATCACCGCATCGGGCAACGACCATTTTGTCTCGCCATGCGCGGGTTCGGCCAGCTCCAGGCCCAGCGATTTTTTGCCTTCGATGCGCCAGCCCGGTTCCTGAAATGTGGCAACCGAAAAATAGCCGTGCGGGATGTATTTTTCCTTCAGCAAAGCGCCGGCTTCACGAATCGTCGGACCGATCAGTTCGAGTTTCACGCGATCCGGAAAACGTTGCGCGGCCGCGGCAACATTGCCGAGGATCGGCATCGGTGTGTCGTCCGGCATCGCCACCACGATGTTCAAATCGCAAGCCAGCGCATAACGGGTGAGCGAATCGCCGGCGTTGCCCTGCGTCGGCACGGCGAGGTGGGTGAGACCGAGGCGACGCGCTTGCGCCACGACCATCGCCATGCCGCGATCCTTGAAACTTTGCGTTGGATTGGCGCCGTAACCCGGATGCGCCTTGCCCTCTTCCTTCACTTGCAACACGATCCCGGCAGCGCTCGCCAGTGGATGGCGGCGATAATCCAGTAACGGTGTGTTGCCCTCACCCAATGCCACAATGTGCTGCGCATCGGCGGGATCGCTGATATCCATCGCCATCAAGCCACCGAACCGCCACATGTCGCGACGCGAACGGTCATACCAGCGCGCGTACGGTTGCTCGGCGGCGAGACGTTCCAGATCGAGCAACATCTCGACGGGGCGGCCATCGACCGGATCGAGATTCATCGGCACATCGGCGGAATATTCGACACCCGAGGCCAGGCCACGCAAACAACGCACATACGACATGGGAGTTCATCCGATCGGAAAGCAGCGAGAGTGCCCGATCTCCGCTTGCGGATAAAGCGCTACCCGAAACTGTTCGCAAAAATCGGGCGCGGATAAATTCGCGTTGTGCTTTTTGCGCAAATCAAACTCACGCCGCACGCGACCGACGCAGCACTTACAATAGGCGCCCTGCTTCGAATCTTGTCCGCCATGACTTTGCCACCGACCGAACCCCTGCGTCTTGCCAAACGTGTTGCCGAACTCGCCGGCTGCTCACGCCGCGATGCCGAGCAATACATCGAAGGCGGTTGGGTCACGGTCGATGGCGAAGTGATCGAGGAACCGCAATTCAAGGTGCTTGTGCAAGAAGTGGTCTTGCTGCCGAATGCGCACCTCGCACCGGCGGAACCCGCCACGATCCTGCTGCACAAGCCGCTCGGTTTCGATGCGGATGAAGGCAGCAATCCTGCGCTGGCGCTGGTCACATCCGCATCCCGATGTGCCGATGATCGCTCTGGCATGCGTAGCCTGAAGCGCCACTTCCATCGACTTACCGCAGTCCTGCCACTGGAGTCCGATGCGAGCGGACTCACCGTGTTCACGCAGGACTGGCGCGTGACGCGCAAGCTCAGCGAAGACGCCGATCGTATTGAGCAGGAATACATCGTCGAAGTGAGCGGCGAGCTTGGTCCCTACGGGCTTAAGCGCCTCAGTCACGGTCTGAGTTTCAACGGTCGCCCGCTGCCGCCGATCAAGGTGAGCTGGCAGAACGAAGTGCGGCTGCGCTTTGCCCTCAAGGGCGTACGACCCGGCCAGATCCAGCACATGTGCGCCGCGGTCGAACTCGATGTGGTGACGATCAAACGCATTCGTATCGGCAGTATTTCGCTCGGCAAAATGTCTGCAGGTGAATGGCGTTATCTGCCGAGCTACGAAAAATTCTGAGCTTCAGCGCGAGCCGAACGGCGTTCCTCGAACACCCGCATAAACCGCATCGAACGTTTTCAGGCTTTCGCTATTGGCGACGCCGCCGACGCTGATCGGGCTGTCCAGGTAAAGAACCTGCCCGCCTTTTTCGTTGAATGCGGGCCAAGTCGCCAAACCCGTTTTGTTCGGGTTGCCGGACGTCACGAAGTTCAGCCAATACGCGGATATTTCGTCGGCCAATTTTCGATCAGCGTTGCTCCAGCGCCACGCCGCCTGATCGAGATGATCGAATACATACCAGAGTTCGGCGAAGTGGCTGGCGCCCCATCCGGCATATACCGAGCCTGCCGGAAACGGCGGTCGGCGATGGAACGAATAATAAAACACTGGATTTTTTGCGTTGGCCGCATGCAAACGCGCCCACGCCCACATGTCCCAGCCGAAACGCAGATCCCGCTCGAAATCCAGTCGCGCCTGCTGCGCTTGCGCATCGCTTGCATGCGGATAAGCGGCGATGAGTTGCGGCGGCAATGCGCCGAAGTTTTTCTCGATATCCGCGGCGAACCCGGACGCCGTCAGCTTGCTGGTATCGACCAAGGAACGCGCCTCTTCGGCATTCGAACCGATCAGCAACGGCACATCGCTTTGGCGTCCTGACACGTAAGCCTCGTAGGGTGAAATTGGCAACACGTACGGTTCAATCACCGGATGAGTCACAACACCGGCGTCGCTAGCAAAAAGTTCGCTCGCCGGCAGTTGGCGCAGTTGCCGGATCGAGGTGGCTTTGAGCGAGGCAACGTATTTTTCGCCATCGCGCTCGGCGTTGACCAGCAGATAACCCGGTGCCAGCTGCAGCGGTTCAAAAACTCCACCGCTTTCGCCGATTGCGCGCTGGAACAAACCCTTCGCGCGCGGCGAGGCCAGCAGCATGCTGACCGACATCGATCCGGCCGATTGACCGGCGATCGTGATACGTTTTGCATCGCCGCCGAAAATCGCGATGTTGTGCTGGACCCATTTAAGTGCCGCGATCTGATCCATCAATCCGTAGTTTCCGGACGAATGATGTTCCGACTCCCTCGTCAGTTCGGGGTGTGCCAGAAAACCCAATGGCCCAAGCCGATAGGCAATCGTGATGACGATCACGCCCTTTCGCGCAAGTCGATCGCCCCAGTACAACGGCATTGATGCCGATCCGTTGCTGTAACCGCCGCCGTAAATCCACACGAGTACCGGCAGGCGTTCGTTTGCTGCCTTCGCGGGCGTCCAGAGATTGAGATAAAGACAATCCTCACTCACCGTTGATGGAATCTCGCCGGGCATTGATACGCCTTTCTGCATGCACGCCGGCGCAAATGTGTCGGCCTTGCGCACGCCTTGCCAAGGCTGAACGGGTTGCGGTGCTTGCCAGCGCAATTCGCCGACGGGAGGTGCGGCAAAAGCGATGCCTTTGTACACCGTCAATCGCCCCTCGCTTATGCCTTCGAGCGCGCCGAATTCGGTCAAGACTGGCTTGGCCACGACGACGCCCGCAAACTGTAAAAAAAGTGCCAGGCAAAGCAAAACAAATCCGCTCGATCGCATTCCGTATCTCCGTCAGTCGTCAATCCAAAGTCTTGGTGACAAGGCAGGAAATGACCAGACCGGCTGGTAACTGATCCGGGGCGATTCGTCACAAAACCCATGATTACTAATGGCGCTGGACGCACGTATGACGATGCGACCACACTACGGAAATGCTCAATGCGAATTTATTCGAACGAATTTCAAAATCGCACGCAATCGCGAAATGGCTGCGCGAAGGCTGTTATGGTTTTGTCTACTGGCTGATGTTTCTGCTGGTGCTGGAACCCGACAATCTCCTGCGCGCAAGTCGAGCGGGACATCCGCTTGCACTCGGTCACGAGGTTTTGCGCATCATCGCAGCGGCTTTGCTTGGGGCTGCCGTGACACCCGTCCTGCTCGGATTGACGCGACGATTTCCGATCCTGGGCCCGAAGCGTTGGCGCCGCGTATTGCTGCATTCCGCCGGAGCCGCCGGACTCGCGCTCGCGCTGATTCTTGCCTCTTGCATTCTCGCCGCATGGGGGTTTTACGGTACGTGGCTGCCGTCGCTCGAAGATGTCTGGAGCGAATTCGTCGGCAACTGGCTGCTGCTGGTATACGCCCTGGGCGCATTGAGCGCGATCGCGCACGCTGTGTACTTTTTCTATCGCGTCGGCGACGCCCCGCGCGATGTCGCAGTGGTCGCTGCGTCCGCAGCGCGATATCTGTCGCGTGTCGCAATCAAGACGCGCGGACAGCAGAGTTTCCTCGATATCGCCAGCGTTGACTGGATCGAGACCCAGGGCAATTATCTCGCGCTACACGTTGGTGCTGCCGCACATTTGATTCGCGAAACCTCTGTGGCGTTCGAGACTCAACTCGATCCCGCCCGCTTCGGACGGATTCATCGCCGCGTGATCGTGGCGATCGATCGCATTCGCGACCTGCGGCCCGTTGCAAATGGCGACGCCGACCTGCGACTACGCGATGGACAGGAGCTTCGTGTCAGTCGCAATTTCCGCAAATCGCTCGCCGAAAAATGGGGCGCAACTGCAACTGCATGATCTGGGCATGGTGCGGAAACGAAAAAGACCTGAGGGGCTCCGTTGCCGCGGCAGAGTGTGCAACGGTGAATGGCAAACTTACGCTTCGCGCGGCACCACAACCAACGCCACCGCAGTGCACCCGGGAAAGTCACCAGCAACAGCGCCAAGCCGAAACCGATCGACTCGACTATAATCACGACGCTTTCGGTCATTTGTTCGAAGCTGCCACTGAATACGTCGGCGATCCGACTCCAGTGCGATGCCTCGCGATCCGCGCGAAAATTCAGCGTCAGCAAATTCGTTCCAATGCGCCGTTGTTGCTGCTGCGCAGTTTTGTCAGAGCTTCGAGTTGAATTTCGACCGGTGCCGATTCGCGTGACAGCGTCAGCACGTCAGCCACGGACAAAACCCTGCGTGCTTCGAATTCGCCGAGCTTGATACGCTGACGCGTGAGCATCTGCGAATTTTAAGCGCTATCGGCGACCGCTTGCGCTAGATCATCGGCCTTGGTCTCGCGCAATCCCACGCTAGCATCACGTGCCGCGAGGTTGACCAGCGGTTCGACACCCGCGGGCACGATGCGCAGCATCAGGCTCGCGCTGGGATACGAACCTGCATCCTCCTCGATACGCAACACGCTGCATGCACCGAAACGGGCATCCTCACAAGCGAGACACGCCTCGGTCAAACGCGCATGCATCGCATCCGCTGCGATCCGAATCCGAATCCGTAGAGTGTGCTCGCAGGCAAGTGAATTGCCCGCGTTCGCCACTTGCCCTTGCACATCGTTGGGTGCGCTAACCGCCCGCTGTTTTGAACACGCGGCCAGACTGAAGAACGCTACCAACATGCAGGCCGGCATGCGGCGCTAGCGGCGTTTCAATATCGACGAGCGCTATCGAGATACAAAGGCACCGCAAATTCATCGCCGGATTCGCAACACGCATGGCAGAACACCCCTGCGCGATCACCGATCATATCGCCAATATTGCGTATCCCGATAAAGCTCACGCACAACCATCGATTCGCTGCGCACCCCTGCTTTACTCGCGCTTCAAACCGCAACGGCGCAGCCCGACCGCAGCGCACAGCAGCCACCAGATGATCAAGATAATCACAATCTTCTGCGTGAGTCCGCGTGGCCATTCGCGCCAGTAGGTGTTGATCCAGATCGCGGCGAAACAAACCAGGGCCAAGATGAAAAAAAACCGAAAATGCGTTCGCCAGCACGCATCGCCGCGAAAACGCCAAGACTGCAGCAGCATCGCTGTAGTGACGCAAACAAACGCAGTCAGCGCTGCAATATTGTGCACAAAACCGTGCAGGGTCGCTTCATGTTTTGGGGTATCGGTCGTGGCAAATACGACGACAACCAGAGCCAGCACCGCGACAACAAACAAACCCAACGGAGCGATACTGCGCGCACTCGGTTGCAGCGCGCCGTACATTCCGAACGCCAAGCCAAGTATCGTCAGGCTCAATACAAAATACGCCGCTTGCATCCAGAGCGAATATTCCCCAGTGAGGTAAAAACTCAACGGCATGCGCTGCCAATCCAGATCGCTGCGCAGGAACTGCAGCGTCGTTGCGATCAGCGCGAAAAACACGATGCCGACCAGCGCAGCGTTACCCACTCGATACGATGCGGAAGCGGAACTCAAGCGCATGTGCTGGTCTTTTTACCGGTGATTGTTGGTGTCGAGCGATGGGGTCGCCGCCACGAACACGATGCTGCAACAGGTCACTGCGCCTTCTGCTTTTTGCAGCTCGGAAACATCGACGCCGATCACCGCGATTCCGGCATCTTCCAGGCGGCGCCGCGTACGCGGAAAACAGGCGGGATGAATCAGACCATCACCGACCAGCAACGCGTTCGCCGCGTGTTCCTCGGCGGGATCGACATCGATCATTTTCCAGCCGGCGAACAGCGAAATATCACCAAACGATTGATTGAGCCATGCGCGATTGATCAACAAGGTTTCGGCGCCAACTTGAGTCACCGCAGATTTCAGATGCAGGCAATTCTGCGTCACTACGCTATGCACGCGGTAACCCAACGGCGTACACAAGTCGCGCAACTGATCGATGCCCGAGGCATTACTGCGTGCGGATTCACACACATAAATATCGCGACCAAGACGCAGTACATCGCCGCCATCCAGCGTGCCCGGCGCGACAATTTCCAGCACAGTTCGATAGCGCGCGAGCACCCGCGCCACCGACGAAACTTCCGCGCGGCGCGACGCCGCGCCGGGGCGAGTCATGATTGCAACTTCGTCGAGTACGACCGCCACATCTTCGACGAATACGGAGTCCGCCAAATCGTCCTGCGCCGGCAGCGAAATCATTGCGCAACCCAGCGATTCGAGCGCGCGCAAATACGCGTGGTGTTGCGCGATGGCGAGTCCCAGATCGATCGGCGCGCGCGATACGAACGACAGCTCGCAGTTCGCAAGCGCCGCACTGACTTCGCGCGTGATCGCGATCCGCGCTGGTTGCGCTGTTGCCATCAATACACGCCCATGTAATCGCGCTTGCCAATCTCGATACCGTTGTGGCGTAACAGCATATACGCAGCGCTAATATGGAAGAAAAATTGCGGCAGTCCGTAATTTAGCAGGTAGGCCTGGCCGGAAAGTTTCTTCTCTTTCGGTGTGCCGGGGCGCAACACGATTTCGCGCCTAGCACTGCCATCGAATTTGGCTGCGTCGATGCCACCGATAAAGGCCAGCGATTTCGCGATCAGTGCGCGCAATTCGTCGAACATCGGTTCGTTATCTTCATACACCGGCAGCTCGACGTCGGCGAGTCGTGCGGAAATGCCGCGCGCGAAATCGCAGGCGATCTGCACCTGTTTGCGTAGCGGAAACATATCGGGAAACAAGCGTGCATCCAACAACGCGGACGTTTCGATTTTTTTCTCGCTTGTATGTGTCTCGGCCTTGGCGAGAATTTCAGCGAGGGCATCCAGCATTTGCTTGAATACGGGAACGGACGCGGTGTACATGAAATCGGTCATGGCGGTTTTCTCGATGATGAGGTGGCGGGGTGTTCGGTATATCGATGTTGGGCTGCAAATGACATCGCGGATCTGTGCAGCGATCCAACCGCGTGTATCAGCAGCCCGCGGCGCCGGCGCGCACTTGTGTGATTGTGATGTGTGCCGATACCAGTCGCGTTCCGCCAGCGAGCGACGTGATCGACAATGCCGTGGAATTGCCCGCGGGATTGCGCACGGTGAGCATGGAATTCACCACGCTCGTCGTGATCAGCGAGACGCCGAAAATCTCGCTGGTACCGGTGGCGCGACCAACCACCGTGTACGCAAGATCGGCACCGAAACACACGCCGCTCGAATATGTGCCGGGCGCGGCTGCCAAGTAAGGCACGGTCACCACACCGCTGCCATCGACCTTCAGCAGGGTAACGGCACCGGCATTATCCTTCACCACAAAATTTCCAGCGGGTGGCGTATTGATCTGCACATCGGCAGCCGAAGCCTCCAGAACGGCGCTGAAGTTTAGCAACGACAATGCCACCGCAAGCAGTCGGCGCTGCGGCAGACGCGCAGGATGTTGTTTCATAAGATTACCTGATTAGCCCCGACGCTCAGCCGCGCGTCGCGTGATTTGAGATAGGTAACGAGCAAGATAACTCAACGTCCTCCCGTGGAGTTGAGACATGGCAATC
>JAYVLO010000150.1:0-15737 GCA_043759455.1 Pseudolysobacter sp.
AACTGATGCCGCCATGACCCCGGCGCAACGCCAGGCCAAGGAAGATGCGCTGGTGAAACAGAAGGAAGATGACCAGAAGAAATTGGAACAGAAACGTCGCGACAAGGCTTTGGTCAACACCTATACCACAGAGAAGGAAGTTGATCTGGTGCGTGACCGCAATTTGCAGCAGAGCGAGCTACAGCTCCAGAGTATGGAGCTGCGCGCCAAACAGGTTCAGCCGCGCCTCGACCAGGCTCGGCAACGGGCGGCGGGTTTGACTGCCAAGAAAAGACCACTGCCACTCGATTTGCAGCAGGAGATTGAGGAATCCGACAAGGAAATGCAGCGCCTGCAGGAAATGGTTAAACAGAAGCGAGCAGAAATGGACGTGGTCCGCGCTCGCTTCGAGGATGACAAGAAACGTTTCCGCGAGCTTCATCAAATCGAGGAAGCCGCGAAGAAATGAAGGGTGATGTAACCCGGGGCCGAGCGGCTCCGGGAGTGCGGTTTTAGCCGGCCAGTTTGGCCTTCAGGATGTCGTTGAGCTGAGCCGGATTGGCTTTTCCCTTGCTGGCTTTCATGGCCAGACCGACGAAAAAGCCGAAGACTTTTTCCTTGCCGCTGCGGTATTCGGCGACTTGCGCTGGATTGGCGGCAATGATTTCATCCACGATTTTCTCGATCGCGCCGCTGTCGGAAACCTGCTTTAATCCTTTGGTTTCGATGATGGTGTCTGCATCGCCTTCGCCGGCCCACATTGCGGCGAATACTTCTTTTGCTATCTTGCCTGAAATGGTGCCGTCCACGATGCGCTTCAGCAGCCCCGCCAATTGCGTGGCGGAAATCGGGGATGTGGTGATTTCCAGGCCATCCTTGTTAAGCTGGGCAGACAGATCACCCATCAACCAGTTGGCAACCAGTTTGGCTTCGCCACCCAGAACATCGACGACATTTTCAAAGTAAGCGGCCAGTTCGCGTGATGAGGTCAGCATGTCGGCATCGTAAGCAGGCAAGCCCTGTTCGCTTATGAAGCGCTCGCGCATGGCCTGTGGCAGCTCCGGCAAGCTAGTGCGGGCGCGGTCGAGGAAGGCTTCGTCGATCACCAGCGGCAATAGATCGGGATCGGGGAAGTAACGGTAGTCGTTGGCTTCTTCCTTGGAACGCATCGAGCGGGTTTCGTCCCGATCTGAATCGTAGAGACGGGTTTCCTGAATGATGCGACCGCCGTCTTCCAGGATCTCGATCTGTCGCCGAACTTCAAACTCAATGGCTTTTTCCATGAACTTGAAGGAGTTGAGGTTTTTGATTTCGCAGCGGGTACCGAGCGTTTCTGTGCCCATGGGTCGCACCGAAACGTTGGCATCGCAGCGGAACGAGCCTTCCTGCATATTGCCGTCGCAAATGCCGAGGTAACGCACCAGCGTGTGCACCGTGCGCATGTACGCCACAGCCTCCTGCGCGGTGTGCATGACCGGCGCCGAGACGATTTCTAGCAGCGGCGTGCCAGCGCGATTCAGGTCGATGCCGGTCGCCGCGTGGAATTCCTCGTGCAGCGATTTGCCGGCGTCTTCTTCGAGATGCGCGCGCGTGATTTCGACATTGATCACGCGGCCGTCGTCCAGCCGTACCGCGAGAAATCCGAGTCCGACCACGGGCAATTCGTATTGACTAATTTGATAGCCCTTGGGCAAATCCGGATAGAAATAATTCTTGCGCGCAAATACCGAGCGCGGCGCTATCTGCGCATTTACCGCAAGGCCGAACTGCAACGCCATGCGCACTGCGGTGCGATTGAGCACCGGCAACATGCCCGGCATGGCCAGGTCGAGCGCGCTCGCCTGCGTGTTCGGCTCGGCGCCGTACGCCGTGCTCGCGCCCGAGAAAATCTTGCTGCGCGTGGCGAGCTGGGTGTGGATTTCGAGACCGATCACGGCCTGCCATTGCTTATCCATGCGCGATCTCCGGCGCGCGCGTGTGCCAGTCGGTGGCCTGCTGCAAACGATGCGCGATATTCAACAAGCGCGCCTCGGCAAACGCGGGCGCGATGAGCTGCAATCCGACCGGCAAACCTTCGCTGAAACCGGCCGGCACCGAGATCGCCGGCAGGCCGGCGAGATTCATCGCCACGGTATTGATATCGGCGGCGTACATCGCGAGCGGATCGTTGCTTTTTTCGCCGAGCTTGAATGCAACCGTCGGTGTGGTCGGGCCGGCAAGCACGTCGACCTGCGCAAATGCCGCATTGAAATCGTTCGCAATCAAGCGCCGTGCGCGCTGTGCACGCAGGTAATACGCATCGTAATATCCGGCCGATAAGACATAAGTGCCGACAAGAATGCGGCGCTTCACTTCGGCGCCAAAACCTTCAGCGCGGGTGCGTGTGTACAGGTCTTCGAGGCTGGTCGGATTGGCGCAGCGGTAACCGTAACGCACGCCGTCATAACGCGCGAGATTGCTCGACGCTTCGGCCGGCGCGATGACGTAATACGTCGGAATCGCGAGGTCTGCATGAACCAGATCGACCTCGATCAAAGTGGCACCGAGTTTCTCCAGTTCAGCCAGCGCGGTATGCACGACACTGCCCACGCCCGACGCAATCCCGGCGCCGAAATAGGCGCGCGGCAAACCGATGCGCAATCCGGCGAGCGGCCGATTCAGGGCGCCCAGATAATCATCGGCAGCGCGTCTTGCGCTGGTCGGATCGCTGGCATCGTGACCAGCGATCGCGCTCAGCACATGCGCGCAATCCTCGGCACTACGCGCGAGCACACCGCCGCAATCCAGGCTCGATGCAAACGCAATCATGCCGAGGCGCGAGACGCGGCCATACGTCGGTTTCAGCCCGGTGATACCGCAAAATGCCGCGGGCTGGCGAATCGAACCACCGGTGTCGGTGCCGGTGGCGAACGGCACAATGCCGGCCGCAACCGCCGCGGCCGAACCGCCCGACGAACCGCCCGGTACACGCGTCGTATCCCACGGATTTTTTACCGGGCCGTAGAAGCTTGATTCATTCGACGAGCCCATCGCGAACTCGTCCATATTGGTCTTGCCGATCAGCACCGCGCCGGCATCGTTCAACTGGCGCGAGACGGTCGCATCGTAAGGCGGCACAAAATTGTCGAGCATGCGCGAGCCGCAACTGGTGCGGATGCCGTTCGTACAAAAAATATCCTTGTGCGCGAATGGGATGCCGGTCAACACGCCAGCGTTACCCGCGGCAAGTCGCGCATCAGCAGCGGATGCGGCGGCCATCGCGACGTTTTCGCAGCGCGTGACAAATGCATTCAAGGCCTGATTTTTTTCGGCGCGCGCCAGACTTTCCTCGGCCAGTTCACGCGCCGAAATGCGGCGTGCGCTCAAATCCTGCGCAAGTTGCGCCACGCTGGGCAAACTCATGCCTTTCCTTATTCGATGACTTTGGGGACGAGATACAGGCCGGATTGCGCGTCGGGCGCCAGACGCATGAAGGCGTCGCGCTGATCGACGGCCTTGACCACATCATCGCGCAGGCTGAGCGTTTCATCGAGCGGATGCGCGAGCGGTTCGATCCCGCCGATATCCGCCGCCGCGAGCTGACCGACAAAATCCAGTACGCCGTTAAGTTCGGCGGAGAGCGCAGGAAGTTGTTGCTCGGCCACACCAATGCGCGCGAGGTGGGCGATTTGTCGAACGGTAGCGCTCTCGATGCTCACAGGGATGCCTGAATATTTTTTGCGGGATTATTTTTTGCTCAAAGCGCAAACCAGCTTATTGCGGCGCCGATGAAACACAGCAGCGCGACGCCACAACAAAATGCTCGGAACCGATATAAAGCCAAATCCGGATGCGAGTTAGCCGAATGGCGCAGTGCGTCCAGGTCAGTCGGCACAAAAATCAGGGCGAAACCGATGCCCAGCGCTACGGCGATGAAAACCCAATGGATCAGGATTCCGGGATCCGCCAACATGGCACCAGCTTCGCCATGCATGACGCCGAAGACTAGCATAATGACGCCACGCTACCTTCACCGACGAAACCTATTATTAACACAGGTTTAGCTTGCTTCAAACCGGCTTGATTACTAGACTAGCGGGCTTTTCTGGTTTTCCTCTCCAAATTCTTCGCTAGTTGCGCAGCGCGCACCGGAACCCTCATGTTCAAAAGTTTACGCGGCATCTTCTCCAACGATCTTTCGATCGACCTCGGCACCGCCAACACACTGATCTACGTGCGCGGCCAGGGCATCGTGCTGAACGAACCCTCGGTCGTGGCGATTCGCCAGGATCGCGGCCCCGGCGGTCCGCGCTCGGTGGCGGCGGTCGGCACCGAAGCCAAACGCATGCTCGGACGCACGCCCGGCAACATCGTCACCGTGCGTCCGCTGAAGGATGGCGTGATCGCCGACTTCACCATGACCGAGCAGATGTTGCAGCACTTCATCAAGAAAGTGCATCGCTCGCGCCTATTGCGACCCAGTCCGCGCGTGTTGATCTGCGTGCCGTGCGGCTCAACCCAGGTCGAG
The DNA here is from genome assembly GCA_043759455.1 of Pseudolysobacter sp. Classification (GTDB taxonomy): domain Bacteria; phylum Pseudomonadota; class Gammaproteobacteria; order Xanthomonadales; family Rhodanobacteraceae; genus Pseudolysobacter. Next base: position 4,487 of record JAYVLO010000150.1, read on the forward strand.
CGTCGCGCGATCAAGGAGTCGGCCGAAGGCGCCGGTGCGCGTGATGTTTATTTGATCGAGGAGCCGATGGCCGCGGCGATCGGCGCCGGTATCCCGGTGCACGAAGCGCGTGGCTCGATGGTGCTGGATATCGGCGGCGGTACGTCCGAAGTCGCGGTGATATCGCTCAACGGCATCGTCTACGCGGCCTCCGTGCGCATCGGTGGCGACCGTTTCGACGAAGCGATCATCAACTACGTGCGCCGCAATCACGGCACGCTGATCGGTGAATCCACCGCCGAACGCATCAAGTTCGAAGTCGGCTGCGCGTTTCCATCCACCGAAGTCAAGGAAATGGAAGTGTCCGGGCGCAATCTCGCCGAAGGTGTGCCGCGCGCGTTCACGATCAACTCCAACGAAATTCTCGAAGCACTGCACGAGCCGCTGGCGGGTATCGTCGCTGCGGTACGCTCGGCGCTCGAACAGACGCCGCCAGAGCTCTGTTCGGATGTCGCCGAACGCGGCATCGTTTTGACGGGCGGCGGCGCGTTGCTACGTGACCTGGATCGGCTGATCTCGGATGAAACCGGCTTGCACGTGCACGTCGCTGACGATCCGCTGACCTGCGTCGCTCGTGGCGGCGGTCGTGCGCTGGAACTGATCGATCTGCACGGCAGTGATTTCTTCGCGCCCGATTGATTCGACGCAAGCAGGATCGGTTTTCGGGTTTTCTGATTCCATTCGTTGCGTCGTCTGCCCCCCGCGCTGACGACTCGATATATGCCTCAACCTTATGGCGCTTGCCCGCAACGATTCCTCGCCGCTGTTCGCCGAAGGTGCATCGAGCACCTTGCGGCTGGTCATTTATTTGGCACTGGCGATCACGCTGATGGTGGTTGACCGACATTTTCACTATGTCGAAATTCTGCGCATGCGCGCCAGTGCGGTAATCGAGCCGATCTATCGCCTCGCCGCGATGCCGGCAAAACTCGCGCACGATGCACGCCTGGCATTTAGTGACCGCAATGCGTTGACCGAAGAAAATGCGCGCCTGCGCGAGGCGCTGATGCTGAGCCAGACGCGCCTGAACCGGCTCGGCGTGGTGCAGGAACAAAATCAACGCCTCAAACAGTTGCTGGATGTGCAGAACGGCCTGGGCGTAGGCGTGCAACTGGCCAAACTGATTGATCTCGATCTCGACCCGTTACGCCATCGCATCGTGCTCGATGCCGGCAGCGGTGAAGGTGTCAGCGTTGGTCAGGCGCTGATTGATGCGCATGGCGTGGTCGGACAGATCATTGAAGTAATGCCACACACCTCCAAGGCGATGCTCATCACCGATCCGAGCCACGCCTTGCCGGTGCGTATCGAGCGCAGCGGCGTGCGCGTGATCGCCACCGGTAGCGGCGTAGTCGACCGGCTGGATTTGCTGAATATTCCTGCCAGCGCCGACGTGAAAGTGGGCGACAAACTCGTGACATCGGGTTTCGGCGGACGTTTCCCGGCGGGATTTCCGGTCGGCGAAATCGTCGAAGTGAAAAATGATCCGTCCGGACTTTTCGGCGCCGCCGTGGCGCGCCCGAGTGCGGCGCTGGATCGCACCGGCGAGGTGTTGCTGCTGCATGAGCTCGCCGATCCGATCGGACCACCCGCGCCAGCAGAAACACCCGGACCGCCGCCCGGTGTCGCGCCGAAAACGCCGGCTATCCCCGCCGCTCCGGCCACGCCATGAATCACCTGCGCGCCCATGGCCTGCTGTTCTACGGCAGCATTCTCGTCGCATTCCTGCTGCAACTTGCACCGATGCCGCAGGCGCTGCTCGCTTTCAAACCTTACTGGCCGGCGCTGGTCCTGGTGTACTGGGCGCTGGAGGCACCGGATCGGGTCGGCTTGGGGTTCGCGTTTCTGCTCGGATTATGCGGTGACGTGCTCACGGGAGAAGTGCTTGGCGAGCAGGCGCTGCGTCTCGTCGCACTGGCCTTCATCGTGCTGCGTTTTCGTTCGCGCCTACGTTTTTTCCCGATGTGGCAACAGGCCGTGGCGGTACTTGCGTTGTTGCTGAACGATCGCGTCGTGCTGCTGATGATGCGCGCGTTCGGCGGCGATCCACGGCCACCCGCGACGTTCTGGATCGCGCCTTTTGTCGGCATGCTGGCGTGGCCATGGATTTTCCTGCTGCTGGACGATTTGCGCTCGCGCCTGCGCGCGCGGGACGCATGAAAACCCACCGATGAAATCGTATTCGCGCATCAATGCGATCAAGGACACGGCGCGCGAAGCGAACCAGTTCCGTATCCGCGCAATCATCGGTTTTACGCTGATCGTGCTCGCCTTGAGCGCCCTGGTCGCACGTTTTTATCACCTGCAGGTGCAACGCCACGACGAGTTCAGCACGCGTTCCGAGGCCAACCGCATCCGCCTGCACTGGCTCGCGCCGGCGCGCGGCCTGATCTATGACCGCAACGGCGTGTTACTGGCCGACAACGTTCCGGCCTATCGCCTCGAAGTGGTGCCGGAGCATGCCGGCAAACTCGATCTGATGCTGGAGGAACTCGGTGCGATCGTGCCGTTGTCGGACGACGATCTCGAACATTTTCGTCAGCTCGTCGCAGGTACGCCGAAATACGACAGCATTCCGCTGCGGCTGCATTTGAGCGAGGATGAAGTCGCGCGTTTTGCGATCAATCGTTATCATTTTCCGGGCGTCGACGTGGTGCCGTACCTGACCCGGCGTTATCCGCTGGCGAACGAATTTTCGCATCTGGTCGGTTATGTCGGGCGCATCGATCTGGCCGACAAGGCGCAACTCGATCCGGGTCGGTATGCGGTCACTACGCTGGTCGGCAAGGTCGGCATCGAACGGTATTACGAAGACATGCTGCATGGCGAACCCGGTTATGAACGCGTCGAGTCGAATGCCGACGGGCGTGCGTTGCGCGTGCTTGATCGGATCGCGCCGACGCCGGGAAAAAACCTCTATCTGAGCATTGATGCGCGTTTACAGCAGGTTGCCGACGATGCCTTTGTCGGGCGTACGGGCGCGGCAGTCGCGGTTGATCCGCGCAACGGTGAAGTGCTGGCGATGGTCAGCGTGCCGGGCTTCGATCCGAATCTTTTCGTCAACGGTATCGGCCACAGCGATTACAACGCGCTGCTCAGCGCGCCGGAAAAACCGCTGCTGAATCGCGCCGTCAGCGGCAACTTCACGCCAGGTTCGACGGTCAAGCCGTTCGTCGCGATGGCCGGCCTCGGCCTCGGCATCCGCAAGGCGACCGACACGGTGTTTTCTACCGGCGAATTCCACATCGCCGGCCAGCAACGCGCGTATCGCGACGATCTGCGCGGCGGCCACGGCCGGGTGGATGTAATCGAGGCAATCGCGCGTTCGGTCAATACGTATTTTTATTCGCTCGCGCAGGACATGGGCATCGATCGTTTTGCGGATTACCTCGTGCAGTTCGGTTTCGGCGAAAAAACTGGCATCGACCTGCCGACCGAAAGCCGCGGCGTATTGCCCTCGCGCGACTGGAAAATGGCCACGCAAGGCAAGGTCTGGTATCCGGGCGAAACCGTGATCGCCGGTATCGGCCAGGGTTATTGGGTGATCACGCCGGTGCAGCTCGCCAACGCGCTGGCGATTCTCGCGGGCAAGGGCGAGCGCCGCCAGATTCATTTGCTGCATGCGACGCAGGATGGGTTTGGTCTGCCGCAAGTATTGCAGCCGATTCCCGCGGCGCAGCCGAGTTTCATCAAACCCGCCGACTGGAACGCCGTGGCGCAAGGCATGATCGCGGTGGTCAACGGCGACGGCACCGCACGCGGCTTGGGCGATGGATTCCCCTACGTCATCGCCGGCAAGACAGGCACTGCCGAGCGTTACTCACGTACCACCGAAGCGTGGCAGAACATCATGGAAACCGCAGTCGATCGGCATCAGGTGTTATTCGAAGCGTTCACTCCGGCCGAGTCGGCGCGCATCGCGGTGGTGGTCGCACTCGAAGCCGGTCACACCGGCGCCAGTGACGCCGCGCCGATCGCGCGCAAGATGCTGGATTCGTGGCTTACCACCGATGCCGCAGCGGGCCTTGGAGTGCTGAAATGATCGAGCAGTTGCTCTGGCGCTGGCGCGAGCGCGCACGCAACTCGGTGCAGCATGCGCGCCTTGACTGGCCATTGCTCGGCGCATTGTTCCTGCTCGCGAGCATCGGCCTGAGTACACTGTACAGCGCGAGCGAGCTCGATCTGCGCCTCGTCGTCGGGCAGGGTTCGCGCATGCTTCTGGGCGGCATGCTGCTGCTGCTGATCTCGCGCATTCCACCGAGCATCCTGCGCAACTGGACGCCGTGGCTGTACGGACTCAGCCTGGCGTTGCTGGTCGTGGTGGCGCTGCTCGGCCACGGTCGCGGTGCGAATCGCTGGCTCGCGATCGGGCCGATCCGGTTCCAGCCATCCGAGCTCATGAAACTGACCTTGCCGATGATGGTGGCGTGGTATCTGCACGCGCGTCCGCTGCCACCGCACTGGTCGGCACTGCTGGTCGTTGCGGTGCTGGTCGGCGTGCCGGCGTTGCTGATCGCCAAGCAGCCGGATCTCGGCACCGCCCTGCTGGTCGCGGCGAGTGGATTGTTTGCGATCTTCCTCGCTGGGCTGGGTTGGTGGCGCATCTTCAGCCTGGCCGGTCTGATGGCTGCGGCAGCGCCGTTGTTGTGGCATTTCATGCACGAGTACCAGCGCAATCGCTTGCGCATGTTTCTCGATCCCGATTCCGATCCGCGCGGCAACGGCTGGCACATCATCCAGTCCGAGATTGCGGTGGGTTCGGGCGGCCTGTTCGGCAAGGGCTGGCATCATGGCACGCAATCGCGGCTGGAGTTCTTGCCGGAACACAACACCGATTTCATTTTCGCCGTGTTCTCGGAAGAATGGGGTTTAATTGGTGTCGTGGTCCTGATCGGTTTGTATCTTTTCATCGTTGGCCGCGGCCTGTGGATCGCATCGAATGCGCGCGACACTTATTCGCGCCTGCTGGCGGGCTCGATCAGCATGGCGTTTTTTGTCTACGTGATGGTCAACGGCGGCATGATCACGGGCCTGTTGCCGGTGGTCGGCGTGCCGTTGCCGCTGGTGAGCAACGGCGGCACCTCGGCGGTATCGTTGCTGGCCGGTTTCGGCGTGCTGATGTCGATTCACGGCCACCGCAAGTTGGTCTCGCGTTAAATCAGTTGCCGTAGTGCGCGTGTTACAGTACAGCGCAATTTTCAACCCATCCTGGCCTGCCCGTTTCCGCATGATGCAACGCTGCTTTTCTCTCTTGTTCGGCATGCTTGCCTGGAGCGCCGCCATCGCCCTGGATGCGCCAGTGGAAAGCCATCCCGGCGCACATGTATTTGCCGCCGAACTGGCGCGCGATCCGCTCGCGATCGAGCAAGGGTTGAGCGAGGCGGCGATCCTCGCGACGCTGGATCAGGCGCGTTATCAGCAAACCATCATCGATGCGATTTCGCGCCCCGCCGAATCCAAGGCATGGAAGGATTACCGGCCGATCTTCCTGACCGACAAACGCATCAACGATGGCGTCGTGTTTTATCGCGCCCACACCGAGCTGTTGCAGCGCCTCGAAAAAAAATTCGGCGTGCCGGCGAGCATCATCGTCACGATTATCGGCGTCGAAACCAGTTACGGCCGCATCACCGGCAAATATCGCGTGCTCGACGCGCTGACCACACTCGCATTTTATTATCCGGCACGCGCGCCGTTTTTCCAGAGCGAACTGAAACAATTATTCCTGCTGCATGGCCCGCGCTTTCCATACGCTACCACCGAGCTCATGGGTTCATATGCCGGCGCAATGGGCTGGGGCCAGTTCATGCCGAGCAGCATCGCCAAATTCGCGCGCGACGAAGACGGCGACGGCAAGATCGACCTGTGGAATTCGATTTCCGATATTTGCGCCAGCGTCGCCAACTATTTCACCGCGCACGGCTGGCAGACCGGCGGCCCGGTCGCGGTGCGCGCGAACGTCGACAAAAATGCCCGCGCGATCACACCGGGTACGCTCGAACCGGCGTATCCGCTCGCGCAACTCGAAGAATGGGGCTATCACCTCGACAGCAATCCGGATGGCGTGAAGCCCGACAGCCAGACCCCGGTTACGTTGCTGCAGCTCGAAGGCGCAAAGGGCACCGAATTCTGGATCGTGTTCCAGAATTTCTACGTGATTTCGCGTTACAACCGCAGCCCGCTCTACAGCATGGCGGTATTGCAGTTGAGCGAAGCGATCACGCACGCGTTGAACAAACCCGCGCAATGAGAAATCTTTCGGCGCTGGTTTTGCTGACGGCGGTCGGTTTGTTGCTCGGCGCGTGTTCGCATCAGCCGATACGCAGTACCGCACCGGCGCCGCACCCGCCCGAACGCTCGCTGCCGCCAACGCCGCCGAACCAGGACAGCGGCCCCATGGTGGCGCCCGATGTCAGCAATATTCCCGAGCCGGTGCCGAAACCCGAACCGCTCGCAAAATACGGCAACAAATCGCCGTACAGCGTGCTCGGCCAGGACTACAAAGTGTTACCGCACGCCGAAGGCTATGTCGAACGCGGCATCGCCTCGTGGTACGGCAACAAGTTCCACGGCCAGTTCACCTCGACGCGCGAACCGTACGACATGTACCTGTTCACCGCCGCGCACAAGACCTTGCCGATCCCGTGTTTTGCGCGCGTCACCAACCTCGAAAACGGCCGCAGCATCGTCGTGCGCGTGAATGATCGCGGCCCGTTTGTCGACAACCGAATCATGGATCTGTCGCTGGTCGCCGCGGTCAAACTCGGTATCTGGCAGAAAGGCACGGGGCTGGTCGAAGTGCGCGTGATCGATCCGCTACGCACGAACGCGGAACCTGCACCGGCGCCCGCGGTCATAGCTCGCTTGCACACACCGAAAATTTATCTGCAGGTCGGCGCATTCGGCGAGCGTGCGAATGCCGAACGCGCGGCGGCGGCGATCCAGCGCGCGAAGCTCGGCGACGTGCGTATCGTGCATGGCGATGCCGGCGGACATGGCATAGATCGTGTGCGCATCGGCCCGCTTGCCGATGTCGATACCGCCGACCGCATCACGCCGCAAGTGCGCGCGCTGGGACTGGGCGAACCACGTGTCGCGCTGGACGACTGAGCAAATGTTGGATCGCGAACTCACAACCCGCGCCACGCTATCGCCCTTTTTTGAACATTTTTTCGGATCAATCTCTTCGAGATCAATCTTTTCAGGATTACCCCTTTTCAGATCATGGAATTATCGATGAACCTGTTGTATCGCGTGTTGTTGGGCGCTGCGCTCGCCACGACTTTGTCCGCCCCGGCGCTGGCAAAAAAACACCCCAAACCCGCTGCTGCGGCGACCGACTCCAGCCAGCCTGCGCCCGCACCGAATGCTGCCGCGGCGACAAACCCGACGCCGGCAACACCCGCGTCGCAAACCGGGCCGCATCCCGACGTAGCCAAGCCCGGTGCGTTGAACTTGCCCACCCCACCGGCGCCTGAATTCAACGCCAAAAGTTATGTGCTGATGGATTTCGTCAGCGGCCAGCTGCTGGTATCGAGCAATCCCGATGAGCGTGTCGAGCCGGCATCAATCACCAAGATCATGACCTCGTACGTGGTTTCCGCCGAGCTCGCTGCGGGCAAGGTGAAGATGGAAGACGATGTCTTCATCAGCGAAAACGCGTGGCGCGGCGGCGGCGCGGGCACCGACGGCTCGACCAGTTTTCTCGTGCTGAATTCCAAGGTCAAGCTGAAGGACTTGCTGTACGGCATGATTATTCAGTCCGGCAATGATGCGGCGATCGCGCTGGCCGAACATATCGCCGGCTCGGAAACCACGTTCGCCGAACTGATGAACCAGTATGCCGCGAAACTCGGCCTGACCAATTCGCATTTCGTAGATGTCAGCGGCCTGCCGAACGCCGATCACTACACCACCGCGCACGATATCGCGCTGTTGTCACGCGCGCTGATTCGCGATTATCCGCAGGATTACGCGATCTACTCGATCAAGGAATTCGAGTGGAACGGCATCAGGCAGCACAATCGCAATACCTTGCTTTGGCGCGACGCCAGCGTCGATGGCATCAAGACCGGCCACACCAAATCCGCGGGCTTTTGTCTTGCGGCGTCGGCCAAGCGCGGTGACCAGCGCCTGATCAGCGTGATCATGGGCGACAGCGGCGAGAAACAACGCGCCGACGACAGTCAAGCGCTGTTGAATTATGGCTTCCGTTTTTTCGAGAGCCACAAACTCTACGAAGGCAACAAGCCGCTGGTCACGCCGGTATTGTGGAAGGGCGAATTCGATGCGCTGCCGCTCGGCATTGCCGAGGATTTGCTGGTCACCCTGCCACGCGGTCGCTACGGCGACTTGAAAGCGAGCATGGATCTCCCCAGTCATCTGATTGCACCATTCACGAAGGGTCAACAGGTCGGTACGCTAAAACTCGCACTGGATGGCAAGCCGCTGCTCGAGCGTCCGCTGATCACATTGAACGCCGCGGCTTCGGGCGGTTATTGGCACGGCTTTACCGACGGCATGGGTTTGTGGTGGAAGGGTGACAAACCCGACGTCGTGGTCAAGCCACCGGAAGCGCGACTGCCGGACAATCGATAGGAGCTTGCGCATGAAAACACTCGACGATCTCAAGCCGGAAAATCCCGAACAGGGGTTTCAGTTTCCCGGCGTGTTCGAAGTCACCGTGCTCGGCGCGGCGGATGCGCAGCTCGAAGCGCGCATTCCATCGATTCTCGCCGAGCTCGGCTTGAGCGTGCTCGCCGGCATGCACAGCCGCACCTCAAGTGAAGGTCGTTATCTGTCGCTGACCTTGAGTTTCGCTTGCCCGAGTCGTGAAAAATACGATGCCGCCCACGCCGCATTGCGCGCCGATCCCGCCGTGCGCTGGACGATCTGAGCCAACATGGGCGAACGTGCGCCGCTGCTGATCCGCCATCTTGGTCGCCGCGATTTTGTGTCGGCGTGGCGCGAGATGGAGGCTTTCACCGATGCGCGCGATGAGACCACGCTCGACGAAGTGTGGCTCGTGCAGCACGATCCGGTGTTCACGCTCGGCCAGGCTGGCAAACCCGAACATGTGCTTGATGCGCGCGATATTCCGCTGGTGCAGACCAATCGCGGCGGCCAGGTGACGTATCACGGCCCAGGCCAGATCGTGGCGTATCTGCTGATCGACTTGCGCCGCATCGGCATCGGCGTACGCGAGTTCGTCTGTCGTATTGAACAAGCCATCATCGATACGCTGGTCCACTGGAATATCGAAGCGCTGCGCCGCGAAAACGCGCCGGGCGTGTATGTCGCCGGCGCCAAGGTCGGTGCGCTCGGTCTGCGCGTGCGCCGGGGTTGCACGTTTCACGGCCTCGCCCTTAATGTGGCGATGGATCTCGAACCGTTCCGCCGGATCAACCCGTGCGGATATCAGGGTTTGCAGGTGACCCAGATCAGCGATCTCGGCGGCCCGTCGTCTATCGAAGACGTTGAAGCCATGCTGGTTGTCGAACTGGCGCAGCAACTCGGGCTGGAATTGCGCGAGACCAATCCCCATTTGCTTTTGACTGCCGCTGGCCCTGCCAATAGCGCGAATGTTAGCCTGCCCACATGAATGAATTAGCTTCCAAGATCATCCCGCTCGTTGTCGTGGGCGAAAAAATGCTCGGCGAGGACAAAATCTCGCGCAATCGCGCGCAATTCGACAGCGCGCCTACGCTGCGCAAACCGAGCTGGATTCGCGTGCGTATTCCGCAAGGCAACGCGGTCGCCAAACTCAAGTCCAAGCTGCGCGAAAACTCGTTGGTGACGGTGTGCGAAGAAGCCTCGTGCCCGAATATCCATGAGTGTTTTTCGAAAGGCACGGCCACGTTCATGATCCTCGGCGAAGTCTGCACGCGGCGCTGTTCCTTCTGCGATGTCGCGCATGGCCGACCAAAGCCGCCGGACCTGCACGAACCTGCCAATCTCGCGCGCACGATCCACGACATGGGCCTGCGCTACGTGGTGATAACCTCGGTCGACCGCGACGATCTGCGCGACGGCGGCGCGGTGCATTTTGCCGAATGCATCCGTCAGGTGCGTGCGATCAGCCCGACCACCAAGATCGAAATTCTCACGCCGGATTTCCGCGGCAAGGGCCGCATGGAACGTGCGCTCGAAGTGCTCAATGAATCGCCGCCGGACGTGTTCAACCACAATCTCGAAACCGTGCGCGAGCTGTACAGCGGCGTGCGTCCGGGTGCCGATTATGACTGGTCGCTGAGCTTGCTGCAGCGTTTCAAGGCGCAGCATCCGAACGTGCCGACCAAGTCCGGCATCATGCTCGGCCTCGGCGAAACGATGGAACAGGTGCACGGCGCAATGAACGATCTGCGCGCGCACGATGTCGATATGGTCACGATCGGGCAATACCTTCAGCCGACTGCGCATCATCATCCAGTGTTGCGTTACTGGACGCCAGACGAATTCCGGGCGCTGGCAGATTACGGTGATGCACTCGGTTTCAGTCATGTCGCTTCAGGGCCTTTGGTGCGTTCGTCCTACCACGCCGATGAAATGGCACACGCCGCGGGTTATGTCGACGTTGCCTGACCCACCCAATAAACGATGTCGGATCGCCTCGCGCCGAAGTGATCCGACGCACCATGATTTGTTCCACCAAACCAGTTTTGCGGAGAGATGTAATGCGTAAACACGTGCTCTGGATCGCCCTGTGTGTGGCGACGTTTGCCCAAGCCAAACCCGCAGCCGATGGCATCGGTGCACCGATGCTCAAAGCGACACCGGAGCAAGGTCAGGCGGCGATTCTCGCGACCAACTATTGGACCAAGTTCCACTACAAGGCAATCCCGCTCGACAGTGCGATGTCGGGGAAAATCTTCGATCATTACCTGAATTCGCTGGACGCCGAGCGACTGTTTTTTGTGCAGTCCGATGTCGACAAATTCCTGCCGGCACGCGAGAAACTCGGCGAGGCGATCAATAGCCACGACCTGACCGTGCCGTTCGATATCTTCAATCTGTATGAGCAGCATGTGGCCGAGCGAACCGCGTTTGCGCGTAGCCTGCTGGCGAAGGGTTTCGATTTCAGCCAGGACGAGAGTTACAGCTACGAACGCGACAAATTGCCGTGGGCGAAATCGCAGGAAGAGCTCAACGATGTCTGGCGCAAGCGCGTCAAGAACGATTGGCTGCGCTTGAAACTGGCGAAGGAAAAAGAGCC
>JAYVLO010000151.1:0-61139 GCA_043759455.1 Pseudolysobacter sp.
AATGTCGGCCAGTGCGGAGCCGCCGCCGGCGGGATTGCGCACCGCGCTGACCAGGCGCGCGGCGATGCGCGGATGCAGCGTGGCTTCGCCGCGTGCGGCCAGTCGCACCGCGGTGGCGAGGTCTTCGGCGGCGATGTCTTTCAGCAGATACGACAGCGCGCCGGCCTGGATCGCTTCGAGCATGCGCGCGTCGTCCTCGAACGAGGTGAGCACGATGATCGCGGTATTCGGACTGGCGTGCTTGATGCCGCGCGCGGCTTCGACACCGCCGCCGGGCATGACCAGATCGACCAGCACGACGTCGGGTTTTTCGGCGGCACAGACGGCGATCGCGGCATCGGCGTCGCCGGCTTCACCAACGATGCTGAGGTCCGGTTCGGTATCGAGAAAACTACGGATGCCCTGGCGCACCAGAACATGATCGTCGACGATGACGACGCGGATCGCGCTGTGTTTTTTTATGGCGTTCATGGCACTCATGCACTTTACCCGTGGCTGGATTTCACTGAACCGGCACGCTCCAGCATACGGTGATCGTGGTGCCGCCGTCAGTGCTGCTGCTCAACGCGAAACGTCCACCGGGCAATCCGGCGCTGCGTTCGCGCATATTGTGAATGCCCATGCCGGCACTGCGTTCGGCAGCGCCGCCGCAACCATTGTCGACGATGCGCAGGGTGAATTGATTCTCGTCGTGCTGCAGGCTCAGGCGCGCCTCGTTCGCATGGCTGTGGCGCCAGACGTTGGCCAGCGCCTCGTCGATGATGCGCAACACGGCTTCGTTATGCGCGGCGGATACTTCGCGCGCATCATCGATCAGCCGATGCAGGGCGATACCGCTGCGTCGCGCCCAGGCGTCGCTGCGTTCGGCGATCTGCGCTTCGAGCGTACCGGCAGCGCCGGCGGAATTTTCCGGCAGGCGCATTTTGTCGAGAATCAGCATCAGCTCGCGCTGGATTTCCTCGGTGATGCGCCGCGCTTCTTCGATGCGCGTGCGGTCGCCCGGCGCGGCGTGGCGTGCCGCTGCGGCGAGCTGCAATTGCAATGCAAAAGCTTTTTGTTTGACCGTATCGTGCAGGTCACGCGCGAGGCGCTGGCGTTCCTCGATGCTGGCCAGGCGCGCGCGCGTCTGCACCAGCGCGCGCAATTCGGAGGCCATGCGATTCAGGTCGCGTGCGAGTACGCCGAGTTCGTCGGCGGATTGATCCTGGATGATTTCGGAAAAGTCGCCGCCGCTCCACGCGTGCGCGGCGCTGGCGATGCGGTTCAGCCGACGCGTCACATAACGCGACAGGAACAACGCCGAACCGAGGCCGAACAGCAGCAGATACGCGATCAGGATCGGCCACTCGAAATTCCAGTCGAAACTCAGCGTGCGCCACGGCACTGGCAGGCGCAGCTCCAGCACAAGCGCGCCGCGCAGGACATGCGCGGAATCGCGAATCGGCGCGACGTAGCGTCGCAGCAGACGTGGCGAATCATCGCTTGCGACCAGAGTCGGCGCATCGCCGATCGACAATTTCTGCCACAGCGGATCGCCGCCCGGCGCGATCTGTGCCTGCCATTTGCCGTCACCTGGCGCGCTTGCGAGCAAGACGCCGTTAGGATCAACAATCGCTGCGGCCAGCGGCTGCGCCGCGAGTTCGGTCAGGATGAAGGAAGGCTCGTCGCCGAGGCGATCGCGCGGGCGTTCCAGATGCAACAAGAACGATTCAAGCGCATGTTCCAGCGAGCGCGCGGACGGTGCGCTGGTGGTATCAAAATCCTGGCTCAGATCAAGCGCCTCGGCGCTCATGCTGGTTATCAGGCTGCCACGGGCAATCTCATCCTTGAGCTCGCTGAATTCGCTGAGCAGCAAGGTCCATTTCACGAGCACCAATGCGATCAGCGCGAGCACTGCGTACAACAACGCAAGTCGTGTCATCAAGTCGCGCGGTGAAAAACGCAGGTGATTCATGCGTTGCGTCGCGACGTTTGCCGGCGCGCCAGGCCGCAGGCGCATGCACGAAGGTGGAATTGATCGAGCGGGTTCGGCATGGTAATTCTTGTTGCAGCCGCAGCGGCGTGTCGGGCAGCCAGTTTATCGCACTGCCGCGGCGCCGATGCATCGGGTTTTTCGCCGCTCGATATGAGCGCTTCGCACCGGACAAAATGCGAGAACAGTGAGTCACATGTCAGCATCGGAAAAATCTTCATCGTCGTTTGCGCCGCCGCCCGTGTCGATGCCACCGACATCATGCGCACACTCCGCGAACCGCATCGCGGCGATCAGTTTTGTCGTGCTGTGGAGCACGGGTTATCTCGCCGGCAAACTCGCGCTGGCGCATGGCGCTCCCTTCACGTTGCTGGTCATTCGTTTCGGTTCGGCGGCGCTGATCTTTGCCGCGCTCGCGGTGTTGGCGCGGTTGCCGTGGCCATCGCCGCGCGAGACATTGCACAGCGCCGTGGTCGGACTGTTTTCGCTCGCGCTGCAATTCGGCGGCGTGTACGCCGGCATCAAATTTGGTGCGAGCGCGGGCGCCGCGGCGCTGGTGATCGGCATCATGCCGCTGGGCGTGGCGTTGCTCGCCCGTGCGCTCGGCGATGCGGTGAGCAAGGCGCAGTGGCTCGGATTTGTGCTCGGGCTCGCCGGGGTGTTGCTGGTGGTCGCGGACCGCGTGGATTCGGCGAACGTCGGCAGCATGGCGTATGTCGCGCTGGCGATCGGATTGTTCGGCATCTGCGTCGGCACGCTGTACCAGAAACGGCACGGCTCGAACGTGGATTTGCGCATCGGCCTGTTCATCCAGCACCTCGCCGCGGTGCTGCTGTTGCTGCCGCTGGCGTGGTGGTGGGAACATTTCGAGTTCGACGGCAGCGCGGCGTTTTATCTTGCCAGCGCGTGGCTCGTATTGGTGAATTCCGTCGCGACCTTCGCGCTGTTGTTCGTGCTGTTGCGGCGTGGTGCGGCAACCGCGGTAGCGGCCTTGTTTTATCTCGTGCCACCGGTCACGGCCGTCATGAGTTTTGTGTTGCTCGGTGAGCACATGTCACTATTCAAGCTCGCGGGATTTGCGCTTGCGGCGGCGGGGGTTTATCTCGGCACCAGACGCTGAATATTTTCAGCGCCCCCACCATGCGCCAGGAAAATAAACCCCCGGCGCGGGTCGCTCGCGGAATACTTCGTGGCGGAATCGGAACAACTCGGCCGGACGTCCACCGGTGGCGTGATCGAGTTGGCCGGTGCCTTCGACCAGGCCGGCGCTTTCGACGAGCCGGCGGAAATTCTGCTTGTGCAGGCGATTGCCGGCTAGCGCTTCCACGACGTGCAAAAGCTGCAACAAGGTAAAACTCGCCGGCAGCAATTCGAACACCACTGGGCGATACTTGATCTTGCCGCGCAGTCGACCGAGCGCGGTGGCGAGGATGCGCCGGTGATCGAGCGCCATGCCGCGTCCGACCGCCACGGCGGGCAATTCCTGCACGGCGCCATTTTCGCGCGCGGCCTCGATCACGATGCCGGCTTCCCATAATAATTCGTAACGCTCCAGCGTGCGTTCGGGATCCCACGACGCGGATTCAAGGCCAAAGGTCAGGTCGACGCGCTCGCGCCGGCGTTTGTCGCGCCCGGCCCAGCGATGCAAGGCCGGCGCGAGCGCGGCATCTATCAACGCGGGTCGGCCGCGACGCCAGTCTTCCCACGGCAGATACGCGTAGCAATCCTGCCAGTGCGCGGCAAAACCATCGGGTAGCGCGTGTTCGCGCACGAGCGCGATGTACGCGCTGGAGATCACGCGCGGACCACCGGCAAGTTCGCACGGATCGCGATAACGATCACCGAATGTATACAACTGCTCGACGTAGCCAAGCTGAAATCCGCTCTGTTCGGCGACTCGTTCGCGCACGCCGCGTTCGAGCGTGAGATGTGTTTCCAAATCGAGCGGGCCGCTCGGCAACGCGTCGGCGCCGTTCGCATCGCGCACGCTGAGCACGCGCGGAATTTGCGCGGTAACGGCGATGATGACAGCGTCGAGACGCAGCAAGATGGCTTCGGGCATGGCGACAGGATAACGGTTTCCGCGCGCCTCACGCAGCACCGGAATCGCCGTGAGCGGCACGTATCCCTGCCCATGCGACACCGCGCCAGCTAGAATCGGGTTTTTCCCATGCAAGGTTGGGCCTGCCATGACGCGTAAAATCATTCATTCCGATCACGCCCCGAAAGCCATCGGCCCGTATTCGCAGGCGGTGCGCTGCGGCAACACTGTGTATCTGTCGGGGCAAACGCCGATCGATCCGGCCACCGGCAAACTCGTCGAAGGTTCGATCGAAGTGCAGACCACCCGCATTTTTGAAAATCTGAAAGCGGTCGTGGCCGCCGCCGGCGGCTCGTTCGAGCAGATCGCACGCGTTGGAATTTACCTGACCGACCTGGCCAATTTCGCCGAAGTGAACAAGGTCATGGCGAGTTATTTCAGCGAACCGTACCCGGCGCGCTCGACCATCGGCGTGGCGCAGTTGCCGCTCGGTTCACAGGTCGAGATTGATGCGATTCTGGTGCTCGATCAGGCCTGATCGCCGCGAAAATTCTCGCGCGAAACTGCCGTGGCGGTGACAAAAAAAACCAGCGTGATTGTCGGCACAACTGGCGATCCCGGATTGCTGCCGGTAGCCGGCGTGCCTGGCGTCGGCCCGGCGTTGCAGGCGACGCTGGCCAAGCTCGGCATCGAGCGGCTGCAGGATTTGTGGTTCCATCTGCCGCTGCGCTACGAAGATAAAACTCGCATCACTGCGATCGCAGATTTGCGCCCAGGCGATCAGGCACAGGTCGAAGGCCGGGTCGATGCGGTCGAGCGCGGATTTCGTTTTCGCCCGCAATTGCGCGTCGCGATCAGCGATGGGTCCAACCAGACTTTGGTGCTGCGCTTTTTTCATTTTCGCGGCTCGCAGGCCGACCAACTCAAGCCCGGTACGCGCATCCGTTGCTACGGTGAAGTGCGGCATGTTGCGCAAGGTTTCGAGATCGTGCATCCGCAATACGAGCGTTTGCTCGACGACGCGATCAGCGTGGTCGAGGAGCGCCTCACGCCGATTTATCCGACCACCGAGGGGCTCGGTCACAAACGTCTTGCCGGCGTGATCGAGCGCGCGTTGAAATTGTTGCCGGACGCGGCGAGCCTCGAATTGATCCCGCCGGAATTGTGCGCCAAATATCAGCTCGGATCGTTGCGCGATGCGTTGCTATTTGTGCATCGTCCGCCGCCGGAAGCAAATCTCGCGCAAATTGCGATCGGCGAACATCCGGCGCAACAACGCCTCGCGTTCGAAGAACTGCTCACGCATCACCTGAGTCTGAAACGCTTGCGCGCGCAGATTCGCCAGCGCCGTGCGCCGGTATTGCGCGGCGGCGGTGAACAACGCAGTGCGTTCATCGCGCAATTGCCTTTTGCCTTGACCGGCGCGCAACAACGCGTGCTTGCTGAAATCGCGCGCGATCTGGCTAGCGCGAAACCGATGCTGCGGCTCGTGCAGGGTGATGTCGGTTCGGGCAAGACCGTGGTCGCCGCGTTGGCCGCGATGCATGCGATCGAAGCCGGCGCGCAGGTCGCACTGGTCGCGCCGACCGAGCTGCTCGCCGAACAACATCTGCGCAGTTTTTTGCAGTGGTTCGCACCTCTGGGCATCAAGGTGATCTGGCTCGCGGGCAAGGTGCAGGGCCGCGCGCGACGTACCGCACTCGACGCATTGAAGAGCGACGCCGATATCGTGATCGGCACGCATGCGCTGATGCAGGAAGGCGTCGAGTTTCGCCATCTTGGACTCGCTATCATCGACGAGCAGCATCGCTTCGGCGTGCATCAACGCATGGCGCTGCGCGACAAGGGCCGCAGCGGCGAAAACATTCCGCATCAACTGGTGCTGACCGCGACACCGATTCCGCGCACGCTGGCGATGACCGCGTATGCCGACCTGGATGTCTCGGTAATCGACGAATTGCCGCCCGGGCGCACACCGGTGACGACGGTTGCGATCAGCAACGCGCGGCGCGGCGAAATCGTTGAGCGCATTCGTGCCGCGTGCGCGTTGGGTCGACAGGCGTATTGGGTTTGCACGTTGATCGAAGCGTCGGACGTGCTCGAAGCGCAGGCCGCCGAAGTCAGTCATGCCGAGCTCACGGCGGCATTGCCGGAGCTGCGCATCGGACTTGTGCACGGGCGCCTCAAGCCTGCCGAAAAACAGGCGGTGATGGCGACGTTCAAGAACGGCGAACTCGCGTTGTTGATCGCGACCACGGTGATCGAGGTCGGTGTGGATGTGCCGAACGCGAGCCTGATGGTGATCGAGAATGCCGAACGTCTTGGGCTGTCGCAACTGCATCAGTTGCGCGGTCGTGTCGGTCGCGGCAGTCAGGCATCGAGTTGCGTATTGCTGTATCAAATGCCGCTGTCGGGCACCGCGCGGCAACGTCTCGAAGTGATGCGCGAAACCACCGACGGATTTCGCATCGCCGAGAAAGATCTGGAGTTGCGCGGCCCTGGTGAATTGCTCGGCACGCGCCAGACCGGGCGCATCGGATTTCGCATCGCCGATCTCGCGCGCGATGCAAAACTTTTGCCGGCGGTGCAGGAAGTCGGCGCCGTGTTGCTCGAAAAATATCCGCAGCAGGCCGAGCGTTTGATCATACGTTGGGTCGGCGGCGCCGCGCGTTACGCCGGCACGTGACGATGCGATTGCCGACACGTTTTCGCGCCGGTCTGGCTGCGCTGCAGTGGCGCGATTTTGCGCTGGCACACGCGCAATGTCCGTTCTGCGGGACGAGTATTTTTGTGCGTATCAACCGCGACGAAACCGGCGTACGTTGTCTGCGTTGCGCCGCCAGCGCGGTGCATAGCGCGATGGGTTGGGCGTTGCGCGATCAGCATCTCGATCTGGCCACAACGGATGCCTGTGAATTTTCCGCCCGCGGCCCGCTGGTTGCCTATTTGCATCGGCATGTGCGCAGTTTAAAAGTCTCCGAATTTTTCGCCAATCTGCCATTCGGCGCGATGCGTGATGGTGTTCGCTGCGAAGACATGCAGCGCCTGAGTTACGCCGATGCGAGCTTCGATCTGATCACGCATACCGAAGTACTGGAACACGTGCCGGACGATACGCTGGCCCTGGCGGAACTGCATCGTGTGCTGCGTCCGGGCGCTCGTCTGCTATTCACGGTGCCGCTGTTCGATAGCGATACCACCGTGGAGCGCGCGTATTTGCGCGATGGTGTGATCGAGCATCTGTTGTCTCCGAGTTACCATCGCGATCCGCTGCGCGGCGGCGAAGGCATATTGGCATTTCGCGATTATGGTCGCGATATTCTGGCGCGTTTGCAGGCCGCTGGTTTTGCCGCGCCGAGCTTGTATGTCGCGCCGCAAAAAATCCCGTGGATCACGACATCGCGCACGATCGTGGTCGCGCAAAAATAATTCCACTTTGCGCAACTGCTTGAGGAAGTAAAAACGATGACACGTCAAAAAATTCTGATCGATACCGACCCCGGCGTCGATGACGCACTCGCCATCCTGATGGCGCACGCGCACGCCGACGTGGTCGGCCTAAGCATCGCGGCCGGCAACGTCGGTCTGAATCACACGGTGGCGAACGCGCTCAAGCTGGTCGATGTGATCGGTGTCAACACGCCGGTATTTGCCGGCTGTCCATCGCCGCTGGTTTTGCCAGCGGAAGATGCTGCCTTCGTGCATGGTCTGGATGGTTTCGGTGATACCGATTATGCTGCCGCAACCAGCTGTGCGAGCAGCGAGCATGCAGCGCTGGCGATCCTGCGTTTGTCGCATCAGCATGCTGGTGATTTGACGCTGGTGGCGCTCGCGCCACTGACCAATGTGGCGCTCGCCTTGCGTCTCGATCCGACGTTGCCCTCTAGAATCTCACGCCTCATCATCATGGGCGGCGCGGTCACTGGACGCGGCAATACGCGCCTGATTCCGGCCGAATTCAATATCAGTTTTGATCCCGAAGCGGCGCACATCGTGTTCTCCGAATGGCCGCAGTTCACGTTGGTCGATTGGGAAGCGACTATGGCGCACGGCGTCGATTTTTCGCGCTGGGATGCGTTGCTTGCCGGTGCCGACGCGCGTGCGATTTTTTATCGTACCATCTCGCATAAAACCCTGATGTTTGCACAGGGCGAAAGGCGTGAAAAGATGCTGACTGCCGACGCGCTGGCGATGGCTGTGGCACTCGATCCTGGCATCGTCACAAAAGCCGAGCGGCGCCACGTCGCGATAGAGTTGCAGGGCACACTTACGCGGGGCGCCACCGTGGTCGATTGGGAGCAACGCGGCGGTCATGCGGCGAATGCGGATATCGTTTTGGCGGTCGACCAGACGCGGTTCCAGGCGATGCTGGCGAAATCGCTCGGCACGGATTAAGTATTTTCCGGAGGTCGGAAATAAACCGCCCGGCAAAAAACTAGCCATCATTTCAGCGCAGGCTGGAATGCATGTTGACTTTGATTCGCCCGCTTCGATGTGACGCCCAGCATGGCAAGATCAAAATGGATTCCAACCTGCGCTGGAATGATGAGCCAAAAATCAAACCGGCTTCGCTGGCTTGACCGGCTGGGTTTGCGTATTCAACGACGTTACGGCATCGACCCCGGCCATGCCTGGCGGAGCGTTGCGCACCCATAAATCCATCTGCGGGAAAGCGATATCGATCTTGGCCGCATCGAACGCCGCCTTGATGCGGAACTGCAGTTCGGTGCGCACACGATTGCGTTGCGCGATTTCGGCGACGAACGCGCGCAGTTCAAAATCCAGGGTACTGTCGCCGAAGGCCGTCATCCAGCAATTTGGCGCCGGATCTTTCAGCACGAGCGTGTGTTCGGTGGCGAGGTTCAGCAGCAGATTCTGCACCTTGGCCGGGTCGCTGCCGTAGGCGACGCCGACCTTGATCACGATGCGCGTGATTGAATCGGACAAGGTCCAGTTGACCAAGCGATCGGTGATGAAGGTCTTGTTCGGCACGACGACTTCGCGATTGTCCCAATCGACGATGGTGGTGGCGCGCGTGCGGATTTTTGCGACCGTGCCTTCGACATTCGCCACAGTAATCACGTCGCCGATGCGGAATGGACGCTCAAATAAAACGATAAGGCCCGAGACGAAATTCGCGAAGATTTCCTGCAGACCAAAACCCAGGCCAACGGTCAAACCGGCGGCGAGCCATTGCAGGCTTGCCCACTGCACGCCGAGAAAACCAATCCCGACAATCACGCCGAACAGTACGATGAAATAACGCAGCAGACTGGTGATCGCGTAGCGTGTTGGTGCATCGACATTGAGCCGGCGCAACACGCCGATTTCAAGCAGGCCGGGCAGGTTACGCGTGGCGACCCAAGTCAGGCTCAGCACGACGAACGACAGCAGGACGGCGCGCAGGGTCAGGCTGAAATCGACAATTGTCTTGCCTTCGGTCAAGTGCGTTGCTTTCCAGATGCTGACCGTGTCGAGAAACGACAACGCCGGCGCGACATCGGACCAGATTACCGATAGCAACATCGTTAGCAGCAGCAGGGTCAGCACGCGCACGACACGTCGCGTTTGTTCGCCGAGACTGGCGATCGTGGTTTCGATTTCCTCCACGTCCGGCAAGACTTCGGCGTTGGCCGCATCTGGCTTGGCATTTGCCTGCGCATTGCGCTGCTCCTCGGCGAGGCGCTCTTCCATGCGCTTGAGGGCGAGGCGGCGTTCGCCGAGCATCAACCAGCGCACTGCCAGGCCGTGCAATACCGAAACTGCGAGCGCGGCACCGAACGATTGCAGCATGCGCTCGACCAGGGTGAATGCAGTGAAATAGTAGCCCGCGATCGCAAGCACACCACAGCCGAAGAAAAATGCGCTGAGTACACCGCGCGTCAGCTGACGCAGACGGATCGGTTCGGCCTGGACCGCGCCGCGTTGCGACCACACCGCACCGGGGCGTAGCGCGCGCCAGGTGAGTGCGGCGATGCCGAAAGCGCCGAGAATGAAGATTGCTCGACCGAACGTGGCATCGATTTTGTCGGTATTGACCAGATTCAAAACCGTGTGTACGAATTGCGTGATCAGTACGATGCTGGACAGTCCGGGCAATAGCGCGCGTAAGGCGTTGCGCCGCGCGCGCGGCCAGCGAAAGTGCAAGTGCGCCAGACCGGTTTCGCGGATCAGCCAGCTCAAGAACACCAGTGCATACAGCGGTAGCGCGAGCGAAATCAGCGTGACACCGAGCGCGTTATCGAGCGGCTCGCGGCCCCGCGCCGCTTGCAATACGTGTCCCACCAGCCAGAACAACAGCGGCAACGGCAACGCCGCGAGCACGGTCAGAACCAGTGCGTTCAAGGTGCAGCGATAACGATCGGTGCGGATGCGCCGCATCGGCGCGGCAAAACGATCGAGCAGCGCCGGCACGCGCAGTTGCGCAAATATCGCCGCGCCGAGCAGGGCGATCAACGCGGCAACAAATCCGGCGCCCGCGGCGCTGAAGTCTTGCCAGATATCGCGCAACGATTGCAGGTGGTTGGTGCTGAATACTTGCTGCACGGTTTGCAGGAACTGGTTGTCCCACGTCGCGTTGATCGGCGCGTGGCTCGGTGTCCACAACAGGCGCGAATTGAGTGTGGTGTTCAGCGCGGTCGTACTGCTGACCAGGCCGCCGAGTTGCTGTTCGGTATCGCCGAGGGTAGTGACGAGTCGCGATTGCGCACCGATCAGTCGCGGCAACAAATCGGCACGCGTACCGAGCAACTGCGATAGATCATCGCCCATAGTCTCGGGGGTGTCGGCTGAGGTTGCGATTGGCGGATTCGCGGCAACGATCGGCGCGCGCATCGACACGGGTTTCAGGCCGCGCAAGCCTTCTTGTTCTTCGCGCAGATCCACCAGACGCAGCTTGGCCTGGGCGAGTTCGCTTTGCAGTTCGGCCAGTTCGCGGCGCAACGCCGGCAGCGGTTGCAGCTTGCGCCGTTCGGATAGCAGAATCAGGCCGACCGCTTCGCTCACGCCGCCGGCCTTGAGCCGATCTTCGGTGTTCTTGGCCGCCAGGTCGGTTTCGCTGCGCTGGCCGCTGTAACGCGCTTTCAGATCGCGTACTTCGCCGAGGCGTTTCACCGCAGTGACGAGTTCTTCGCCGAGCGCGAGATTGGCGCTCGCCGCATGTTGCAGCGGTGCCGGGCCATTGGCATATTGATCGCTGGTTTGCTGCAGCCGCGCGCGGATGTCGGCCACTGCCGAGCTCGCGCGATCGAGCACGATGGTTTCCATCATGCTGACGCGCTGGCTGCGTTCATCGACCTCGCTGCGGCGATCACTGCGCTGATTCTGCAACGTATGCATGCGCGCCTCGTAGGTGCGCTGCTCCATTTCCAGTGCGGCGAGATGGCTTTGCTTGTAACGCTGTGTTGCCTTCGCCGCGAGGCGCGCGGCTTCGGCCAGACTGGCTGGCGCATTTGGCAGGCGCGGAGTTGCGGCGGCGTCCTGGTCGGCATCGGCGTGGGCTTGTGCGAGTTCATCGCGCAGCGCGTCGGGGCGCTGGGTTTGCTGTTGTACTTCTTCGTCTAGCGCGCGAATACTGTCCTGTGCCGCGGTCAACGCGCCGCGTTCCTGCTCGAGCAAATCACTAAGCTGCGCAATCGTGGCTTGTTGCGGCAGTTTGGCGCGCCAGTCGGCGAGGGGGTTCGTGACATCGCCGGCGGTATTCGTATCGCTATTGCGCGACGTATTGACTGATGGCGTGGGGGTGTCGCGCAAGGACTGCAGTTTTGTCTGCTCGGCATCGGCACGCTGATCGTCATTCAGCGCATCGCGCAGCAGTTCTTCGATCTGTTTGCGCTGCGTCGCGCTGAGATCGTGCTTGCGCGGCAATGCCGTGATTGCGGCGTTGATCGCATCGGCCTGGGATGCGGGCAAGATCGCCCCGGCATTGTTGCTGGCGGGCGGTGCGGGCGACGCTACGTGTGCCGCGAGGGCGAGGGCGGCGAGTAGCGGCAATGACAGAATTCTGCGATACAAATGCATGCGATTTTGGCGATGCCTTTAAATACTGAGTTGCGGATTATGCGCCGCCAAGCCTGGCTCGTGCTGAATCGCGAGAGGCAATCCAGACGGCGATGACTTGCGCGGGCGAGCTGCAAAAGTTAATATACGCCTCTTTTTTTGCAGCCCTACGCGGAGCACTGATATGAAAGCAGACATCCATCCCCAATCGCACGACGTGGTGTTTCAGGATGCCTCTGCCAACTTTGCGTTCCTGACGCGGTCGACGATGACCAGCAAGGACAAGATCAAGTGGGAAGATGGCAAGGAATATCCACTGATCAAGGTGGAAATTTCGAGCAAGTCGCACCCGTTCTACACCGGCAAGCACAAGGTGATGGACGTGGGCGGTCGCGTTGACAAGTTCCGCCAGCGCTACGCGCAGAAGTAAGAATTTCTGCTGCCGGCGAATTCACCAAGGCGATTTGCCCGCGAGTGAGTTCGTAGTTAGCGTAAAGCTTTGATTGATTGAAAGCGCGATTGACGTTGACCGTCCATCGCGCTTTCGTGTGTCTGCAATCCGAGTTTCCCTGTCGGAAAACGCTGTCAAGTGCCTTTAGTTTAGCGCGTTCGGGGCGAGGTTTGCGTTGCGTGTACATACCGCAAACAAACGCTTGTGCGATAATTCGCTGCACTGCCGCATTGCGGGTCGACGGACATATCATCGACCCCGTTGCGCTGCATTCGAGGGTGCAAGCGACTGGTGCTGTAGACCGGTCAACGATCGCCCAAAACCAAGCCTCAGGAGGCTGCTGTGTCTGACAAGAGCGTTGTACTGACCGATTCTGCGTCTAATAAAAGCACCACCTTGCCCGTCATTACCGGCACCTTGGGCAATCCGGCGCTGGACATCGGCAAGTTGAACAAAGAGACCGGCTACTTCACTTACGATCCGGGTTTCATGTCGACCGCGGCGTGCAAAAGTGCGGTGACGTTCATCGACGGCGATCAAGGTATTTTGCTGTATCGCGGTTATCCGATCGAGCAGCTGGCGAAGCAGTCGAGCTTCCTCGAAGTGTCGTATCTGCTGATGAACGGCGAACTGCCGACGCCGGCGGAATTCACCGCGTTCGATCACGAAGTGACGCATCACACGATGATGCGCGAGTCGCAGAAGAATTTTCTCAACGGCTTTCATTACGACGCCCATCCGATGGCGATGTTGTGCGCTTCGGTCGGTTCGCTCGCGGCGTTTTATCACGACGGCCTGGACATGAACGATCCGGCACAGCGCCGCCTTTCGGCGATCCGTCTGCTGGCCAAAATGCCGACGATCGCGGCGGCATGTTATCGCTATTCGATCGGCTGGCCGATCCGTTATCCGCGCAATAATCTCGAATACGTCACGCGTTTCCTGACGATGATGTTCGAGGTACCCAGCGAGCCGCTCAAGCTCAATCCGGTCGCGGCCAAGGCGCTGGATCTGTTGTTCATCCTGCATGCCGATCACGAGCAGAACGCAAGCACGTCGACCGTGCGCCTGATCGGCTCCACCGGCGCCAATCCATATGCGTGCGTCGCGGGCGGCATTGCCGCGTTGTGGGGGCCGGCGCATGGCGGCGCCAATGAGGCGGTGCTGAAAATGCTGGCCGAGATCGGTGACGTCAAGAATGTCGCCAAGGCGGTGGATCGCGCCAAGGACAAGAATTCGGGTTTCCGTCTGATGGGTTTCGGCCACCGGGTGTACAAGAATTTCGACCCGCGCGCGACGATCATCCGCGAAATGACGCACGAGGTTTTGAACGAGCTCGGTGTTTCCGATCCGCTGCTGGATGTCGCGGTGGCGCTAGAACAGGTGGCGTTGAAAGACGAGTATTTCATTGAGCGCAAGTTGTATCCGAACGTCGATTTCTATTCCGGCATCATCTACAAGGCGCTCGGCATTCCGACCGAAATGTTCACCGTGATGTTCGCGATCGCGCGCACCGCCGGCTGGGTCGCACACTGGCTGGAACAGCACGAATCCGCCGATGCCAAGATTGGTCGCCCGCGGCAGATTTACACCGGTGCACCGACGCGTGAGTACAAGCTGATCATCACGCGATAATCCTTCGCGAAATCAAAAAAGCCCCGACACGCGCGGGGCTTTTTTATGCGCATTCGGTGAGTGGCGAATCCGATTTTTCTGCAGCCGTTTCAGTCGGCTTTCTCGGCGAGCAGAAGTTCCAGCGCGCCGCGCGAAGCACGCTTCATTGGCTTCCCGTCGATACGGCTCAGCGGCGCTTGGCGCAGCAGGTCAAGCGGCAGCAGAGTCAGATCGATACCTATATCGTCTGCCGAAAAAAGATACACGGGAAACTCGTCGGAGTCCTCGCGCGTGAGCCGCAGGAAACGCGATTCTTCGTCGTATGGAATGTGATTTTCGTCGAGCAAGTTCTGTAGCGCGCGCGGATCGTCGCTGAACAGATGCAGACAAACTGCCGAGTGATCATCGGCGCTGCCATCCAGCACCGCACCGACCAGGCGCGGTTCGAACGCGGCGAAAAACCGCATCGCTTCGAGCGCGACCTCGCGGCGTTGTCGCAAAAGCTGCGGTTGTGTCTCCGATTGGAACAGGCGTTGATGCTCGCGCAACGCGGCATCAATCTCGCTGTTCTTAGGTAGATAGGCCTCGGCAAAAATCCCGAGATGCGCCGCCGCCTTGCGCTTGGCCAGATGAAAATCGCGGATGCCTTCCTCGCTCATCAACCGCGCGGCTTCGACTGCGATACGCCGACGTTGCTGCTGTGCCTGCAACACGCTGTGATCCGCTACATGCTCGCGAGCGTGGCGGCGCATCAGAATACGTCGTAGGCGGCTTTCTCGTCCTGCTTCGAGGTCGCGGTCGGCGCATTTTCATTCACCGCCAAACGCGCAAGATCCTCGGACTTGAACACCTCGAGTATGGCATGCGTATCGTTGCCCGAAGCGAGCGTGCCGGTGTCGGGATCAATGCGCGCACTAGCGATGCCGGTCGGCATTTCGAACGGTTGTTCCTTGACGCCCTGCAAACTCGTGCGCATGAAATCGATCCAGATCGGCAGCGCGGCCTGCGCACCGAATTCGCCGACGCCGTTGACGCGGCCGAGCGAAGTGAAATCGTCGAAGCCGACCCAGGTCGCGGCCACGAGATCGGCGTTGTAGCCGTTGAACCAGGCGTCGCGATGATCGTTGGTGCTGCCGGTTTTGCCGGCCAGATCGTTGCGCTTGAGTACCATCGCGCCGGCGCCCGTGCCGCGACGGACCACATCGTGCATGAGCGAGCCAATCAGGTAGGCGACACGCGCATCGAGTACGCGTGGCGCGAGATTCGGTGCGGTAGTGCTGCTATTCGGCGCCGCCGTCGCTGGCTCGATCACGCCCAGCGCGTTGGCTGCGACGACCGCAGGATCGACCTTGACCACACGCCCGCTGTCTTGCGCACGTTCGGCGCAACGGCGACATGCGAGCGCGGGATGGGCGTGGAAAACTTCCTTGCCATCGCGGTCGTAAATGCTGTCGACGAAATACGGATCGATCAGAAAACCGCCGTTGGCGAAGACCGCATAACCGCGCGCCATGGTCAGCGGCGAAACCGATGCGGTGCCGAGCGCCATCGACAGGCTTTCGGGAATCTGCTCGGGCGTGAAACCGAATCGCGTGATGTAGTCGCGCGCGTAGTGCACGCCGATCGCATCGAGCAGGCGGATCGAGACCAGGTTTTTCGACAGCACCATCGCTTCGCGCAAGCGCATCGGGCCTTCGAATTTGTCGTCGTCGTTCTTCGGCGTCCACAGGCCGTTCGGCTTGGACGGATCCTCGAATACCAGCGGCGCATCGTTGATGATCGAGGCCGGAGTAAAGCCATGATCGAACGCAGCGGCGTACAGGAACGGTTTGAAACTCGAACCCGGATTGCGATTGCTCTGGGTCACGCGATTGAACTTGCTGCGACCGAAGCTGAAGCCGCCAACCATCGCCTTGATCGCGCCGTTTTCAGGATTCAACGCCAGCAACGCCGCCTGCGCGAGCGGCAATTGGGCGAGTTTCCACTTGCCATCGGCATTGCGGGTGAGACGAATCACGTCGCCGGGTTTGAGCAAGGCATCGACCTTTTTCGGCGCCGTGCCGCGGTGACTGTCGTCCTGATAGGGGCGCGCCCAATCGATGGCTTCCAGATCGATCGGCACGCTCTGGCTGTCGAACAGGTAAACCGTGGCGGATTTTTCTGCGCTCTCGGTGACTACGCCGGGCACCAGTCCGGCGATCGGGTGATACAACGCCAGCAGCTTGTCGAGTTCCGCCGGCTGCATGCCGGGATGGATATCCAGATGCGCTTCGGCGCCGCGAAAACCGTGGCGCAAATCGTAGCTGATCAAGCCGTCGTGCAGGGCGCGGTTAGCGCCGTCCTGCATGTGCGAATCCAGCGTGGTGCGGATCACATAGCCCTCGGTCAGCGCATCGTTGCCAAAACGCTTGATCGCTTCCTGGCGCGCCATTTCGGCGACGTACGGCGCCTCGGCTTCGATCGGCGGTTCGTGCGCATACGATTGATCGATTTCGGTGCTGGCCTGCTTGAACTGTTCGGCGCTGATGAAGCCGTTGTCGAGCATGCGCTGCAGGACGTAATTGCGTCGCTCCAGCACACGCTCGCGGCGATTCAGCGGATTACCGCTGGATGGAAATTTCGGGATCGAGGCGAGCACGGCGCATTCGGCCAGGCTCAGCTGATCGAGCGTCTTGCCGTAGTAGAACTCGGCAGCGGCACCGACGCCGTAAGCACGATTGCCGAGAAAAATCTTGTTCAAATACAACTCGAGAATTTCGTCCTTGCTGAGTTCGTGCTCCATGCGCACGGCGAAAAAGATCTCCGAGATCTTGCGCGTGAGACTCACTTCCGAACTGAAAAAGAAGTTGCGCGCCACCTGTTGCGTGATCGTGCTGCCACCGGCGACCTTGAACTTGCCGGTGCTGAGCATCAGCCAGCCCGCACGCGCGATGCCTTGCCAGTCGTAACCCGGGTGTTCGTAGAAACGCGCGTCCTCGACCGCGACAAACGCTTCCTTGACCTGCTTGGGCACGTTGGCGATCTTGACGGGAATGCGGCGGGTCTCGCCGAACGTCGCAATCAGCTTGTCATCGGCCGAGTACACCCTGAGCGGCACCTGCAGGCGTACATCGCGCAGCGCTTCCACGGAAGGCAGGCCCGGCGCGATCAGCCAGTACGCCACGGCGACGCCGATGACCGCCAGCAGAATACCGCTGACGGCAAGGATCAACGCATATCGAATAACTCTTAGGAACAAGCGCATGGAGAGTGGGGCTGCTGATGGGCGATCAACTGCTGATCGCTGGGGCGGAAAGTATAAAGCCTGCGCCACGAGCTTGCTGAACGGGCTGGGTGACTGACCGGATTAATGGCTCCAAAACCAGATGTTAAGCGCTTAAGGATTCGATGTATTTGCCAGGGTGTTTAAAAAACGTTGCATTCAGTCACACATCCGATTTAATGTAATGGTGTACGTTTCGCTCCTAAGAGCGCGTAAGCAAGGGGAATTCCGTGGGGCTGCTGAGCACTAGAACACCACCGCTGGTCGGCATCGACATCAGTTCGACCGCTGTGAAATTGCTCCAATTGAGCGAGTCGGGTGGACGCTATCGCGTGGATTGTTACGCGGTGGAGCCCCTGCCGCCGAATGCTGTGGTCGAAAAGAACATTGTTGAGGTCGAGGCTGTCGGTGAAGCGCTGCGGCGCGCATTGAATCGCTCAGGCGCCAAGACGAAGTTTGCCGCGGCCGCGGTTGCGGGCTCCGCGGTGATCACCAAGATCATTCCAATGCCGGCAGATTTGTCCGACGACGATCTGGAAGGGCAGATTCAAATTGAGGCGAATCAGTACATTCCGTACCCGCTGGAAGAAGTCAGTCTGGATTTCGAAGTGCTGGGACCGCTCAAGGACAGTCCTGAAATGGTTAACGTGCTGCTCGCCGCATCGCGTACCGAAAACGTCGATCTGCGTGTTGCCGCGCTGGATCTCGGGGGCTTGACCGCCAAGATCATCGACGTCGAAGCCTATGCGATGGAGAACGCCTACAAGCTGATCGCCGCACAGCACAGCATGCCGGCCGATGCGCTGGTCGCCGTGGTTGATGTTGGCGCGACCATGACCACGCTCATCGTGCTTCAGGGCGGACGCACGATTTATTCGCGCGAGCAAGTATTTGGCGGCAAGCAACTGACCGACGAAGTGATGCGCCGTTATGCGCTGTCCTACGAAGATGCCAGCCAGGCCAAGCGTCACGGCGGACTGCCGGAATCGTACGAAATCGAAGTGCTGGAACCCTTCAAAGAAGCAATGGTGCAGCAGATCAGTCGTTTGCTGCAGTTCTTCTTTGCCGGCAGCGAATACAACAAGGTCGATCAAATCGTGCTCGCCGGAGGCTGCGCCTCGATCAGCGGGGTCACTGACCTGATCGAAAACCAATTGAATGTGCATGCGCTGGTTGCCAATCCGCTGGCCAACATGTCGCTGTCGCCGCGCGTGCAGGCACAGGTCCTGGCAATGGATGCACCCGCGCTGATGATTGCCTGTGGTCTCGCGCTCAGGAGCTTCGACTGATGGCTAAAATCAATCTATTACCGTGGCGCGCAGCGCGACGCAAGCAGCGTGAGCGTGAGTTTTACATGCTGCTCGGTGCGTCTCTGGTTGTCGCCACGCTGGTTTTCATTGGCGCAATGTTGTTCATGAATTCGCGCATCGACAACCAGCAAGCGCGCAATCATTATCTCGAAGGCGAGATCAAGCTGCTCGATGCCAAGCTTGTCAAAATTGAAAAGCTCGACAAGGAAAAAGCGCGCCTGCTCGCGCGAAAGCAGATCATCGAACAGCTGCAGGCCAATCGTTCGCAGATGGTGCATCTGTTCGACGAGTTGGTAAAAACTATTCCGGACGGTGCACGATTGAGTGGGCTCAAGCAGAGTGGTGACACCCTGACCCTGGAAGGGCATGCGCAGTCCAACGCCAGCGTGGCCAATTACATGAGAAGCCTCGACGCTTCACAGTGGTTATCGCATGCTGATCTGAAAAAGAGCGAAGCGAAAGGCGATGACAAGAAAAACCGCTTTCTGTTCGGCCTGGATGTGAAGTTGCGCAAGGTCGGCACAGAACAGACCGTGCCAGATACGACAGGTGGAGCGGCGCCGGCCAAGCCTTCAATCCCGGTCGCAGCCCCAGCTACTCCGCCGCCAACAACCCCAGCGACTCCGCCAGCAGCGGCGCCAACCCCGACAACACCTGCCACACCTGTTGCGGGAGGCAAGTCATGAGCTTTTTTTCGGATCTGAGCAATCTGGATCGAAACAACATCGGCGCGTGGCCATTATCGATCAAGACGTTCTTTGCAGTGCTGTTATTTGTACTGATATTGGTGTTGGGGTGGTATTCCAAGATCAGCACACAGCAAGAAGAGCTTGATCGCTATGTAGTCCAGGAAGACGGCTTGCGCAAGGATTTCGTCAAGAAACAAAACCGCGTAGTCAACCTTGAGGCTCTGGAGCAGCAACTGAAAGACATCGAGGCGATTTTGCGTCAAATGTTGCGTCAGTTGCCGGGCAAGACCGAAATGCCGAAACTGCTGGAGGACATCTCGCAGACTGCGCTGGCATCCGGCATTGAAACGGAATTGTTCGAGCCTGGCGCGGAGACGCCAAAAGAATTTTACGCGGAGAAGCCGATCAAGCTGCGCATGATCGGGACGTACCATCAGTTCGGCAATTTCATCAGCGGCGTCGCTACTTTGCCGCGAGTGGTGATTTTGACCATGCACGATGTGGCCCTGAAGCCCAGCACTACGCCAACGCGTGGTAAAGCCGGTGCCTCCGGCGATCTGGTGCTGGAGGGCACGGTCAAAACGTATCGTTATGTTGAAGAAGACGAAACCGCAGATGCAGCTGCGCCGAAGCCGGGGGTGAAATGAACATGCGCGCACAGCAAAGCATGAAATTTATTCTCGGCAGCGCGTCTCTGAGCCTGATCCTCACTCTGTCGGCGTGCTCATCGGGCACCGCTGACTTGGAACAATGGACCGCGCAGGAAAAAGCCAAGCGCGGCGCGCCACTTGACCCTTTGCCAGTGATCAAGACATTCGAGAACTTCGAATACAAGGATCAGGATCTGCGTGATCCGTTCAGTCCGAGCATTGAAGAACAACAGCAGGCTCAGGCGGTAACGCAGGCCGGCTTGCATCCGGATGATCATGCGCATGAAGCATTGGAAGGGTTTCCGCTGGATGCGTTAAAAATGATGGGGACGCTGGGATCAGGGGCGCAGATGGAAGGTTTGATCAAGGATCCTGACGGTGTGATTCACAGAGTACACGCGCGCAATTACATGGGCCAAAACAACGGTCGCATTAACTCGATTGCTGAAGACCACATTGATCTGGTTGAACTGTTGCCGAATGGCGTCGGTGGCTGGATGGAACATCCAGTGGCACTCGCCATGGATGAGAAGTAGACGCTGGAGAGTGCAAGATGACCGCGACCGTTGAAAAAATTCATTTACACGCGCGAGCGCTGGCCCGCCTCACGATGCCGCGCTTGGGCGTGTTGTTGGCCTTGATGCTGGGCATCGGCGTGAGCGTATCCGCGTATGCGGAAAACGTTTTGCAGGGTGTCAGTTATGTCGCTCTGCCCGGCGGCAAGGTCGAGATCACATTGAAGCTGGCCACGCCGCCGCCGCCGCCGCAGGTTTTTGCGACGGAAGCGCCGCCGCGTATCGCGCTCGATCTGGCTGCGACTCATAATGCGGTCACTCAGCGGCACATCGATATCGGCACCGGTGCCACCAGCGGCATCTCGATCGTCGAAGCTGGCGGACGTACTCGCGTCGTAGTTGATCTGTTCCATCCCAGCACCTATGAAACGCGCATCGAAGGCAGCAATCTGGTCTTGGCTGTGGGCACTTCTGGCGGGAATACACCGGTTACTGCGGCGATGGCCAGCACCGATCCGACCAAATCAATCGCGCTGGCGGGTAGTCCGGATATCTCGACTATCGACTTCCGCCGTGGCAAAGCCGGTGAAGGCCGTATCATTGTTGATTTTTCTGGTGCCGGTGCCGCCGCAGATCTAAAGCGCGAAGGCGACAAGATCGTGATCGAGGTGCGCAATGCACATCTGCCTGCCAAACTTGCGCAACATCTGGACGTGATGGATTTCGCCACTCCGGTGCATGCGCTCGACGTCAAACCGAGTGCCGGCGGCGCGCGGATCGAGATCAGTGCGGCATCGCCTTTTGAACAGCTCGCTTATCAAACGGGCAACCAATATATCGTCGAAATTGCGCTGCCACGCGACAAATCGAAGGATAAGAAAGACAAGAATCAGGAGCCGGAATACAACGGCAGCCGCGTCACCTTCAATTTCCAGGACATCCCGACCCGATCGGTACTGCAGTTGATCGCCGATGTGTCCGATCTGAATATCGTGGTTTCGGATACCGTTCAAGGCAACGTCACTCTGCGACTGATCAATGTGCCGTGGGATCAGGCTCTCGATCTGGTGTTACAAGCCAAGGATCTGGACAAGCGACGCAAGGGCAACGTGATCTGGGTTGCACCGCAACGGCAGATTGCTGACCGCGAGCAGTCAATAGCGGCGGCGCGCCAGAAACTCGAGCTTCAGGCGGAGCTTGTTTCCGACTACATTCCGATCAGTTATGGCAAAGCCAAGGACATCGCCGGACTGCTTACGGATCAAAGCAAAACCAGCACGGCTGGCGGCGGTTCGGGCACACAAACTGCGCACGGATTTCTCTCCGAGCGTGGCAGTGTGTCCTTTGATGAGCGCACCAATACTCTGTTGGTCAATGACACGCCCGATCGACTCAAGGAAGTTCGCGAATTGATCGCGTTGCTTGACCGACCAGTGCGACAGGTATTGATCGAATCACGCATCGTTATCGCGTCGGATAACTTCTCCAGGGAACTCGGCGCGAAATTCGGAATTAGCGGCGCTCACGAAGACGGCAACGGTAACGTAATCAGTTCCTCGGGTACCCTCGCGGGGGCTGACCAGATGACTAATTCTGCGCTTCTGAATCGTTCTAGTGGTGCAGGGCGAGGCTTGCCAGTGGGCGCCGCTGGCCCGCGCGGCGGCGGAGTCGTGGTACCGTCATTGGCGAATGCGCTGAACGTCAATCTGCCGACGCAGACGCCCGCAGGCAGTTTTGGTTTGGCGATTCTTGGCGCTGATTATCTGCTCGATCTGGAACTGTCCGCGTCGCAAAAAGAGGGCCGCAGCGAGGTTATTTCCAGCCCGCGCGTGATTACTGCGAATAATCAGGAAGCGATTATCAAGCAAGGTACACAGATCGGATACGTAACGTACCAAGGCGGATCTGCCGGCGGTTCGGCCAGCGCAAATGTGCAGTTCAAGGATGCAGTGCTTGAGCTACGAGTAACCCCCACAATCACCGCTGATAATCGCGTCTACCTCGCCTTGAACGTCAAAAAGGACAGCGTCAACCAGCTAATTCCAAGCCCGGGTGGTGGTTTTGTGCCGCAGATCGACACGCGCGAAATCAATACTTCGGTGTTGGTGGATAATGCGCAGACGGTAGTGCTTGGCGGTGTGTATGAAGCGACCAAGAGCGAGGATCTCACCAAGGTGCCATTCCTTGGAGATCTCCCGGCCGTCGGCGCTTTGTTCCGTCACAACTTGAATCAGAACAACAAGGCGGAGCTGTTGATCTTCGTCACGCCACGCATCCTCAGTAATACCCTTAAATAACCCCCGCCCGCTGTGGTGGAATTTAACCCTTACGCGAGCACGGAGACCAGATAATGAAGGCCTTGATCAACAAGCTAAGCTTGCTGCTGATCGCCCTGACACTGACAAGTTGTGGTGGCGGCGGCGGTACCGGTGGCGCGTTTCAGCCACCGCCAGGAACGGCGCAAGTAGCGTCACTTTCCTCGGCATCCGCGACGACGACCTCCCCGAACAATTTCGTGGACATCAGCGTTACCGCAAAAAACACCGACAATTCGCTGGCCAAGGACGGAACCACGATCAGCGCGGTATTGACTCCTGCGTCGATCGGCATAATCACGACCGGCGGTGCAGTAACCGGCGGCACGACCACGAGTGGTCTGACTACCGGCGGCTTGGTAGCGTTCCGCTTCAGCAGCGGCGTCAATACCGGTGTGGCACACATGGTGTTCTCGACGGTCAATGCCGCAGGATCCACGATCAGCACTGCGCTTGATATCAATGTCAATGGCGGCGCTGCGGATAATCGCCTGACGCTTACACCAAATACGATCACTTTGCCGTTGAACCCGAGTCCGGGTTCGTTTGCGTTTTTGGGCTCGCCGTATCTCGGTGAGGTGACGATCACTCGGCGCCACCAAAATGGCCAACTGATTACCGGAACGGAAAAAGACAATACATCCATCGCGCCTGTACAAATTGCGGCATTCTCGACGCTCGATGATCCTGCTACAACGTGGAGTGGCGCAACCGCAAAGCCTCCAACGGCTGTGGGCAACGAGTTCCTTACAGAAATTGGCAGTGGTCCAGTGAGCGTTACCGGTGGTCAAGGCACGATCTTTGTGCATGCGCAAGACAAGCCAGGAACTGCCACACTGATTGTGACAGCAACGGATGCGGACAGTGGCCAAACGATCAGCGCAAGCCTAACGGTTAACGTCGTGGCCACAATTCCGCAAGTGCCGACGACCGTATCGTTATCGACTCAAGGTGCGGCGGTTTACACCTCCGCCTCCGGCGGCAATAGCAGCACGACGATCAACGCCATCGTACAGACTGGTGCAGGTCTCACGGTGCCGGATCCGGTTTTTGCAAACGGTGCCTACAACAATATCCAGTTCGATATTCTTGGCGAGAATCCCGGCAAAGCCAGCCTGTCGGCGCTGAACGCCGCAGGTCAGCAATCCCCATCGGGCGCTACCAGCGTCAAGACGCGCACTTTCTCTGGCATCGCCAATATTGTATTCAATGCCGGTACGACCACAGGCCCGATTCAGATCAAGGCCACCGTGGATCGTTCTGACAACAATGTCGACAATCTGATTCAGGATCCGGTCACGTCGACCATCACGGTCAATGTCTCAGACGGCAAGCTGTATAGTCTGGCTATCTCATCGCCGGTGGTGAACGGTTTGTCGGTAAACTCGATCTCGACACAAGCCAGCAGCACCGGCGCAAGCCCTGCTGATCCAAACGCCACCTATAGCGTGACGGAAAGTGCTTTGGCGACTGATCGCGCGGGCAATCCCGTTTTGCCTGGAACGGTCATCAACTTCGGCCTCGTCGATGCGCCTGCGTCCAATATCATCAATTTCGGTCAGATGAATTTCTTGATCACTGGCCAGTTCGGTGACCCCAAGGAAAACAACACGCTGTTCACCGCAACCGATGGTCACTTCACGACTGCCGGTGGTGGCGCTGGCCCGGGCGATACCTTGTTGCTGTTTGGCCACTCTACGACGTTTGATGGTTATGTGGCGCCGGTCGGAAATCGCGATCTTGAAAGTTCCCGCACGATCGCTTCCGTGCAGACCGACAAAAGTATTGCCGTGACGGCATCTTTCAACCCGAATGACGACACGGGCTTATCGGTCGACAATGGTGCGGTAATTCCATATGTGATCGGGCATGCAACGGCGGGAAATATCACTGCCTCTGCCACCACCAATGCCCGCGGTGTCGCTACGGCATTCATGACTTATGCCGCCTCGCATATCGGCCAATTCGCTTATGTCTGGGCACAAGGCAATGTGACTACGGCTACCGGAACCAAGACGGTCGCTGATATCGCACCTTCGGGTTACCCGGGTGTCGCGCCCGCGGCATTGTCAGCCCCCTCGACTATCGTGGGTAATACCGTAACGACGCTGCGAGTTTGCATCGCTGATGCTTTGAGCCAGCCGATTGCACAACAAGCCGTTGCCTTCCAGTTTGAAAACATCGGTAGCGGCACCGCAGTGATTGATGGCAACCCATCGGGAATTTTCAAGAATCCCACCGACGCCAGTGGCTGTAGCACGGCGGTCGTCTCAACCACCGGACTTACAAATGCAGGAACAGCCAAGCCGGACGTCGTAATCTCTGCAGATGGTCAGAAAGTAACAGTTACGATCTCTGTCGGAGGCGCACCAATATTGCAGGCCTCTCCATCTTCGCTTCTCACTGGTGGATCGATTGTCCTGACCCTTACGGACGATCACGGGAATCCGATTCAAAATGTAGCGATCAATGCGGCCTGCGCACAAGGCGCCTCTTCGTCTGCAGTCCTCCCAACCGGCACGGCACTGGGCGCCGCCCCTGGCACCAGCCCAGCACAGATTACATCCATCGGTCTGGATGCAGCAAAAACACCAAAAACCGCAACATGCACGTTTACCGCCGCGAATGGCGCTATTGCTACGGTTACTGTCACAGGGCGAGACATTTGTCTCAGCAATCCGGCTGCTACTGGTTGTGATGTGCCACCGTCAGTCAAACTCACAGTGAACTTGCAAAACGCGGGACCTGCAGGACTCGTGGTCGCCGCGAATGTAACTGTATCGGGCTTTTATCTAGGACAGCCGGTAGCGAGTGGTTGCAGCATCGCTGGCACCGCGAGCTCAAGTTCCTGTGACTTCTCGTTTGACAAAGGCCGGACCATTACGCTCAAGGCAATCCCGACAGGCACCCATACCGTATTCTTTGGATGGGCCGGTACCTGCGGAACAACGAGCGGCAATACCACGACACTCGCTGCGACGGTGGATTCTACGTGTACGGCAAACTTTACGTGCAATTCAACGACATCCTGCCCGTAACGCACGAGCACGATTGACATAGCGAAGTATGCAAAACGGGGCCACAATGTGGCCCCGTTTCTTTTTCATAACGGCAGAAAATTTCTCTGACTTGATCGTGAGCTGATGGCGTCGATGATGAGCTCGTACCGCATCACATTTGAGAAAGGCGCGATCGTGTATCGCACCGGTGACATACCTACCAGCGCATTTTTGATCATCAGTGGCTGCATCGACATCTCGATGCGTTCTAACGGCACTCAACTGCTCGTTGCCCGACTCGATCCCGGCGAAATGTTTGGCGAAATGGAATTGATCGACGGTCATGCGCGTCGCTTGACGGCTGTGGCCTCAACGACATCCACGCTGCACCTAATCAATCGCGAACAAATCAGCGAACGTCTGGAGAACGCAGATCCCATTGTGCGGGCGCTGCTGCATCGGCAGCTCTTACGCTTTCGGATAGCGCTGGAGCTGCTCGAATCCGGAACCCTCGTCGAGGGAAGCTATCAAGCCCCTTACGGCCGTGCCGTGGAGGCCATCGCGAAACTTCGTCTCGAAGCTCAATTGCGTGAAGCACTGGAGCAGGGCCATATGGAGGTATTGTGGCA
The DNA here is from genome assembly GCA_043759455.1 of Pseudolysobacter sp. Classification (GTDB taxonomy): domain Bacteria; phylum Pseudomonadota; class Gammaproteobacteria; order Xanthomonadales; family Rhodanobacteraceae; genus Pseudolysobacter. The sequence goes on from JAYVLO010000151.1 coordinate 26,446, forward strand.
ACCCATCGGCGAAATAAATACCGGGCACGTCGTCGGTTATGAGGCACTCATGCGCTGGCCGCATGCCGAACTGGGCGATCTCATGCCGAAGCAGTTTATTGCGCTGGCAGAAGAAACCTCATTGATCGTGGTGTTGGGCGACTATGCCCTGCATCGAGTTTGCATAGCCTTGCGTGCACTCGCTGATCATGGCTGTTCGCCGATGCCGTATATCGCACTGAATGTATCGGGGCGTGCGTTAAGCAGTGCCGCGTTCGTCGATCGGATTATTGCCTCCGCTGCGATACACGGAATCGACACCGCATGGATCAGGCTCGAAGTCACCGAGAGCGTTTTTCTCGATTACCACCAGATTGAGGAACTTATCCAGCGCTGCCATGCAGTGAATATTCGTGTCGCGGTAGACGATTTCGGTACGGAGTATTCCAACTTTTCGCATCTGCATCGACTGGCCTTCGACACCATCAAGCTTGAGCAGAATTTCACCCAGGATCTGGAGAAGCCGCGTTGCCTTGCGATGGTGCAGGCCATTATCGCCGTCGCACGCGCCATTGGTACCGACATCGTTGCCGAGGGCGTGGAGACCGATACGCAACTGAAGCTGTTGCGCCAACTTGGTTGCGATTACGCACAAGGTTTCCTGATCGGCAAACCGCTCACTTCAACTGAGCTGCTGGCAAGCATTTCCTGAACGAAGCCGCCGCTGCAAAACTTTTTGCTCAAAGTGTTGTCCTAGCTACACGCCGAGCCGGCCTGCTCTCTAACTCTCTTTTCCGCACGGGATGCCGAACCGTCGCGTGTTGCGAAACTCGTGAAAAAATGCCGCATCGCAATTGATACCATGCATGCCGCTGCAAGCGAACATCAACCCAAGAACTTAGCCAGACACAATGGATATGCCCGATATCGCCTCTGATCTCTCACCCGCCCCCGTTGTGCCTGATCCGATCGCAACACAGCAGGACATTAATCTTGCTGCTGCGTTCCAAGCACTGCGCGACGAACTCTCGCGTTGCATCATCGGTCAGGCCGCACTGGTTGATCGGCTGCTGATCGCCCTGCTCGCCGATGGTCACTTGCTGGTGGAAGGTGCGCCGGGCTTGGCCAAGACCACCGCCATCAAGGAGCTCGCCGCGCGACTCGAAGGCGATTTCCACCGCATCCAGTTCACGCCGGATTTGTTGCCAGCCGATCTCACCGGCACCGAAATCTATCGTCCACAGGAAAGCCGATTTGAATTTCAGCGTGGCCCGGTATTCCACAATTTCATTCTCGCCGACGAAGTGAATCGCGCGCCCGCCAAAGTGCAGTCGGCGTTGCTCGAAGCGATGGGCGAGCGTCAGGTGACGGTGGGCAGCGTCACGTATCCGCTACCGCCGTTGTTTTTGGTCATGGCGACGCAAAACCCGATCGAGCAGGAAGGAACCTATCCGTTGCCCGAAGCGCAGCTCGATCGCTTTCTCATGCATGTGCGTGTCGGTTATCCCGATGCCACCGCCGAGGCCGCAATTCTCAAGCTCACGCGTAATCGCGCACGCGCCGAATTGCATCCCACCGCTGCGCCAAAACGCTTGCTGTCGCAGGCGCAGATATTTGCCGCGCGCGAAGAGGTATTGTCGTTGTATCTGGCGCCGGCGCTCGAAGAATATCTCGTGCAACTCGTGCTCGCGACGCGCACGCCGCAGCTGTATGGCGATGACCTCAAGCGCTGGGTAAACTTCGGTGCAAGCCCGCGCGGCACGATGGCGCTGGATCGCTGCGCGCGTGCCCATGCGTGGCTCAATGGTCGAGATTATGTCGCGCCGGAAGATATCCACGCGGTTGCTGCCGACACGCTGCGCCATCGTGTGCTGTTGTCGTACGAAGCCGAAGCCGAAGGTGTCGATAGCGATCGCCTGATCGCACAACTGCTGGCACGCGTGCCCTTGCCTTGAGTTGAATGATGGTTGCCGTGACCGATCCTGCGCGTACGCGCGACGCTGCCGTGCATGTGCAGCTCGAAACGCTGATCGCGTTGCGCTTGCGCGCGCGTAGTCTCGCGTCGGCGCTGGCGCGACGTGTCAGCAGCGTGCCGGCGGGTGCGCATGGTTCGCGTTTTCGCGGTCGTGGCGTGGATTATCGTGAATCGCGCATCTATCAACCCGGCGACGATATCCGGCACATGGATTGGCGCGTCACCGCGCGCAGTGGACGCCCGCATACCAAGCTGTTCGAGGAGGAGCGCGAACGCAGCGTATTGCTCATCGTCGACCAGAATCCGTCATTGCATTTCGGTACGCGTATGCGTTTCAAATCGGTGCAGCTGGCGCGCGCCGCGGCGCTTGTGGCCTGGGCGACCGTGCAGGGCGGCGACCGCATCGGCGCACTTGGTTTCGGCGGCGGCATTCACGCCGAAATCAAACCCGGTAGCGGTCCGCGTAGCGCGCTCGCAGTGCTGCGTGCGCTGCGCGATTGGGACAATACCGCGAACGATACGATCTCGCCGTTATCCGAAGCGCTCAAACGCGCGCGCCGATTGGCGAAGCCCGGCACGCGCGTATTGTTGCTGAGTGACGGTTTCAGCGCCGATGCCGATGCGCTGGCGCCGTTGTCGTTGCTCGCGCAACATTGCGATGTCGCCACGGTGATCGTGAGCGACATGCTGGAACTCAGCGCACCACCGCCCGGACGCTACGCCGTGCGCAGCGGCGGCAATACACGGTTGTTCGATTTCGCGCGCGCGAACGTGCGCGAACAATGGTCGCAAACGTTTGCCGCACGGCGTGATGGGTTGCTCGGGCTGTTGCAAAAACGTGCGTTGCCATCGATCCGCATCGATACGCGCGACGAGCCGGACCGCGAACTCGCGCGTCTGCTGTCCGGCGCCATGCCGCTGGAAAAAAGCGCGTGAACCCAAACGACGCGCCAGTGCTGCAGGATATCCATCTGCCGCCCGATCCGTCGTGGTGGCCGCCTGCGCCGGGCTGGTGGCTGCTCGCATTCTTGCTGCTCGCAGTGATCGCACTGGTCGTGCGTTTCAGCGTGCCGCGCTGGCGACAACGGCGGCACAAAATCCACGCGATGGCGGAATTCGAGCGTATCGTTACGGCATTTCACAACCAGCAGAACCACCTCAAACTCGCTGTCGATGTGTCGCAATATTTGCGCCGAGTCACGCTGCTGCGCGAGCCGCACGCCGTGGCATTCAGCGGCGACGCATGGCTCGATCATCTCGATGCCGCTGCAGGTACACAGGAGTTTCGCACCGGCATCGGTCGCGTGTTGTTGGATGCGCCATATCGTCCTGCGCAGTCGTTCGATGCGCCGGCGTTGATCGCCCTCACCCGCCGCTGGACCTGCGCCACGCTGAGGAGCTCGCATGCTTGAGTGGGCATGGCTCTGGGCATTTTTTGCGTTGCCGCTGCCGTTGGTGATCGCGTGGTTGCGCCCACCGGCAGTAAATGTGCCGAGCGCTGCGCTGCGCCTGCCCTACGGTGGTCTGGCGCTGGATCAGGCGCGTGGTGCGAGTCCGGTGCCGCGCCTGCGCAGCGCGCTCGCGGTATTGGTGTGGATTGCGTTACTGGCTGCTGCGGCGCGGCCGCAATGGGTCGGCGATATCGTCGACCTGCCGCGCAGCGGTCGCGACCTGCTGTTGGCCGTGGATACGTCCGGCAGCATGGACACGCGCGACATGGCGATCGGCGGCCAGGCCGCGACGCGCTTTGATGCGGTCAAGGCGATTGCCAGCGATTTCATCCAGCGCCGTATCGGTGACCGCATCGGCCTCGTGCTGTTCGGCTCGCAAGCGTTCCTGATGACGCCGCTCACGTTCGATCGCAATACCGTACTGACCCAGCTCAACGAATCCGCGGTCGGCCTGGCCGGACGTGAAACCGCGATTGGCGATGCGATCGGATTGTCGGTGAAGCGCCTGCATGCGCGCCCGCAAAACCAGCGTGTGCTGATCCTGTTGACCGACGGCGTGAACAACGCCGGCGAACTCGATCCGCACAAGGCGACCGAGGTTGCCGCGAGCGAGCATGTGCGCATTTACACCATCGGCATCGGTGCGGAAGCGATGCGCGTCGACAGTTTTTTCGGCAGCCAGGTGGTCAATCCGTCGGCCGATCTCGACGTCGGCATGCTCAGCGAAATGGCGCAGAAAACCGGCGGCCGTTTTTATCGCGCTCGCAACACCGAGGAACTTGCGCAGATTTATCACGAGATCGATCAGCTCGAACCGTCCGCTGCCGATAGCGAACATTTCCGCCCGGTCGATGAGTTGTTCTCTTGGCCACTCGCAGTCGCGCTGCTGCTGGCCGCGACCGGCGCTACCGCCTCACGTTTGCGCGGTATGCGCTTCAAGCGGGCGCTCGCGACATGAGCGAGTTACTGCACGAGTTTCACTTTCTGCGTCCGTGGTGGTTGCTGGCATTGTTGTTATTGCCGTTGTTGCTGCGTGCATTGCGTCAGTTCGGCAGTGCCGGCGACGCATGGCGCAACGTCGTCGATGCACATCTGCTGGACTATCTGATCGAGCGCGATACGAACACTGCGACCGGCTTGCCGCGCCTTCTGATCGCGACGTGCTGGGTCATCGCCGCACTCGCTTTGGCCGGTCCGGCGTGGGAACGTTTGCCGCAGCCGCTGTTTCAAAATCGCGCCGCACACGTGATTGCGCTCGAGCTTGCACCGAGCATGCTCGCCGGAGATCTCAAGCCGAGCCGACTCGAGCGCGCGCGCTACAAGATCAGCGACCTGCTCAAACATACCAACGACGGCCAGGTGGCGCTGCTCGCCTATGCCGGCGCTGCGTTTGTGGTCGCACCGCTCACCGACGATGCCAACACCGTGGCCAATCTGCTCGAAGCGCTCGATCCTGGCGTGATGCCGGTGCCGGGCAACGACACCGCGCATGCGATCGATCGCGCGGCAAAACTGATTCATCAGGCCGGCCTGAAAACCGGCGATGTTGTGCTGTTCGCCGACTCGGCCAGCAGCAATGCCGTCGATGCGGCTAAACGTGCGTTGGCCAGCGGCGTGCGTATCTCGGTGCTCGGTGTTGGCACCGAGCAAGGTGCGCCGGTGGCGTTGCCGCGCGGCGGATTCCTGCAGGATGCCAGCGGCAATGTCGTGCTCCCCAAATTGCAGATCGCCGAGCTGCAGGCGTTGGCCAGTGCAGGCGGCGGACGTTACGCCGCGCTGAGTGTCGACGGTGCCGATCTGGAAACATTGCTTGGTCCGCACGCGGGTGCCGCGGCAGGCGATAGCGATGTCAGCATTACCGATGCGGTTAGTCCGCGTTTCCAGGATCGCGGACCGTGGTTGCTGCTGTTGCTCGTGCCGTTGTGCGCGCTCGGATTTCGCCGCGGCTGGTTGTTGCTGTTGCCGTTGTTGTTGGCATTGCATTCAACGCCGTCACAAGCGATGGCGTGGGCGGATCTGTGGCAGCGCCCCGATCAGCAAGCGGCAGAGCAGCTCAAGGCCGGTGATGCAAAATCCGCGCAGGCGCTTGCGCAGGATCCGGCGCTGCGTGGTGCGGCAGCGTATCGCGCCGGTGATTACGAGCGCGCCGCGCAATCGTTCCAGGCCGCTGGCGGTGCAGATGCACAATACAATCTCGGCAATACGCTGGCCGGGCAGAAACATTACGAAGAAGCGCTCGCCGCCTACGACGCAGCGCTCAAACAACAGCCGGAAATGGCGGATGCCAAAGCGAACAAGCTGGCGGTGAAGGAATGGGTGGAAAAACAAAAGCAGAAACAGCAGCAGGACAAGAGTCAGCAAGGCCAGAAAGATTCTAAGGATCATCAAGGCAAAGATCAGCAGGACGGCGGAAAGGGTGGCAGCCAATCCTCACCGCAGGATAAATCGCAGGATACAAACAAGGATCAGCAAGGCGCGGACAAGGATGCGCAGCAGAAGTCCGACGACGCGCAGCAGGATCAGCAACAAAAATCCGGCGACGGCGCGCAGGATCAAAAAGAAAAATCCGCTGCCGAAAAGAAAAAATCTGGCACGGCAAAAAGCGACACGTCCGCCGATGAAAAATCTGCTGATGAAAAATCCGGCGACGAAACAGATGGCGCGCAGCAAGGCGACAAGCAATCCGCCGAAGCCAAGGCCGCCGATGAAAAACAAAAACAGCAGGAATACAAACAGGCGATGGACAAGGCTTTGCAGCAAGGCGAGCCGGGCAAGGAACAAAAAAACGGTAAGCCCGCCGCCGTGCGCGAAGAAATCGCGCCGACTGAAAAAGAGCAGGCGATGCAGCAATGGCTGGAGCGTATTCCCGATGATCCGGGCGGCTTGCTGCGGCGTAAATTCCAACTCGAATATCAGCGTCGTCTTCAAGCCGGCGACAAGGAGCAACATCCGTGAAATCGCTACTGCTGCGCATGACTTTGGCGCTGATGCTTTTACTTGGCGGTCTGCTCGGCGTCGTCAGCGCGCACGCAGCGAGTGCGCGCGCGGCGCTCGATCGCGATGCGGTGCAGCTCGGCGAAACGCTGACCTTGAACGTCGAGCTCGAAGGCAGCACGAGCAACAGTGAACCCGATGTCACGCTACTGCAAAAAGACTTCGACATCCTCGGTAAATCTAGCAGCACCTCGATCAGCATCATCAACGGCCAGAGCAGCAGCAAGGTGTTGTGGGCGGTCGGTTTGCAGCCGAAGCATGAAGGTACGTTGATGATTCCGCCGCTGAACATCGGCGGTGCCAGCACCCAGGCTTTGAGCGTGATCGTAAAAGCGATCGTGGCTTCCAGCAGCACCGATGCGAGTGGCAAGCCGGTCAGCGATGTGATGGTCGAACTCACGGTCGACCCGCGCGCGCCTTACGTGCAACAGCAAGTGCGCGCGACGTTGAAACTGTATTACGCGATGTCGATGACCGAAGGCGGGCTCGAAGATCCGCATGTCGATGGTGTCGTCGTCAAGAAACTCGGCCAGGACAAGCAATACCAGGGCAACGTGAACGGGCGCAACTTCAATATCCTCGAACGTCACTATGCAATGACGGCGGAAAAAAGCGGTGTGGTGACCTTGCCTGCAGTCAATTTTCGTGGTCGCGCACAAGACGTGAACGATTCGAACAGCTTCTTCAATCGTGGCCGGATCGTCGCCGCGCACTCGGATCCGCTTCAGCTCGACGTGCGTGCGCGGCCGGTTGATTCCGGTGCCGGCGCGTGGTTGCCCGCCGCGAGCGTGACCTTGACTACCGACGGCGTGGGTGCGACCAACAGCGTGCATGTCGGCGAACCGATCACCTTGAACCTGCACTTGAAAGCGCAAGGCCTCGGCTTCGAACAACTGCCCGAACTGAATCTGGGCAGCGTCGATGGCGCCGAGGTTTATCCGGACAAATCCGCGACGCGCACGCGCGATGACGGTACTTGGCAATACGGCGAGCGCGATCGAAAATTCGCAATCGTGCCGACGCGCGCGGGCAAGCTCAAACTGCCCGCGGTCGACGTGCGCTGGTGGGATACCGAGCATGATCGCGCCGCTGTTGCGAGCGTGCCGGCGCAAGAGATCGACGTGCTGCCGGTGGCGGGTGCGTCGTCTGCGGCAAATGCGACCGCAGCGACACCGCTGTCGGGCGCGGATGCGCCACCCTCGGCGACGGATTCCACAGCGTTGATGGCGGCGCAGAATCTGGCGCAGACGTGGCGCTGGCTGGCGTTCGCGAGTCTGCTGCTGTGGGCATTGAGTGCGCTCGGCGGATTGATCTGGTACCTGCGGCAGCGTCGCGCCAGTCATGTCGCGACGAACAAGATCGGCACCGCGGCGATAGTCGTGGACGACAGCAAACCACGTAACGCATTTCGCGCCGCGTGCGGACGCAACGACCTCGATGCGGCGGCGCAAGCATTGCTGCGCTGGGCACGTTTGTATCGACCTTCGCTGCGCAATCTGGGTGAGCTTGCGCCACAGGTGAGCGATGCATCACAACGTGAAGCATTGGTACTGCTCGAACGCGCGCGTTACGGCGATGGCAATGGCGCAGGCCTAGCCCAACTAATCGCCAAGGCATTTGCCAGCGGGATTTCGTTTGGCCATCCAGACGTCCAGCGCAAAACCGATTCGGTGCTGCCGGAGTTATATCCGACTCGCAGCTGATGTGCGTCGATCCATCGTCACATCGTCGCACATGCTGGGTAAGCCGCGACGCGCGTTTGCGTTTCGTCCCCTTGCTCTCGCACACTGCGTGACCTGAATCGGATTCGGACGCGGCACATCATGAAACTCGCTTTACATACCAAAGTGCTGATCGGCTTTGTCGCCGGAACCCTGGCGGGTCTTGCCGCGTACAAGTTCGGCCAGGACGCGACCTTCGTCACGATCCTGATCGACTACATCGCTGCGCCGGTCGGGCAACTGTTTCTGCGCCTGCTGTTCATGCTGGTGCTGCCATTGATGTTCACCGCGCTGATCCTCGGCGTCACCGAACTTGGCGACATCGCGAGCCTCGGTCGAGTCGGTGGCCGCATGCTCGTGTACACGGCCGTGGTGACGTCGATTGCGATCGGTGTCGGCCTGGTCGTGGTCAACGTGATCAAGCCGGGCGTCGGACTCGATCCCGCCACGCTCGCCGCTGTGATCCACGGATCGAGCGACAAGGCCAAGGCAATCGCCGATGCGCATCCGAGTCTGTCTGGCGTCGAGCTCATCCTTGGCGTCGTGCCAAAAAACGTCGTGCATGCGGCGGCGGACGATCAGCTACTCGCGGTGATGTTTTTCGCGCTCATGCTTGGCATCGCGATGGTGCTCAAGCCGACGCCGGCCACCGAGGCGTTTCGTCAGATGGTGAAGGGTCTGAACGAGCTCGTGATGACCCTGATTGGCCTCGTCATCAAGCTCACGCCTTATGCGGTCGCGGCGCTGATGTTTGCGCTGAGCGCGCGCTTCGGCTGGGATCTGCTCGGCAAGCTCGGCAAATACGCGATCACGGTGATTCTGGCGATCGCGATCCACATGTTCGTTGTGCTGTCGCTGTGGGTAAAAACCATGGGCCGCATGAGTCCACTGACATTTTTCCGCGAAAGCCAGGAAGCGATTCTCACCGCGTTTTCCACCGCATCCAGCACCGGCACCTTGCCGACCACGATCAAGGTCGCCGAGCAGAATCTGAAACTGCCGCCGAAAGTCGCGCGTTTTGTGCTGACCATCGGCGCGAGTGCGAATCATCATGGCACGGCGTTGTTCGAAGGCCTCACCACGATATTTCTCGCGCAGTGTTACGGCGTCGATCTGAGTGTCGCGCAACAGGCGATGGTGATGGGCCTGTGCATCGTCGGCAGCATCGGTACCGCGGGCGTGCCGGCGGGTTCGTTGCCGGTGATTGCGATGATTCTCGGTTATCTGCATGTGCCGCCGGAATCGATCGGTTTGATTCTCGGCGTCGATCGTTTCCTCGACATGTGCCGCACCGCGCTCAACGTCACCGGCGATCTCGCCACTGCGGTGGTGGTATCGCGCAGCGAGTTGCCGGATACGCCCGATGCCGCGTTGGTTGGCGACGCACACTAGGGCGCACGCTTGACCGCCGTATGATGCGCTGGAACGTTCAGATCGAGAGAATGTCATGCGCAGTTTCATGCGCCTCCTGTGGATTTGCGGCGTTGCGCTGACGAGTCTGTCGCGCCCGGTGCGTGCGCAAGATTTGCCGTGGGAATATTGGTCGGCGTCGCGCGCATTGGCGCGTCTCGACGCACGCGACATCGTGCTGGAACGTTCTTCGCATTGCTACGGCGGATGCCGTTACGATCGCGATGGTTCGTCCGCACCGATGCCGCTGGCGAATAATCCCTATCCGAATCACGGCCTGTATTCGAGCGCGGCTGACGTCACGGTGTTCGACGATCTCGGGCTGGCGCGCTGACGCGATTCTGGCTGACCACGGGCGATGGCATGAGTCGTTGCATCGATCCGGCCATTACCGCGAAAATCTATCTCGCCGGCGCGAATGCACCGGCGTTGAGCCCGCCGCTCGCGGCATTGTTCGACGGCAGCGCCGCGCCGCTTCAGCCGCCGCTCGTGAGCGACCGCAACAGCTCGAGCGGTGGTTACGTGAGTTACGTGCCGATCACGTATGCGCAGGGTTTGCGCATCACCTTGAGCGATGTGCAAGGGCTGCCGAATCCGTGCATTCCCGCACCGAGCAGCGATCCGGGTTATCAGCATTTGCTGTGGTATCAGTTGCAGTATCACGGTCTGCCACCCGGCACGGTGAGCAGTAGTTTTATCGCCGCAAGCATATTTCCCGGCCTCGCGAATTTTCTCGCGCATCACGGCGACGATCCGTGGATCGGCGGCTTGACCGCGCTGTCGACGACGGCGACATTCGCGGCGGGCGACAGCCATGTATTGCTGGCGCAAAACGGCAGCGGTTGGCTACGTGGCCTGCGCCTGCATGCGCCACGCGATGCCTACGACAATCTGCATCTGCGGCTGACAATCGATGGCGTCACCAGCATCGATTTACCGCTGTCGACATTTTTTGCGACGCCGATAACGACACTCACGCCACCGCGCGGAGTGTTGCTCGGCGAGGATGTTTCGGGCTGGTTGTACGCATGGTTTCCGATGCCGTTTCGCCAGTCCTTGCAAGTCACGCTGATAGCCGATGACAAACTGCAAGCGAGTGTCAGTGTCGATAGCGAACTGAGTCTGGATAACGTGATCGTATCGGCGGATGCCGCGCCGTTTTTCGCCACGCAAAGTCAGCAGTGTGGCGTGGGCACCGACCTGGCCTTGCTGACACAATCCGGCGCCTGGCGCATTGTCGCCATCAGCGGTGCGTATCACGCGAACGGTGTAACCGATGCGGGTTATCTCGAAGGCGATGAACGGGTTTACATCAACGCTGCAGCGCAGCCGCACTGGTACGGCACCGGACTCGAGGATTTTTTCAACGGCGGATTTTATTTCGATGGCGGCGGCAGCGGCGTGCGCGAATATTCGCAGGCATTTTCCGGCGCGAGTCATGTCGATATCAGCGCTACGACGAATGCTTGGCGGTTGTTGCCCGGCGATAGTCTGACCTAGCAAAGCGCGCTGGATTTTCGCCTGGAGCCGGGGGCATCGCCGAATCAATCCGTACCGACTTGCGCCAATGTCGTATTCTACGGTTATGCGCAGCGACAAGCGCTGTTGTCGCCGTACGCGCAGTTCGACGTCGGTGCGTCGAACGCGTCGTCGCGGTTCGGTTATCAACATCCGGCCAGCGCGACTTGCAGCGTCTTGAACGGCGCGACCTACGAAAGCGAGCCGCCGATATCGCGCAGCGCGATGACGTGTCATCTGGTAGATGGCAGCAGCAGTTTTCATTTCGATTTGCCGACACCCGCCACGCCGCTGCGCTTGCGCCGTGTGCTTGATGTGCAGGCTGCGAGTGCGCCGGCTCCGATCAAGGTGAATGGAACGATCGCAGGATATTTCCCGTATACCGCGGCCGATCCGTTGCGCTGCTGGCAGGATCAGGATGCGCCGCTGTCAGGTGTGGTCGCGGGTAGCAGCTTCGCTATCGAAGTCATCCCACTATTCGGCGCGCCCGGTGCGGCGGCGCAATTCAGCGAGTCGGCGTATACGCTGTGGGGCGTGCCGACCGATGTCATTTTTCGCGACGGTTTCGATCTGCCGACGCCGTGAACGATTTGCGTCAGCTGGAAGATCGCGATCCAACCGGAAAAGATCGTGCAGGCAAAAAAAGGCCCGCATCCGGCGGGCCATAAACCTGTGGAGTCCGTCCTGGACTTTTCGTGCTGGAGGAGTGCGGGAGTTACTGTGCTTGGGAATTACTGTTTAGAAGCGGTACTCCGCATTCACCGAAAGCATCTTCGAGCTCAGATCGAAATCGCTCTTTTTCGCGCTGTAGTAGTCGTAGTTCACACCAAGACTGATATTGCTCGAAAAATCGTAACCGACACCAACGCCGCCATAAGGCTTGTAGCCGTCAGTGCTGGCGCGCACGATCACCGCGTTGCCGGTGCTGTCGAGGCCAGCGAGCTGCGCATTGCCATCGAAGTGATAAACGCCGGCACGACCGCTGACGTAAAAATTGTCACCGACCGGAACATGCACGTTGCCGCCAACCGTCGGCCCATGCACTTTCGCTTTCAGGCTTAACGGTGTCGTGCCAACCGTGACATTTTGCTTGTACGAACCCAGATCGGTATAACCGACTTCGACACCGAACAAGCCCCAGCGATAACCGCCGTTGAGGGTATAGCCGGTATCGTTGGCATCGAACGGGCTTTTGTTGACTTCAGTACGGCCAACACCGCCGTTGATGAAATAGCCGCCGTTGTAGGCCGCATCTGCGGCGAAGCTCGAGGTCGACAGAGCGGCGAAACCGCTGGTCGCCAGAGCAATAGCCATTAGGGTTTTTTTCACGATTTTCTCCTGCTTATTGATAAAAAATCTGTAACTCAACCTTTCCACGTGGGCGCGACTGGAAATCTTTTAATGACGCCGTTGTGGTGATGGTAATCAAGCTATGGTCATCATCTTGCTATTCCAAGACTCAGCGGTACAGGAAATAGTTCCGCGCGCGGGGTTCTCTGTTCAGTGGAGCTTTAAATGCCTGAACGTGGCTGTCGTGACAGATCACCGCGCGACAAGGCCGGCGCACTTGCGCGACAATGCCGCCCTGCGTAGCCCGCACCGCCCCCGATTCCCCTTCCAGAGAGTTGCCGCATGACCAGCCGTAGAGAGCTCGCCAACGCCATCCGTGCGTTATCCATGGACGCGGTCGAAGCCGCCAAGTCCGGCCATCCCGGCGCACCGATGGGCATGGCGGATATCGCCGAAGTGTTGTGGAACGATTTCCTCAGCCACAACCCGAAAAATCCGAAGTGGTTCAATCGTGATCGGTTCGTGCTGTCGAACGGCCACGGTTCGATGCTGCTGTATTCGTTACTGCATTTGAGCGGTTACGACTTGCCGATCGAGCAGATCAAGCGCTTCCGCCAGCTGCATTCGAAAACCGCCGGGCATCCCGAGTACAGCGAAACGCCGGGAGTCGAGACCACCACCGGGCCGCTTGGCCAGGGCTTGGCAAATGCGGTCGGCATGGCGCTCGCGGAGAAGGTGCTCGCGGCGCGGTTCAACCAGCCCGGTTTCGACGTGATCGATCATCACACCTACGTGCTGCTTGGCGACGGTTGCCTAATGGAAGGCATCTCGCACGAAGTGTGCTCGCTGGCCGGCGCGCTCAAGCTGGGCAAGCTCATCGCGATCTACGACGACAACGATATTTCGATCGACGGCAAGGTGGTCGGCTGGTTCCGCGACGATACGCCGGCGCGTTTCGAGGCGTATGGATGGAACGTGATTCGTCACATCGATGGACACAATGCCGATGCCGTGCACGCGGCGATCGCGCAGGCGAAAACGCACGATCGACCGACCTTGATCTGCTGCAAGACCGTGATCGGTTTTGGTGCGCCGAAAAAGGCCGGTACCGAAGGCGCGCACGGCGCACCGCTCGGGCCTGAGGAAATTGCCGGCGCGCGTGCTGCGCTCGGCTGGCAACATGCGCCGTTCGTTATTCCGCAGGAAATCTACGCCTCGTGGAACGCGCAGCTGAAAGGCGAGGCGCGCGAACAGACTTGGCACGCGGTGTTCGCAAAGTATACCAATGCGCATCCTGACCTGGCCGCGGAATTGCAGCGCCGTATCAACGGCGATCTGCCGCACAATTGGGAACTCAGCGCGCAGGCGTACATCCTGAAACTGCAGCACGAAGGCCCGATGGTTGCGTCACGCAAGGCCTCGCAAATGGCGCTGGACGCGTTTGGTCCGCTGTTGCCGGAACTGATCGGTGGTTCGGCCGATCTCGCGCATTCCAACCTCACGTTGTGGAAAGGATCGCGCGACATCAAGCTCGGTGACGAGAACGGCAACTACGTCTATTACGGCGTACGCGAATTCGGCATGAGCGCGATCAGCAACGGCATCGCGCTGCACGGCGCGCTGATTCCGTACGACGCGACTTTCCTCGTGTTCTCGGATTATTCGCGCAACGCGCTGCGCATGAGTGCACTGATTCCGGCCGGTGCGATTCATGTGTTCACGCACGACTCGATCGGCCTCGGTGAAGACGGCCCGACGCATCAGCCGGTGGAGCATCTCGCGAGCTTGCGCTACATCCCGAACAATCACGTCTGGCGGCCGTGCGATGCGGTTGAATCCGCCGTGGCATGGAAAGCGGCGATCGAACGCCGCGATGGACCGAGCTGCCTGGTTTTCTCGCGTCAGAATCTGCAACATCAATTGCGCGACAAGACCCAGTTGGCCGACATTGCGCGCGGTGGTTATGTGCTGCTCGATCCGCTGAATGCAAAAGTACAGATCATCCTCATCGCGACCGGTTCCGAAGTCGAGCTCGCGATGCACGCGGCGCGCGAACTCGATGCGCACGGTATCGGCGTGCGTGTGGTGTCGATGCCGAGCACCGACGTTTTCGATGCGCAGCCGCTGGAATATCGCGAAGGCGTATTGCCCGGCTGGTGCCGCAAACGTATTGCGGTCGAGGCAGGAATCACCGACTTCTGGCGCAAATATGTCGGCCTGGATGGCGCCGTGATCGGCATCGACAGCTTTGGCGCATCGGCACCGGCAGAAGCCTTGTACAAGCACTTCGGCATTACCGCCGAACATGTGCTGGCGGCTGCGAAAGCACTGCTTTAAGCGTTAAAATACTCGTCCAATTCGCTTCACTGCCTGGAGTCGCTACATGCCCATCAAAGTCGCCATCAACGGTTACGGCCGCATCGGTCGCAATATCCTGCGCGCGTTGTACGAATCGAATCGCACGCACGAAATCCAGGTGGTCGCGATCAACGATCTGGGCGACGCCGAAACCAACGCACACCTCACGCGATACGACACCGCGCATGGCCGTTTTCCGCATGAAGTGGCCATAGATGGTGGAGACCTGATCATCAAGGGCGATCGCATCAAGGTGTTCGCCGAACGCGATCCTGCAAAGTTGCCGTGGGCTTCGCTCGGTGTCGATGTCGTGCTCGAATGCACCGGATTTTTCACCAGCAAGGCCAAGGCCAGCGCGCATATCGCAGCTGGAGCGAAGAGGGTGATCATCTCCGCGCCGGGCGATAAAGATGTCGATGGAACGATCGTCTACGGCGTCAATCATCACACGCTTACGGCCGCGCATCAGGTGATCTCGAATGCATCGTGCACCACCAATTGCTTGGCACCGCTGGCAAAAGTGTTGCATGAGAAAATCGGCATCGTGCATGGCCTGATGACGACCATTCACGCCTACACCAACGATCAGGTGCTGACCGACGTTTATCATAGCGACCTGCGCCGCGCGCGTTCGGCGACGATGAGCCAGATCCCG
This sequence comes from Pseudolysobacter sp., assembly GCA_043759455.1. Taxonomy (GTDB): domain Bacteria; phylum Pseudomonadota; class Gammaproteobacteria; order Xanthomonadales; family Rhodanobacteraceae; genus Pseudolysobacter. The sequence continues at coordinate 41,797 of JAYVLO010000151.1, forward strand.
ACCAAGACCGGCGCGGCGGCGGCGGTAGGCCTGGTCTTGCCGGAACTCAACGGCAAGCTCGACGGCTTCTCAATGCGCGTGCCGACCATCAATGTCTCGGTGGTCGATCTGAGTTTTGTCGCTGCGCGTGCGACCAGCAAGGAAGAAATCGATGCCGTCGTGAAAGAAGCGTCCGAAGGCGCGTTCAAGGGAATTCTTGGCATCAATACCCAGCCGCTGGTATCGGTCGATTTCAATCATGATTCGCGCAGCTCGATCTACGATTCCACGCTGACCAAGGTCATGGGCGGCACCATGGTCAAGGTGCTGTCGTGGTACGACAACGAATGGGGTTTTTCGAACCGCATGCTCGATACCACGCTGGCGCTGATCGCGGCGCACTGATCGCGTTCTTGTCTCGAAAAAATCCCTCGCACTACATTGCGGGCGAGGGGTTTTTTTGCGTACGCGACACGATTTTTTCAGCTTGCCAAAAGCTGAATGGCTTCGACTCGCACGGTCAACGCCGCGCGCGGCTCACCGTTTTTGCATCACGACAGCAGAACATCGCGTCGCGATTCAATCAACCCGGAGAGCTGAAATGCGTAGGCAACTCTTATCGCTGATCGTTGCGGCTGGAGTCGCAACCGCCGTCCTGCCGCAACCCGCCGCCGCTGGCGTTTTTCTCGGCGTGAACATCGGCGCGGCACCGCCGGAACGCGTGGTCGAAGTCGCGCCCGCACCGCGTGTCGGTTACGCCTGGGCACCGGGTGGCTGGCGCTGGGATGGCTATCGGCATGTCTGGGCGAACGGTTATTGGGTGCCTGCTCGCCGGGGCTATGAATATCGCACGGTGCGATGGGAGCACGTCGGCCCGAGCTGGCGTTTCCATGAAGGTTACTGGGTGCGCTATCGCTGATAACGTCACTCGCGATTGCCCATCTTGCATGTGGGACTCATGCCGGCATAATGCGGGGCCGCGATATGGCATCGGCTGTGTCGCGCCTCGCTACCGGAGCCGCCCGTGACTTTTATCCGCATGACCGATCTCGACCTGCGCGGCAAGCGCGTGCTGATCCGCGAGGATCTCAACGTGCCGCTCAAGGATGGCAAAATCACCGCGATGCAGCGCCTTGACGCCGCGCTGCCGACGATCAAACTCGCACGCGATGCCGGTGCAAAAGTATTGGTGATGTCGCATATCGGCCGGCCCAAGGAAGGCAGTTTCGAGGCCTCCGAATCTTTGCAGCCGGTTGCCGAATGGCTGGCGACTGCGCTCGCTCAGCCGGTGCGGCTGCAGCGCGATTATCTCGACGGTGTGGTGGTTGATGCCGGCGAAGTCGTGCTGCTGGAAAACTGTCGGATGAATATCGGCGAAAGCAAGGACGACGAAACCCTCGCGAAAAAATATGCGGCGCTGTGCGATGTTTTTGTGATGGACGCGTTCGGTGCGGCACACCGCGCGCAGGCGAGCACGCATGGGGTGATCCGGTTCGCGCCGATCGCTGCCGTCGGCCCATTGCTCTGCGCCGAACTCGATGCCCTCGCCAAGGCACTGCTGCATCCGGCGCAGCCGTTGCTCGCGATCGTGGCCGGCTCAAAAGTATCGACCAAACTGACCTTGCTCGAAACGCTCGCGGCGAAGGTCGATCAGCTCATCGTCGGCGGTGGCATTGCGAATACGTTTATCGCCGCGGCAGGTTTTGCGATCGGTAAATCGCTGGTCGAAAACGATCTGCTCGACGCCGCGAAAAAAGTCATTGCAGATGCCAAGGCGCGCGGTGCGGACGTGCCGATTCCGAGCGATGTCGTCGTCGCGAAAGAGTTCTCTGCCGATGCTGCGGCGACTGTCAAGCAGGTCGCCGATGTAGCGGCCGACGACATGATTCTCGATATCGGCCCCGACACCGCGAAACGTTATGCCTTGATGATCGCGCAGGCCGGCACGGTGGTCTGGAACGGCCCGGTCGGCGTATTCGAGTTCGATCAGTTCGGTGGCGGCACCGAAACCCTCGCACATGCGATCGCGGACTCGAACGCGTTTTCGATTGCCGGCGGCGGCGACACGGTTGCCGCGGTTGAAAAATACGGTGTCGCGGAAAAGATTTCCTACATCTCGACCGGCGGCGGCGCGTTCCTCGAATTTCTCGAAGGCAAGGAATTGCCGGCGGTCGTTGCCCTGAAGGCACGCGCGAATTGATCGAAAGGTTTGCAGCTTATTTGCCGCGCCGCGCGCGCAAACTGCGAAGCCGTGCGCCATACCGAGATCGTACAACGGGTATAGTCAGGCCAGCGTATCCTCGCGAGGCCTTGCCCAGGTTCGGTCTTTTTTTGAATTTCCTCTAGCCGAGAAAAAGGAACTCACGATGTTGCATCGCTGGATTCTGTCTGTCGTACTGCTGCTCTGCATCGTTATGCCTAGCCTCACCCGCGCCGCGCCAGATGCATTACTGCGCGGCCATCTCGAACTGGTCTGGGGTGATGCCGCACCGGATGCGGCGGATCGCACCTCGCCATTGCTGGTGACCTTGGTCAGCGACGATGGTCGGCGTATCGCGCTTGATCCCGTGCGCGCGCGGCTCGCCGCCGGTGACTTGTATCGGCTGCAGGGAAAACGCATCGCCATCATGCCGGCGCTGGCGCCGGCCGATAAAGCGTATTCCGAATTGCTTGCGGTCGAATCGATGGTGCCGATCGATCCTGCAGACGATTCGATAAATACACCGAACGCGGTGATCGGCACGCAAGCGTGGGTGTCGATTCTGTGCAAGTTCAGCGACAACACGACCGAGCCGAAAGACCTGACGTATTTCAACAATATGCTGTCAAACCAGAGTGGACGGCTTGGCGACTACTGGCCCACGGTTTCCTACGGCAAGGTCAACATCGCCGGCAGCGCGGCCTATGGCTGGTTCGTGCTGCCACATCCGCGCGCGTTTTATATTCCGGCGAATGGCAGCGCCAATCTCACCCAACTTTTCACCGATTGCACTGCTGCGGCGGATCCTACGGTGAATTTTTCGCTGTTCGTCGGCATCAATCAGATGTTCAACGACAATCTCGATTGCTGCGCGTGGGGCGGCAGCCGCTATACCACGCTGGATGGCAAGACCGGCGCTTGGCGCGTGACGTGGGAACCGCCGTGGGGCTACCAGAACGAGGCGCCGCTGGCGCACGAAATGGGTCATGGTTTTGGTCTGCCGCATGCGAACAACTCTGATCTCGATACCAATCCTTATGACAATCCGTGGGATGTGATGAGCGATTCCTGGGATAACGCGGTCGGCGATGCGACCTTCGGTGCACAGCCCAAACACATCAACATGTATCACCGCGATCAGCTCGGCTGGGTCGATGCAGCGCGCAAGCTGACGGTCAGTAGCAAGGGGCTGTATTCCGGGTTGCAACTTGATCGCGCCAGTCTGGTGGCATCGACGCATCTGCAGATGATCAAGCTGGCCATTCCGGGCGTGGCGACGACGCACTACTATGTGATCGAAGCGCGCATGAAGGTCGCCGGCAGCTACGAAGCGGCCCTGGCCGGCAACGCGGTAATCATCCATGAAGTGGACCAGACGCGTTCCGAGCCGGCGTGGAGCGTGGATGCGACCGTGCCGCCCGCCGACGTGTCCAACGATGAAGGCTCGATGTTCAAGGTCGGCGAAAGCTGGGTCGCGCCGGGTAATGTGTTCAGCGTGCATGTCGACAGTACCACCACCGATGGCTTTGTCGTCAGCATCGCGTATCCGGTCGACCTGATATTTCGCAGCGGTTTCGAATAACAGTGCCGAGCGGATTTGCGGGGGTCAAACCGGTGCGCTGATGGTGCCGAAAAAAGTGGCGGGATTGGCCTCGCGCCGACTCCCGTTTGCGTGTTTTCGGCAGCGCGCATTACGCGCCGCGCCGCACTCGACACCCTGCATTTTGCGCTGCGTCGCGGGTTGTAAACCACCCTATCCAAACATTCGAGGCTGACTCGGGCATGCTGTATCTTTTTGACCTGGACGGAACGTTGATCGATTCCGAGGCCGGCATCACCGGCTCGATGCGTTACGCCTTCGCGCAGATGGATTTCGCACCGCCGTCGGCAGAAATCCTGCGCACGTGGATCGGCCCACCGTTGCGTGTGACGTTTCCGACCGTGCTCGGCGATGATCTCGCGTTGACGGAAACCGCGATCGGCCACTACCGCACGCGCTTCGATCGCGAAGGCTGGGCCGAGCACACGGTGTATGAGGAGATGCCTGAGCTTATCAGCGCCTTGCACGCGGCGGGACATCAACTCGCCATCGTCACGACCAAGCTGCAGACACAGGCGCAGAAAATCATCGATCACTCGCCGTTCGGGTCGGCGTTCTCGCAGGTCTACGGTCCGGGCAGTGATGGCCTGCATGCCGGCAAGGCCGAATTGATCGCGCGGGCGCTTGCCGATTTTTCCGTCGACGCGGCCGATGCCACGATGATTGGCGATCGCTATTTCGATATCGAGGGTGCACGGGCCAACGGCGTATGTGCGATCGGCGTGTTATGGGGATTCGGCAATCGCGAAGAACTCGAGCGCGCCGGCGCGACCAAGATCGCGAGTACACCGCAGGTGCTCGCAGCGCTGCTGCTTTGAGCGCGGGAAACAGGGAACCGGGAACAGGGCAAAAAAAAGAGCGGTCATTCCAGCGCAAGCTGGAATCCCTGTTGATCTTGATCCACCAGTGCGGTGTAACGACACCTAGAAAAATCAAAATGGATTCCAGCCTGCGCTGGAATGACGCTTATTTTAAACTTCGATGCATCCGATTTCGTCTCGCGCAACGTCGTGCGAGCCTTGTGCTAACTTAGCAGGCTCCGATTGCAGAGGCCCGCATCATGCTGACACCGAGTCGCCGTACCAAGATCATCGCCACGCTGGGGCCGGCCACCGATGCGCCCGGCATGCTGCGCAAAATTCTCGAAGAGGGTGTCGATGTAGTGCGGTTGAATTTGTCGCACGGGCGCGCCGAAGATCACATTGAACGCGCGCGGCTGGTGCGCGAAATGGCGATGGAGCTCGGTCGCGAAGTCGCGATACTTGCGGATTTGCAAGGGCCGAAAATCCGCATCGAAAAATTCGCGAGCGGGCCAGTTTTCCTCGAGCCCGAACAACCGTTCGTGCTCGATTGTCGCGCCGCCGCCGCACCCGGCACGATCGCCGGCATCGGCGTGAGTTACCTCGGTTTGCCGCGCGACGTAAAACCCGGCGATACCCTGCTGCTCGACGATGGCCTGATCGCGCTGATGGTGCTGCGCATCGACGGCACGCTGATCCATACCAGCGTGATTCACGGCGGCTGGTTGTCGGATCGCAAGGGCATCAATCGCATGGGTGGTGGCCTCAGCGTGGATGCGCTGACCGACAAAGATCGTAGCGACATCAAACTCGCCGCGCAGATGGGTGCGGATTTTCTTGCGGTGTCGTTCGCGCGCTCCGCCGCCGACATGAACCAGGCGCGCACGTTGCTGCGCCAGGCCGGCGGCGATGCCGCGCTGGTGGCGAAAATCGAACGTGCTGAAGCCATAGATGTCCTTGGCGAAATCATCGACGCCTCCGATGTGGTGATGGTCGCGCGTGGTGATCTGGGCGTGGAAATCGGCGACGCTGAATTGCCCGGCCTGCAGAAAAAAATCATTCGCGAAACCCTCGCGCGCAACAAGATCGTGATCACCGCGACGCAGATGATGCAGTCGATGGTCGAGTCGCCGATTCCGACGCGCGCCGAAGTGCTCGACGTCGCCAACGCCGTGATCGATGGCACCGACGCGGTGATGCTGTCGCAGGAAAGCGCGGCCGGCAAACATCCGGATAAAGCGGTCGCGGCGATGCGTCGTGTTTGCCTCGGTGCGGAGCGTCAGTTCGAATCGCGCGACGAGTTTGCGCCGTCCTCGCACCGGCTCGATCGCAGCGACCAGGCGATCGCGATGAGCGCGATGTTTTTGTCGAGCCAGATCGGCGTGCGCGCGATTGTCGCACTGACCGAATCCGGCGGCACCGCGCAATGGTTGTCGCGGTATCGCTCGGCGGTGCCGATCTTCGCGTTGTCGCGCAACGGCGCGGCACGGCGGCGCATGCTGATGTATCGCGATGTCTATCCGATCGATTTCGATCCGCAGGAACTCGAACCGAACAGCGCCGTGCACGAGGCGATCCTGCATCTGTTCACGCTCGGCCGGCTGGCCGAGAACGACCGTGTCATCGTCACGCTCGGCGATCATACCGGTCGCGGCGGCGGCACCAATACGCTCAAGCTGCTCAAGGTCGGGCCGGGCGGCGCGGCGGAAGGGCTCGGTGATTTGTAATCGCACGGCACGATTCGGATCGATGATCGCCGTGCCTGGCCCGCGATAAATCGGGGTCGGATCAAACGCTTGTGCCGGGCATGGCGCAAGCCCGGCAAATCTGGCCTATAATTCGCGCCCCTGAGTGCCGCCACCGCGCGTTGCACGCGCGAGGCACTGCCCCGCGACCTGATTTGATCCCACGGAGTAAGTCATGAGTATCGAACAGCTTGAGAGTATCGCCCAGGCCATGGTCGCCCCGGGCAAGGGCATCATCGCCATTGATGAGTCCAACAACACCATCAAGAAACGCTTCGAGGCGGTCGGCTTGCCGAACAGCGAAGAAAACCGTCGTGCCTATCGCGAGATGTTGTTGACCACGCCGAATCTGCGCGATCACATTTCCGGCGCAATCCTCTACGACGAAACCATTCGCCAGTCGACACGCGCCGGCGTGCCGTTCACCAAGCTCATGCTCGACAACGGAATTTTGCCCGGCATCAAGGTCGACAAAGGCCCGATGGCTTTGGCCGGATTTCCGGGCGAACTCGTAACCGAAGGTCTGGACGGTCTGCGCGAGCGTCTTGCCGAATACGCCAAGCTCGGCGCCAAGTTCGCGAAGTGGCGCGCGGTGATCACGATTGGCGACGACGCGCCGAGCGCGACCTGCATCGACGCCAACTGCCACGCACTCGCACGGTATGCCTCGTTGTGCCAGGAAGCCGGCATCGTGCCGATGGTCGAGCCCGAAGTATTGATGGACGGCGATCACGATATCGAGATCTGCTACGACGTCACCGAAGCCACCTTGCGCAGCCTGTTCGGTGCGATGTACGAGCACAACATCATGCTCGAAGGCAGCATCCTCAAAGCGAGCATGGTGATCTCGGGCAAGGGCTGCGAAGAGCAGGCCGACATCGACGAAGTCGCCGAAGCGACCGTGCGTTGCCTCAAGGCCAGCGTGCCGGCGACCGTGCCGGGCATCGTCTTTTTGTCGGGTGGCCAGTCTGATGAGCAAGCCACCGCGCATTTGAATGCGATGAACCAGATGGGTCCGCATCCTTGGCCGCTGAGTTTCAGCTACGGCCGTGCGATGCAGCAGGCGGCGATGAAACTCTGGGCCAAGGACATGCGTGCGAATTTCGATGACGCGCAGAAAACCGTGGCGCAGCGTGCGCGCGAAAATGGCTTGGCGGCGCTGGGTCAGTGGCACAAAGCCGGCTGATCGATCGGGTTGATCAGATTGCAAACGCCGGCCTCGCGCCGGCGTTTTGCGTTATGCAGATTTAAAATCCGAATTACGGAGTTGCTATCGCAGATATTGCCGCGCTCGCCCCTTGATCTTCGCCAGCATCTTGCGTTCAGCGCGGCTGCCAAAAATTTCCGCGGCGTTTTTTAATATCCCGAACAGCACGAGTATCCAGATGATCACGCTCTCAATCCAGCACGGCCACAACAATGTGCGCAGTGGCCAGTGCTGAAGGAATGCGATGCCGATCACGAACGCGCTGGCCACAACGATCGCGATCAGGCTAGCCGTATCCTGCGCACTGGTGGCAGCACGCGGCGCTGGTGCGCATCGGACGATTCCCGATTCATAGTGTCGCAATTCTCGGCTGAAATACGTGGCGATCATAACGCCGAATCAAGCGCTATCCTGCCGTGTTGCCGCCCCTTTGAAAATGAGGCTTCGACCTCGTGCGGATGCTCGCATATGATAGGCGGCATGAGCATAAACAATTCCAGCGACGGCACGGTCGAAATCGATTGCGGCGTGTGCCGCCTGCGCCCGTGGCGTTTCGACGATCTCGAAAATCTCGCGCTGTACGCGAATGACGCCGGCGTGTCGCAGGGACTGCGCGATCGATTTCCGTTTCCCTACACCGAGGCCGATGCGCACGATTATCTGGCGATGGTCACGACCGTGCCGCCGGGCGAACGTTTTGCGATCGAGATCGATGGCCGCGCGTGCGGCGCCATCGGCGTTCATCTCGGCGAAGAAGTATTCCGCCACAATGCCGAGATCGGTTATTGGCTCGGACGCGCTTTCTGGGGCAACGGCATCATGACCACCGTGCTGAAACATTTTGCCGATTACGCGATGCCGCGCTTTCGTCTGCATCGACTGCAGGCGCAGGCGTATTCGGACAATCCGGCCTCGATGCGCGTGCTTGAAAAAGCCGGCTTCGAGCGCGAGGGTGTTTTGCGTTGTTCGATCTTCAAGCGCGGCGAATTGCTCGATTCGGTGATGTACGCACGCGTGCGTCGGGAGCTCACGCCATGAGCGACAAACGTCCGCCGAAAGAGTCACCCTGGGCCACGGCCAAGCCGCTTTCGACCGAGCGCAAACTCGACAAACGCGAACGCGCTGCGGTGCGTCCGGCGTATGCGCCGCCGTCGCGACCCACCGCGCACAGTGCTGCGCCAGCGTCCGAATATGGCGAACGGCACAACACCAATTCGCGTCACGAAGAGGTGCGTTTTTTCGGACGCAACGCGTGCCACGCGGTGTTTGCGCATCGTCCCGGCGATATCCGCAAGGTATATCTGACCGAGGTGCGAATTCCCGAATTTAAATCGGCGCTGGCGTTCTGTGTGCAGAACAAACTCGGTTATCGCGTCGTTGAAACCGCCGATCTCGACAAGCTCACGCAAACCCAGCATCACGAAGGCATTTGTTTTGACCTGCGCCGCACCACACCGATGGCGCTTGATGACTTGCTCGCTGCATTGCCGGCGGCACCAGCGCCGGCGCTGTTAATGCAACTCGACGGCGTCGGCAATCCGCATAATTTCGGTGCGATGTTGCGCAGCGCTGCGCACTTCGGCATCAACGGCGTCGTGTTGCCGCCGGACTCCGCGCTCGGACTTTCCGGTGCCGCAGCGCGTATCGCCGAAGGCGGCGCCGAAACCGTGACGATCGCCCAGCCGCGTGCCGGCGAGGATGTGCTGGCGCGTTTGCGCAGCGCAGGTTTCACGATTGCCGCCACCGTGCCGCGCGGCGGTGTTTCGTTGTACGCGACCCAGCTGCCGGCGCGCCTCGCTTTGATCTTCGGCGCCGAGGGTGAGGGCATGCGCGAACCGCTGATCGCCGCAGCCGATCTGCGGCTGAACGTCCCTGGTTCGGGCACCGTGGAAAGTCTGAATATCTCGGCGAGTGCGGCGGTGTTGTTCGGCGAATATTTCCGCCAGCATCGTTGTTGATCGTGGTTCTCGCGAGGGTATTTTGCGCGTGACCGCCGTCGCCGAAATGCGCGCTGCTGCATTGGAAAATACCTCGTGCTGGGCGTTGCCGCTCGTGCCGCTGCGGCGCAGTTTGAAGTTCGTCGTGTTCGCTTTCGTATTGTCGCGTGCGCTGATTTTGACTGTATGGATCGGCGCGCAATTTTTCATGCCGGATACCAATGCGCTGGCGCAGATGCCGGGCATGACGTTCGAGCCGCAGCTGCAGATATCGCCCGGACTCGTGCAGCACACACTGAGCAAACTCGCGATACTCAACGATGCCGGCTGGTACGCCACCATCGCCGAGCGCGGTTACGATCCCGGGCCGTTCAGTGTCGAACAGCAACGCAACTGGCCGTTCTTTCCGCTGCATCCGTTGTTGTGGCGCGCTGCGGCGGACCTCAGCGGACATTTCATCGGCGCCGGGCTGGTGCTGGTCAACCTGTGTTTTTTCCTCGCGCTGCTGGTGCTGCATCGCATCGCGCTGACGTTCGCCAACGGTTCTACGAGTGCCAATCTGGCGAGCGCCGATCGTGCGGTGCTGATCATGGCGCTGTTTCCCACCAGTTATTTTTTCTCGCTGCCGTGGACCGAATCGCTGTTCGTGCTGATTACCGCGAGCAGTTTTCTTGCCGCCGTGCGCGAACGCTGGTGGCTGGCGTGTCTGCTCGGACTCGCCGCCACCGCGACGCGCGTCACCGGTTTGTTCGTGCTGCCGATGCTGCTGCTGTGGTTCTGGCAGCAGCGTGCGCGTGTGCCGTGGCATGCGTGGTGCGCGCTGGCGCTGGTGCCGCTCGGGCTGCTCGCTTTCATGTGGCAGCTCGGTCAGGTGACCGGCGATGCGCTCGCGTTCAGTCATATTCAGCCGGCGTTTGCGCGTTCGCCGTTGCCGCTCGGCGACTTGCTCGCAGGCATGTTTGAAAGCCCGGACGCGATGATCCGCGGCTGGAATCCGCGCTATCTGAATTTTGCCTCGATCGCGCTGGGTTTCGCCGCGAGTGCATGGCTCGTGTGGCGCCGCCAGCTCGGCCTCGCGGCATTTCTCGTGCTCGGTTTGCTCGCGCCGCTTGCCACCGGCACGGTGATGTCCGGCACGCGGTATGCAATGGGCCTGTTTCCGATATACCTTGCGCTCGCGGCGTGGACCGCGCGCCGCGAAATCGAAATGGCGTGGATCGCGGCCAGCGCCGGAGCGCTGACGGTGATGGCCGGCTTGTTCGCGATGGGTATCAATTTCGCGGGCGCATGAACGCGGCGCAGTTGCGCCGCGCAGCGTTCACGCACTCGGTCAGTCTTCTTCTTTCGCGCTGGCAAATGCGCCCGGCTTCGAGCCGAAATCACCGATCGCCTGCGCTGCCATGTAGGCGTACGTTGCGTACACCGCCACGTTTTGCGCGAGCGCTTTCGGATCGATCTTGTCCATCGTGTCGTTAGCGGTATGGTGCCAGTTGAAATAGTCGGTGCCGTCCTGACCGAGGTCGAGAATCGCCATGCCTTGCGCGCCCATCGCGCCGAAATCGCCACCATGGGCATGATCGCCGCCGCGTTGCACATCAAGCGGTGCGAGCACTTGCATGATCTGGTCGATCGCACCGAGTGCCTCGGGTTTCACCTGCGCGCTGAGGCGCCAGATACGGCCCGCACCGAAATCCGATTCGCTGCCGATCAGGTGCTGTGAAACTTCCTTCTTGTGCGCCTCGGCGTAGGCCTTGGCGCCGTACATGCCGGCTTCCTCGTTGGCGAACGCGACCACTCGAATGGTGCGTTTCGGCCGCTGCGGCAATTGTCCGATCAGATGCGCCGCGGCCATCGTGATCGCCACGCCCGCGCCGTCGTCAATCGCGCCGGTGCCGGGATCCCATGAGTCGAGATGGCCGCCGATCACGATCACTTCTTCGGGATGCTCGCTGCCGGTGATTTCGCCGATCATATTGGCGCCGGTGTATTCGCCTTGCGTACCGCAATCGAGCGCCAGATTCAGCCGCACCGGCTGACCAAGCGTGAGCATGTGTTCGAGCAGGTCGGCATCCGAGTTGGAAATCGCCGCGGCCGGAATGCGCGCGATTTTCGGATCGTATTGCAGCACGCCGGTATGCGGCAGGCGTTCGTTGTCGCTGCCAATCGAGCGAATGACGATCGCCTTCGCGCCGAAACCTGCCGCCACCGACGCGCCGACCACGCGCGCGCCGACCGCCTCGCCGTAGGTGTGGCCGTCCTTGCTCGCGGCCATGTGGAAACCGACGTAGGCGATCTTGTCCTTGAGCTGCGCCGCACTCGCGGCCTTGAGTTCAGCGAGCGTCTTGAACGCGACCACATCGGCACTGATGCCGCCCTTCGGTGTGCCGACCGAACCGCCGAGTGCGAGCACCGCCAGTTTCTGCGGATACGGTGCGAGAATCTCGGCGCGTTCGCTGGTGCGCACCCAGCGCGGAAATTTCACCGGCTCGCTGGTCACCTTGTCGAAACCCAGCGTCTTGAAGCGCGCTGCCACCCAGTCGCGTGCACGCTGGTCGTTCACACCACCAGCGAGGCGCGGGCCGATCTCGGTGCTGAGGCCCGCGACGATCGCGTAGGCGGTGCCGTCGTTCATAGCTTGGTCGCGCAATGTGATCGCGGTGGCGACATCGGCTGCGGCGATGTGGGTGGGCGTAGTGTCGGCATACGCCAGTGTGCTGATGGCGATACTGGCGATCACGGTAAAGCGGAAACGCGGCATACGGATTCTCCAGAGTGATGATGCGAGCGTGATGCGATGACGGCGAAGAACTCGTCGCCATCGATGCCGATAGCCAGTGCTGCCACGGCTGAAATCGGCTGCACATTCCCGCAGTAAATGCGAACCCAAGAATGGCCGATTGGATTGATTCGCGGATATTGGCGGTTGCGGCGTGGATCGACCATTGCCAAATGTCACCTTTGCCGCCTTTTTACGTATTGAACAGAATGACCTGGCAGCTTGCCAGCGTGGTTCGGTAGTACAGGTGGGTTTTGGGAGAATGATCATGCATAAACTGATTTTCCGATACGGGATTTTGCTGCTGGGCCTCGGCATCGGCGTATCGAACGCGGTGCTGGCGGGGCCAGCCGACTGGAGCGGACAAGGACCGTTTGGTGGCAGTGTGTATTCCCTGCGCGCCGATCCGCTGCTCGGCTCGCGCATCTACGCATACAGCAGCAACGGTTTTTTTCGCAGCGACGACGGCGGAACCAGCTGGCAGCTCGAAGAAACCGGTCTGGCGGAAAGCCATCCCTCGAACGGACTGTTCCTGATCGATGGCGTGACAGCGGGCGGGGCGTGGCTGTTCGACGACTACGGTCGGCTGTATCACAGCACCGATGCGGGCGCGAACTGGAGCGCTACCGGATTTATCTCGCCAACCATACCGAATTTCAGCAGCAATGGATTCGCCCAGGCTGGCGGCACAATCTTGTGGTACTCCGCCGGCACCAGCGGTTTGCTCAAGAGTAGCGATGGCGGCGCGACGTTCGCCACGGTGGGCGGCGTTTTCGCCGGGCAGAACGTGCAATTTGTTGCGACCAATCCGGCCACGGTATCGCTTCCGGTTAATCAGCAGCAAGTCGTCGTCGGCTTGAGTACGGCGTCTAGCTGCACGGCGGGCAACTGCGCCATCTATTACAGCAGTGATGGTGGCACGACCTGGACCGCGTCGACGTTTGATACGGCCACGTTGCCGTCCTTGCTGCCTTCCCTGGAAATCATGCGCAGTTTGAAGTCAGTCGCGTTCGGCCCGAGCGGCAGCCATCGTATTTATGGGCTGTATAGCGACCTCGTCAACTATGAGAATGTCTATCTGGTGCGCAGCGATAATGACGGCGCCGCATGGAAGGGGTATGACCAGTCAACGCCCGGCGCAAAGCTGCCTAGCACCGGCGTGACGCTACCCGGTGTCGCACTGGCGGCGTCGCCGAGCGCGGTGGATACGGTCTACCTCGATAGCGCCATCTCGATCAACGGCGGCAGCAGCTTTACGGCACTGTCGAGCAGCGGGCGCACCACCAATGGCCTCATCGTGCCGAGTATCAGCGCGCTCGCGTTGCATCCTGGTTATCCATCGCGCGTTCTGGCAGGTACCAGTTTCGCGGGCATTTATCTGAGCAACAATTCCGGCAGCACCTGGAGCAGCAGCAATGACGGCCTTGCCGCGACCAATATCCGCGCGCTGCTGGTGCATCCGCAGGATCACACGCGCTTGTTCGCCGGGTATGGCGACGCGCTGACGGATGCATCGCCGGCGTTTTACCGCTCGACCACCGTCGGTACCTGGAACGTTTCCAACTCTGGCTTGAATGCTTATCAGCTGCGTACGCTGGCATTCGATCAAACCACCACCGGCGTGATCGGCAGCACCGTGATCTTTGCGGTCGGCAACGGCTTTGATGGTGCTGCCAGCACGATCAATCGAAACACGGGTATCTTCAAGAGTGCGGATGGCGGCCTGACCTGGAACACCATCGGCAACGGCTTGCCGCATTCTTTCCCGGATCAGGCCAGCGGCCATTATGCGGGCGCGTTGCGCACCATCATCACCGATCCGCGCTCGTGTGCATCGCCGCCGCCGAGCGGACCATGCGCGACCGGCCCGCTGCTCACGCTGTACGCTACCGGCGGCGGCACCACGCGTGATGCGCTGGGCACGCCTGGTGCGCCGCATCAGTGGCGCGTCATGAAAAGTATCGATGGCGGCGTGAATTGGGTTAGCAGCGAAGCCGGTTTGCCCGCCGACGTGAATAATTCGAACGGCAGCGGCAGCGCGGTGAATGGCGTCACGCCGATCGTTATCGATCCGACCAACAGCCAGACTTTGTACATCGGCACGTTTGCATCCGGCCGCGATGCGCTTGGCAATTCTGCATCGCCGACCGTGCCAACTGGAGTGTTCAAAAGCATCGATGCCGGCGCGAACTGGATCCAGGCGAGCAATGGTTTGCCGACATATCCAGGAGCCGCATCGATAAATTCGGTATACGACACGCTGTCATTGATTATCGATCCAGCCCACCCGCAAACCTTGTGGGTCAGCACGATCAGTGCCGATTTCAACCTGCCCGGCGAGATCTACAAAACCATCGATGGTGGCGCAAACTGGACCGTGTCGAATGCCGGCGTATCCGGCCCTGACGTGCGCGCGCTGCTGATCGATCCGACCGATTCGGCCGTGTTGTATGCGGCGAGCGGCGGCCTCGGCCCGGCCAATCCGGGCGGGGTGTACAAGAGTATCGACGGCGGCACGACATGGAGTTCTATCAGCCTCGGTTTGCCGGCGCAGTCGGCACTTTCGCTGGCGCTCGATCCGGTCGATCCGACCGTGCTGTATGCGGGCACCAGCGGTGGCGTCTACAGCATTACGCAACTGCCCGATGCCGATGCCGACGGCGTGCCGGATCTGATCGAGAATGCCGGCCCGAATGGCGGTGATGGCAATGGCGATGGTCAGCCCGACGCGCAGCAGCCGACCGTCAGCACGACCGCGCCGGGTTTGCTTGGCACGTTCGGCTGGCAGGCTGGTGTCGCGGGCATTGCCGATGGTTCACGCGCGCAGCAGTTGAGTCAGAAGCTGCAGCAATTGCAGCAGGCGCAATCGACCGACGCCAACGGTACGCAGGGTGGTTATTTCACCGTGCAGATCGTTCCCAATAGTGGCGATTGCACGCATGCGGTGGATGTGTCGGCGGTGCTCGCCGGGCCGCTCGGCGCGGATAGTGACATGCATCATGGCACCTACAGCTACATGCGCGGTTTGCTGCGTTTCGAGCTGCCGCTGTGCACAAACGCCGTGGTCGATATCACGTTCAACGGCGCGACCTTCGGCCCCGGCTGGAGCTGGCGTTATTACGGCCCGTCCACGCCGGGCGATAACAGCACGCTGGGCTGGCACAACGCGACGAGTCTCGTGCAGAGTCAGACCGGCAACAAGTGGCGCGTGAACCTGGTCGCCGGACAATTCGGCAGCTATCGCCCGGCCGGCACAAACTCGATCCTGTTCGAAGGCGGGCCGGCATTCAACGAGCAAATTTTCAAGGACGGATTCCAGTAAGGCCACTGGATTTGTCCCGTCTGTGGCGTTTGCCGCAGATAAAAACAAACGCCCGGTCTACCAATAAGGAGATCCCCCGGCTCTGCCGGGGTAGAGGTGCTTAACGCCAGGTCGGGCGCGACTGCAGCGGCGACCCGATGTCAGGCCTTTGGCGCTCCAACTGAGCGCGCACCCTCGACCAGTGCATGTGTGGATGCCAGCAGGATCCGAGTCGCATCGTCAGACACCAACAGTTCCGAGCTGACGAATGCGCCATTCACCAGCAAAGCCAGTTGCGCGGCCAGAATATCCGGGTGTGACACATCAAGCCGCCTGGCGATGGCAGCCAGGCGTGAGCGCAGCCCATGCATGTGCGCGCGGGCCACCTGTCGGGCGGGATGATCCTGCTCGGCGAATTCGGCAGCGACGTTGATCTGCGGACAACCGCGATAGTTCGAACGCGACAGACGCTCGCCTATCCAGTGCATGTGGGCCGCCAGCTCGCTGGCCGGGTCATTCGCATGCTTCACCGCGACATCGTCCCAGGTAGCCCAGAAGTCGACGTCCTCGCGTTCCAGGAACGCGACAATAAGATCATCTTTCGTGCGGAAGTGCCGATACAGGCTGGTTTTCGCCACACCTGCTTTCTCGACCACGAGGTCGACGCCAACGGCGCGCACGCCTTGTCGATAAAAAAGCGTCGATGCGCATTGCAGAATCCGTTCGCGCACATCCAGCGGATTTTGAATAGTCGGCTTCGCACTCATCACAGGCAACCGATCAACTTGGGTGTTGACATGATACATACCGTTCTGTAGCTTTACAAGAACAGACAGGTCTGTAGCTACCAACCAGGACATTCAAATGATCAAGAACAACAAACACTTCGCTGTTTATGGCGCCAATGGCCACACGGGAAATTTCGTCGTCGCCGAGCTCTTGCGTCGCGGCTTGCCTGTGGTCGCGGTGGGCCGTGATATATCAAACGTTCCGGCGGGCGTGACCGCGCGAATCGCGAGCATTGATGATGCTGCGGCGCTGGATCGTGCGTTCGCCGGCTGCGCCGTGGTCATCAACTGCGCCGGCCCGTTTCTGGATACGGCGTCTCCGATAGTAGAAGCAGCCCTGCGCGTGGGCTGCGCCTATCTGGATGTCACTGCAGAACAAGCCAGCGCACTCTCGATATTCGAGCGCTATGACGAGCGCGCCCGTGCAGCGGGCGTTGCCGTCATCCCTGCGGCCGGCTTTTATGGTGGCCTCGCCGATCTTCTCGCCAGCGCACTGGTCGGCGACCGCGCCGTCCAAAATATGACCGTTGCCATCGCACTTGATCACTGGTGGCCGACCAGGGGAACGCGCCAGACCGGCGAGCGCAATCGCGTACCGCGCGTCGTGCTGGAGAACGGCAATCTTGTGCCGATGGCGCTTCCAGCGGCGAAGACCGAATGGACTTTCGATTCGCCACATGGCGTGCAGGAAATGGAAGAAATGCCCTTCAGCGAGATCATCACGATCTCGCGTCATCTGCAGGTGCGCAACCTGCGTGCCTATCTAAATACAGCGTCGCTGCGGGACGTGCGTGACAGCGCGACACCGCCGCCGGTGGCCATCGATACAATCGGGCGATCGGCGCAGAATTTCGTCATGGAAGTAGTCGCACACGATAATACGGGCAGCCGTCGCGCCCGCGCCCGCGGACAAGACATCTATGCCGTGACGGCCCCACTGGTGGTCGAGGCGGCCGCTCGCATGCTCCAGCCCTCGTTTGCTCGAAGCGGTGCGTTCACTCTGGGGGAAGTATTCGATGCCGCAGACTTCCTTCGTTCCTTCAAGCCCGAACAGTTGATGTTCGAGCTCGATGCGGCTTGATGCAAAGACGCAACCCAATCATCCGAGGAGATATGTCATGCAACAGAAAGAACTGGCGCAATCGTTGGCTTCCCTCCATGTAAAAGGCCGCCCGACTATTCTGTACAACGCCTGGGATGCCGGCAGCGCGAAGGCCATCCGGGACGCGGGATCACCAGTGATCGCGACCAGCAGTTGGGCGGTCGCGGCAGCGCAGGGATATGGCGATGGCGAGGCGATGCCTTTTTTGTTCGTCGAGCAAATCGTCGCTCGCATCACCGCCGCGGTCGATATTCCTGTGACCGTGGATATCGAGGCAGGGTATGGCGATGACCCACACGATTGCGCCGCCAACGTTGCGCGATTGATGGACCACGGCGTGGTTGGCATCAACATCGAGGATCGCATCGTCCACGGGGCCGGTTTGCGCAGTGTCGACGCACAGTGCGCGCGAATCGCGGCGATCCGGGCCATGGCCGATACGCGTGGCGTGCCGTTGTTCATTAATGCGCGAACCGATCTCTTCTTCGGCACCGGAATCAAGCCAGCCGAAGGCATGGTTGAAGCGAAGGCGCGGGCGGCCGCCTATTCGCGCGCTGGCGCTCGCGGATTCTTTGTTCCGGGTCTGGTCGACTTGTCTGCCATTTGCGAATTGTGCAACACCACCGACCTGCCGCTGAATGTCATGGTGATGCCTGGGCTTGCCGATGTGCGTGAGCTGGCGAACGCAGGCGTCGCCCGCATCAGTCACGGACCCGCTGCCTACTTGCTGGCGATGGAAGCCGTACGCGATGCTGCGCAGAATATCAGCGAGTAGCGGCACGCGGCATAAACAAAAATGGCGCGCCAACAGCTCGTGATCTTTTCCCGCGGGATTCACTTCCGCGGGTTTGAAGAAATCCGCAGGAACTATTTCTGCGCATTCTGCTGCTTGAGCAGGTCGCGGATTTCGATCAGCAGTTTTTCCTGCGCCGGCGGCTCGGGCGGTCCGGGCGGGGCTTTCGGCATCGCGCGGTTGACCAGCTTGACCACGAGGAAGATGGCGAAAGCAATGATCGCAAACTGGATCATCGTGTTCAAAAAGCTGCCGTACTGGATCGCGACTTCAGTGGCCTTTGGCGATTCCGTCGCCGGGCGCAACACCCATTTCAGGTTGGAAAAATCAATGCCGCCAATCGCCAGGCCGATCGGTGGCATGATGATCTGATCGACCAGCGAGGTCACAATCTTGCCGAAGGCGGCGCCGATCACCACACCCACCGCCAGATCGATCACATTGCCGCGCGCAACGAATGTCTTGAACTCGGTAATCAGACTCATGCCTTGCTCCTCGGTTTGCGGTTGTACGGTGCCGAACGTGTGCCAATTCGCGTTGCGACTATAAACGCTGTGCGGCGGCGCCGACAACAAATCGCGCGATCCCAATCTCAAATAATTGTGCCGCGCAATTCGGCGATACCGCCAAGCGCGGCGTGAAAACGATCACCGTGTTTCAATGCAGCGACGCCGGCCGGCGTGCCGGTATAAATCAGGTCGCCGGCTTTCAGCTCGAACAATTTCGACAGCTCGTGGATGATTTCCGCAACGCTAAAAAGCATGTCGGCGATATTGCCGTGCTGGCGCCGTTCGCCGTTTACCGCGAGCGTGAGTTCGACGTGCGTCGGATGACCGATCACGCTGATCGGCTGGATCGTTGAAATTGGCGCCGAATGATCGAACGCTTTCGCGACATCCCACGGCCAGCCTTTCGCCTTGGCCGCGGCCTGCAGATCGCGCCGCGTGAGGTCCAGTCCGATGGCGTAACCGAACACATGGCTGAGCGCTCGATCGACCGGAATATCCTTGCCGCCGGATGCGAGGGCGACGACCATTTCGACTTCGTGGTGCAGATCGTGCGTGACCGACGGATACGCCACCGCGATATCACCGCCATCCGCGTCCTGCGCCACA
>JAYVLO010000152.1:0-2687 GCA_043759455.1 Pseudolysobacter sp.
CCACCGCCGCCCTCGGCGCGCTGCCATGTGTCCTCGCGGAAATGCGCGCCGCCATCGGCGGTTTCGAGCTGCGCGCACAGGCGATCCTGAAAATCGCGCAGGAAGGTTTCGACACGCTGCAGCGCAGGCGCCGAATCGGACGTTGTAATGAAGTCAGTCATGATAAAAACCCGGCGCGCGTACGTCCGTATTTGCACACGGAACGCATTTCGTGGTGGAAGTAAGCGGCATGAATATTAGCAGCTCGCCCGAGTCGATGATCCGCACCGGCCAGCGCCGCGCATTGCGAGGGCTTCGTATCGCAACCTATACTGCGGATCGTCTTTTTCCGTTAATCGACCATACGCGTGCCTGCTCGCATCCACCCTCTCGGCATTCATGCCTACACCGCGACCAGCGCCGCTGGCGAGGGTGTGGCTGCGCATGCGCATGCCTTGCGCGAGCGCATCGGCGGGCTGCGTCCGAACGATTTTACGCGCGCGCCGATGGAATGCTGGATCGGTCGCGTCGCCCGTATCGACGCAGTGCAATTGCCCGAAGCACTCACCGCATTCGATTGCCGCAATAATCGACTGGCGTGGCTTGGGCTGAATCAGGACGGTTTTGTCGATCACGCCCGCGCCACTATCGCGCGCTTCGGCGCGACGCGCGTGGCACTGATTCTCGGCACGTCGACAGCCAGCATCGGCGCGACCGAGCAGGGTTATCGCGAACTCGATGCGGCGGGAAATTTTCCGCCCGCGCTGCGCGAGCCAACGTTGCACAATCCAAATTCGCTCGTGCATTTTGTGCAACAGGCGCTCGCGTTGCGTGGCCCTTGCGTGACGGTATCGACGGCGTGTTCGTCGAGCGCCAAAGTTTTCGCGCAGGCCGAACGAATGTTGCGCGCGGGCATCGTCGATGCAGCGATTGTCGGCGGCGTCGACAGCCTGTGCGATAGCGTGTTGTACGGTTTCGGTTCGCTCGAACTGGTATCGCCCGAACCGTGCCGACCGTTCGATGCCGCGCGTCGCGGCATTTCGATCGGCGAGGCCGCCGGGTTTGCGTTGGTGCAGCTCGCGCAGGATGGCGACGATGCACCGCGGCTGCTCGGTTACGGCGAATCGAGCGATGCGTTCCACATGTCATCGCCGCATCCCGAAGGTTTGGGCGCACGCCTCGCAATCGATGCCGCACTGGCGCGTGCGGGCCTCGTTGCCGGCGATATCGACTACATCAATCTGCACGGTACCGCGAGCCAGAAAAACGACGAGGTCGAAGCCGCGCTGATCGCCGATATGTTCGCCGCACACACCACCGCGAGTTCGACCAAGGGCTGGACCGGCCACACGCTTGGCGCGGCCGGCATCGTCGAGGCAGTGATTTCACTGATCGCGCTGGAGGATGGATTTGTGCCGGGCATCTTGAACACTACCGAGCTCGATACTTTGTGCGGCCCGCAGATCCATCTCGAAAATCGCATGCAGCGTTTGCGCCATGTGCTGAGCAATTCGTTCGGCTTCGGCGGCAATAATTGCGTGCTGGCTTTCGGTCGCGCATGAATACGCCGCGACCTTGGCAAATGTATGTCGATGGGGTCGGCTTCTGGGCCGCCGGTTTGCCGAACCTCGCGGCTCTGCGCGGCTGTTTGCGTGGCGACGCGGCGTTGGTCGATGCGCCCGCAAAGCCCGCGCCGAGCATGCTCGCGGCCGCGGAGAAAAGACGTGCGCCGGATTCGGTTTTGCTCGCGCTCGAAGTCGCCACACAAGCGTGCAGTTCAGCGGCGCGCGATCCGCGTGAACTGCCGAGCGTGTTCACGTGCACCTACGGCGATCTCACAATCACCGATCACATGTGCAGCACGCTCGCGAGCGCGCCGACGCAACTCTCGCCGACCAAATTCCACAACTCGGTACACAACGCTGCCGCAGGTTATTGGGGCATCGCCAGCGGCAGCACCACGCCGACCACCGCGCTGAGTGCCGGCTCGTACAGTTTCGGCGCGGGCCTGCTTGAGGCCGCCATGCAGTTGCAAGCCGCTGACGATAGCGTGCTACTGGTGGCCTACGACATCGCCAGCCCGCCGGTGTTGAATCAGGTCGCCACGAGTAGCGCGTTGTTTGGCGCCGCACTCGTGCTGAGCAATCGGCGCAGCGCACAATCCGTGGCCAGCATCGAGCTGTTTATCGAACACAATCCGCCGCCATCCGCCGCCCTATTCAGCAGTTCGCTGTTGCAACAGTTGTACACTTCCAATCCGATGGCGTCCTGCCTGCCGCTGTTTGCGGTGCTGGCCGGTGCGCCGCAGCCGAGCGTGATCCTGAGCGCAGGCGCCGAGCTGTCATTACGCATGGA
This sequence comes from Pseudolysobacter sp., assembly GCA_043759455.1. Lineage (GTDB taxonomy): Bacteria > Pseudomonadota > Gammaproteobacteria > Xanthomonadales > Rhodanobacteraceae > Pseudolysobacter. The sequence goes on from JAYVLO010000152.1 coordinate 2,335, forward strand.
GATTTCAGAATGCCCGACCTGAGCGCCCAACCCGCCGGCAAACCAGCCGTGGTGATTCCGGCGCTGAACGAGGAAATCGCGATACGCGCCGTCGTCAGCGCCGCGCTGACACATTGCCCGATCGTGATCGTGATCGACGATGGATCGAGCGACAACACGCTCGCGCAGATCGCCGACTTGCCGGTGACGCTGATCAAGCACGCCACGCCGCAAGGCAAGGCGCAAGCGCTGCTCGAAGGTTTTGGCGCAGCGCTCAAGCTCGGCTGCAGCGGCGTCGTGACGATGGATGGCGACGGCCAGCACTCCGCCGATGACATCCCGCGCCTGCTTGCCGCTGCGAAAAAATATCCGCG
>JAYVLO010000153.1:0-3191 GCA_043759455.1 Pseudolysobacter sp.
TGCTGTTTCGTTTCTACGATGTCAGCGGCGGACGCATCCTGATCGATGGTCAGGATATTCGCGATGTGACGCAGCAATCCTTGCGTCGCGCGATCGGCATCGTGCCGCAGGATACTGTGCTGTTCAACGACAGCATCTACTACAACATCGCCTATGGCCGGCCCGACGCAACTCGCGAAGAGGTGTACGCCGCGGCGCGTGCCGCGCATATCCACGACTTCATCACCAGCCTGCCCGAAGGTTACGAAAGCACGGTCGGCGAGCGCGGCCTGAAACTTTCCGGCGGTGAAAAACAACGCGTCGCGATCGCGCGCACGGTGCTCAAGAATCCGGCCATCCTGATCTTCGACGAAGCCACCAGCGCGCTCGATACGCGCACCGAAAAAATCATCCAGGCCGAACTCGCCGAAGTCGCACGCGAGCGCACCACCTTGATCATCGCGCATCGCCTCTCGACGATCGTCGATGCCGATCAGATCCTCGTGATGGAACACGGCCGCATCGTCGAGCGCGGCCATCATCGCGACCTGCTCGCTCAAGCGGGCGTGTATGCGGCATTGTGGAAAATGCAGCAAACGGAAAAGAAAACTGAAGAGTTGATCGAGGTCGCGACTTGATCGCGCGTCAACAGCACGAATTATTTTCGTGCCGTTGGCTGCAGAATCATCAAGCGGAAAGCAATACTGACTTGTCCACTGCCTCACGCCGAGTTGAGCGCAAAACAGGCTTCGGTTCGATAACTTCTTCTTCGACTTTATTCGGCATTGGATCGGCTTGGTCTTCGCCCCAAACACGCGCGAGTGTTGCCTGAATCTTTTTCTCGAAACGAGCTATCAGTTCGCGATTGGCGGCGACCAACGCTTGCTCAGCTTCGATTTCAGCCACGATGGCTTGCTGTGTGGAGAGTGATGGGAGTGGAATTTCGACGGTCCGCAGGATCTCGATGTTGATATTCTTTTGAGCGGCTTGTGGAGCAATGTCATTCAGATGCTGCTTCTTCATCCGCATGACAACTTCAAGGTAGCGGGCGTTCGTTCCCTGCTTGGGCGTCAAGCCAACAACACTATCGGGAAAGCAAGAAGGAAAATCGAGAACAGCAGTATCACCGATATTCGCGGCAATCGTTATGACCACTACCGGTGGTTGGAAAAGCTTGCTTACCGAAAGGCCTTCTTCATTCAAGGTTTGGGTGAATCTGATCTTCCCACCATTGGCGGCACGGACAACATCGCCGGTCTGGATGAACGGATACTTGCCACCGTAAAAGCGAGGCTCATTTCGGGGGCGGTGTGAAAATTTACCGCGTTGGATCTCGCATGCCGCTTCAAGCGGCACTATCGGCCAGTCGGGGCTGATGGGGATGTGGGGGCGATAGTTGTCGAGGACGGCGCGGGCGCCGTTGATGACTTTCTGGTAGCCCTCGATCTCCGCCACGATCTCCTTCTGCACGTCCAGCGGCGGCAGAGGAATCTGGAAATTGTCGATGTAATTCCGTGGCACACGCTGCAGCCCGCCGGTGCCGGTCATTTGTGCCATCGCCGCATCTCGGAAAAACGTGTGCATGACGCAGAAGTAAATCCATTCTGATAGAACTTTTTCGCTCGGACGCAAAACGTAAAACTCGCTGGAACCGAAGCCTGTTCCGTTCACCAGATTGCGTGCGATGCCTGCTTTTCCGTTCTCGAAACAAGGCGTGACCTTGGCTAGCAGAACATCGTTATCCTCAAAATATGTATAGCTTGCGGATACTTCCGAAAGCGGTTTTTCCATCGTGGGCGAGAACGCTATTTGATGCTCTTGAAGATCAGCCATCGGAACAAAAGACACTCGGGTATCAGCTTCGAGGCCAGCCAACAAACCCTTGCGTGGATTCACGATGCAAACATCGCCGAGCTTAGCCAAAGGGAAAATATTCGTTCTTGCTCCTGACTCGCGATACCGCTCACCACTAAGATTGTAGTCGCCATTCGCGGCAATCTTTTCCTTCTCGACAATCAATCCGAGCGCGGGCAGGAACTCGGCCAACGACATACCTGTTCGCAGGCGGCGCAGGTATTCTTCGAGTTCTTCGTTCACTTGCGGCAGATCATTTTTCTCAATCGCGCGGCGCTGCGCACCCAATCCAAACCCATCGTTCTCGACCTTGAAAAACGCAATCGTATTGCTCTTTTTCGCCAGCGATTTATCGAGTATCAAGATAGACGTCTTTACGCCCGAATACGGATTGAATACACCTGCCGGCAACGAGACCACGGCAACCAGCGCATCGTCCACCAAAGTCTTGCGCAATTGTTTGTACGAGGTCTGGCTCTGGAAGATGATACCTTCCGGCACGATGATGCCGGCGCGGCCGTTCGGCGAGAGATGTTCGGCCATGTAATCGACAAACAGCACTTCGCTGCGTTTGGCCTGAATCGAAAATTTATTGTGCGGTTTGATGCCGCCTTTCGGCGACATGAACGGCGGATTGGCGAGAATCACATCGGCGTGTTCGTTCCAGCGCTCCTGACTGGTGAGCGTGTCGTACTCGAAAATGTGCGGATCGTTGAAGCCGTGCAGATACAGGTTGACCAGCGATAGCCGCACCATATCGGGCGAGATATCGTAGCCTTTGAAATTCAGCGCGAGGCGACCTTTGTCATCGGGCGTGAGCGTGCTGTTGCCCTTGGCATCGGTATTGGCTTTGAGGATGTGCTTGTAGGCCGAAATGAGAAATCCGGCGGTGCCGCAGGCCGGATCGAGTACGACTTCGTTTTTCTTCGGATCAAGCACCGCGACCATAAAATCGATGATATGCCGCGGCGTGCGGAACTGCCCGGCGTCACCTTGCGAGCCGAGCACGGACAGCAAATATTCAAACGCATCACCGAGGCGTTCGCTGTGATCGTAGCTGAATTCATCGATGATCTTGAGAAAACTTTTCAGCGTTTCCGGATCGCGATACGGCAGGTAGGCATTTTTGAAAATATCGCGAAACAGCAGTGGAATGCCGGGGTTCTGCGGCATCTTGCTGATCGCATCGGCATACAGGTTCAGCGTTTCAAATCCGCCAAGGCCGGAGTGCATGAGTTTGGCCCAGCCGTAACGCGCGAAATCGCCCGCAAAAAATTTTCGCTGGCCGCCGAACTCCTCGCTTTCGGCATCCATGTCGTCCATGAATTTATAGATCAGCGCGATGGTGATCTGTTCGA
>JAYVLO010000154.1:0-5838 GCA_043759455.1 Pseudolysobacter sp.
GCGCTCGCGTCGCTCGGGTTCGGCTTTGTGGAAATCGGCACGATCACGCCGAAAGCACAGCCGGGAAATCCGAAGCCGCGCATGTTCCGCCTGCCGCAATCCGAGGCTGTAATCAATCGGCTCGGCTTCAATAACAAGGGCGTCGATTATCTGGTCGCGCGTGTGGAGCGCAGCAATTTTAATGGTGTGCTGGGTATCAATATCGGCAAGAACAAAGACACGCCGAACGAAAACGCGGTCGATGATTATCTGTTTTGCCTCGATCGTGTCTACCCGCTCGCGAGCTACATCACGATCAATATTTCCTCGCCGAATACGCAAGGGCTGCGCGACCTGCAGCAGGAAGAAACGCTGCGGCGGCTGATCGCGACACTGCGCGAGCGCCAGGAAAAACTCGCTGCACAACACGGCCAATACAAACCGATGCTGCTGAAGATTGCGCCCGACCTCGGTGAGGCAGAACTCGACAGCATCGCCGGCGTATTGCTGGCCAACGGCGTCGATGGTGTGATCTGCAGCAACACCACGATCGATCGTAGCGCGATCGCCGGCCAGCCGCATGCGAGTGAAGTCGGCGGATTGAGCGGACGCCCGCTGTTCGCCAAATCAACGCACGTATTGCAGCAGATGGCTAAACGTTTAAGCGGCCGAATCCCGTTGATTGGGGTGGGTGGAATCCTCTCCGGTAACGACGCCGTCGCGAAAATTTCTGCGGGCGCAAGTCTCGTGCAGTTTTATAGCGGCATGATTTATCGTGGACCGACCTTGATCGGCGAAAGTATCGACGCTATCCGCACGTTGCGTTGATAACGTCGCCGAACAAACTCATGTCATCTCTGCCCGCCCGCCGACTGCAATACGATGTTTCATTGAAAGCATTGAATACGTTCGGCATCGATGCGCATGCCGCGGTGCTTGTGCGTGTTTTCAATATCGACGATCTGCAGACGCTGCTCTCGCAAAAACATTTTGCCAATTTGCCGCGTCTGATACTCGGCGGCGGCAGCAATATCCTGTTCACACGCGACTTCGACGGCCTGGTGTTGCTGCCGGAATTTCGTGGTATGGCAATCACGCGCGAAGATGACGATCTTGTGCATGTGCGCGCCGGTGCGGGTGAGAGTTGGGATGCGCTGGTGCGCTGGTCGCTCGCACAAGGCCTGTGCGGACTCGAAAATCTCGCGTTGATTCCGGGCCACGTTGGCGCCGCACCGATCCAGAACATCGGTGCCTACGGCATCGAGTTCGCAGAGGTCTGTGCGGCGGTGGAAATCTACGACAGCTCACTTGGTTCGACGCACCTGCTATCGCGCGAGCAATGCGGGTTCGGTTATCGCCACAGCATTTTCAAGACGCCGGAGGCCGCTAACTGGATGGTCACCGCGGTCGACATCGTGCTCACGCGGCAAGCGCAACTTCGACTCGATTACGCCGGCCTGCGCGAACAACTGCAAGCGCAGGACATCACCGCACCAACCGCAACCGACGTAGCCGATGCAGTCACGCAACTGCGTCTACGCAAACTGCCGAATCCGGCGTTGATCGGCAATACCGGCAGTTTTTTCAAGAACCCGATCGTGACCGCGTCGGTCGCCAAACAGCTGCAACTGAAACATCCAACCCTGCCCGCCTGGCCGACAGCGGACGGCCAAAAAAAGCTGTCGGCAGCCTGGCTCATCGAGAGCTGCGGTTTCAAGGGATTCCGCGATGGCGATGCCGGTGTTTCCAGCCAGCACGCGCTCGTGCTGGTGAATCACAATGATGCCAGCGGCGCTCAGATATGGGCATTGGCGCAGCGCATTCAGGCAGTGGTGCTGCAGCAGTTCGGCGTGGAATTGCTGCCGGAACCGATGGTGATCTGATCCGCCAATCATCGCTGCAGATCACATACCAGCACCGAAAATCTGCTCAGCATTTACCAACGCCACATCACAAAAATCGTCATCGGATCGGGTAGACTCAAGGCGCAAGGGGGCTTGCCGGAGACCGCGTATGCCATCTGCCACCGCCGTAACAAACACGGCTCTCGCGCGTCGGCGCGCACTCAATGCGATGTTCGCGAACCTCGGTCTCGACGGTGCCGCGCCGTCGATGCGTCGCGCTGGCAAGGCATCGATCGATACGCGGCTCGCGGATCCTGCAAGCATCGCCGGTGTCAGCCAAACCTTGAGCGGCCCGCCGAGCGCTGTGGCGTGGCTGAATCGCGCGACATTCGGTTGCACCCAAGCCGACCTGACCGCTTTCAACGTTCTCGGCGCGAGCGATGCAGCGCGCTGGACCGCGTGGGTGACGCAGCAAACCAGCCCGACTGCGATCAGCGATACCGCCTGCGACAGCCGCATTACTTCGGCCAATTTCAACGCGCTGAATCTGACGCCAGCGCAGCTCTGGTCGACCTATCATTCGGACACCGTGAACTACGGTCATCGCATGTTGCCGATCGCCGAATCGGAATGCGCAACCTTGATCCGCCAGATCTACAGCAAACGTCAGCTGCACGAGAGCATGATCGATTTCTGGCACGATCATTTCAGCGTCAACGGCTGGGATTACGATGGCGGGCCGATGTTCCCGGCGTTCGACGCGTTGTTCCGCGCTACCTCTGCGGGCAATGGCGTGTTCGGCAATTTCAAGAATCTGCTGATCAACGTAGCCGAGTCGGCATCGATGATGTATATGCTCGATCTATATTCGAGCACACGTGCCGGACCAAACGAAAACTACGCGCGCGAGTTGTGCGAACTGCATACGCTCGGTGCGATGAATTACGCCGGCGTGCTGAATCCGTTCGATCCGTCATTGCCAGTCGGCACGGCCGGTGACGGCGATGCGATCCGCCTGAAATACGTCGACGCCGATGTCTACAACATCACCCGCGCGCTGACCGGCTGGACGATGTCGCAAAGCACTTACGACACGCGCAATGATCTGAATCCCGGTACGTTCGAATACGTCGATGGCCGGCACGATCAGTACGACAAGTTTTTCCTGAATCGCTACCTCTACGACTACGAACATCAGCAGGATGGCTTCGATGTATTCGATGCGCTCGCGTGTCATCCGGGCGTCGCGACGTTCATCGCCACCAAGCTGTGTCGACGCCTTGTCAGCGACAGTCCATCGCCGACGTTGGTGAGCAATATCGCGGGCGTATTCCTGCAGAACTGGCAGGCGCCAAACCAGTTGCAGATCGTCACGCAGGCGATTCTCAACTCGACCGATTTCGCCAACGGCTGGGGCCAGAAAATGAAACGCCCGGGCGTGGCGATGATCAGCACCCTGCGTGCGCTCGGCGCCAACTTCACGCCGCTGCCCGACCTGGACAATCCGAATTTCCAAGCGAACACGTGGTCGACGACCAATGCGGTACTCTCGGCGCTGCAGTCCGCCGGCCATCGCCTGTTTTATTGGCCAGCGCCAAACGGATATCCCGATGTGCAGGTGGCCTGGGCCAGCAGCGGTTCGCTCGGCATGACTTTGCGCATGCTCGCGATGCTGCTCGAAATGACCCAGGATCGCACCGTGAGTGCATCACCGTATCTGGCCGATGTGCAGGCACAAACGCTCGCTGCATTTCCCACCGCGGCCACACGCACGGCAGCCAACATCGCGGCTTTCTGGTGTACGCAAATTCTCGGTTATCAGCCGAGCGGCGTATACAACGCGGCGGTGGATTTCCTGCGCCAGAACGTTGCGGCAACAGCGACGCTGACCCTGACCACCGATGACTGGAGCGGCAGTAATCTGAGCAATCACTACACGATGTCGCGCTTGCGCTCGATGATCGCGCTGATCCTGTGCAGCCCTGATTTTTTGACCCGCTGAGGCCGACCATGTCGAACATCCAGATTGATCGTCGCGGTTTTCTCAAAGGTTGCAGTGCCGCCGCTCTGCTGACTGCCGGCACTAAAAGCTACGCCATGCTCGACAGCACGAGCGCGGCCTCGCAGGACACCTTGGTCGTGGTATTTCTGCGCGGCGCGATGGATGCGCTGAGCTTGGTATCGCCCGGCGCCAGCAACAGCAATCGCGCCGCTTACGAAACCGCGCGCGTGTCGACGCGCGTGCCGCTCACCGGCACCGGCGCGGGTTTGTCGATCGCGAGCGGGCAATGGAATCTGCATCCGCGCGCCACGGGTTTGAACACCTTGTATGCGCAAGGTCATCTCGCGGTCGTGCTTGGTGCCGGACAGAAGCAGCCGCAACCGGTTGTCCGCAGCCATTTCGAGGCGCAGTCGAATCTCGAAGCCGGGCTCGGCGGCGGGAGCGGCAGCGGACTCGGCTGGCTCACCCGCCATCTCGGCAGCGCCGGCCTGCCGACGAACGTACCGGTGCCATCGATCAGCATGGGCAGCATCACCGCGAGCAGCCTGCTCGGCAGCAACGAAACCATCACGATGAATTCGGGTTCGGATTTCCGTCTCGACCAAGGCAACTGGCCGTGGAATTCGAACGACACCAATACCGTCGCAGGCGTTAACGGGCTGGTGCAGGTATTGCCATCGTTATGGCAATCGAGCGTATTGCCGATTGCGGCTGCCGGCACACGTACACTGGAGGCACTGGCGCAATTTCGCACGGTGAATTTCTCGACCTATTCGGCCAGCAATACCGGCGGCTACAAACCCTCGGGCAGCGTGGTTTATCCGAGTACCGGATTCGGCAGTCAGCTGCAGAACATCGCACAACTGATCAAGAGCAACCTCGGCCTGCGCATCGTCACGCTCGATCTCGGTGGCTGGGATACACACAACGATCAAGGCTCGCCGGTCAGCAGCTACGATTATTTCGGCAATCAGGTGCAGACCTTGTCCGACGCTTTGAATGCGTTCTACAGCGATCTGGCCGGCGACAGCAACGGCAATTACATGCAACATACCAGCGTGGTAACGGTCAGCGAATTCGGCCGCCGCGTTCTGGAAAATGCGTCCGGCGGCACCGATCACGGCTACGGCACGGTGATGTTCGCGATGGGCGCGGCGGTGAACGGCGGCAAGACTTACGGCACATTCGCGGGGCTCGGCATTAATCCGGATGGATCCAACCAGCTCTTCGAGGGCGCGGACATCAACGTCACCACCGACTATCGCCAGGTGCTGTCCGAAGCAATCATCCGCCGCCTCGTCAATCCGAACGTGTATTACGTTTTTCCAGGCTAAAGCAACTACGCGCCGCTCGGGATTTTCCAGGGCACGGATCTGCCACCGGCGAATTACGATGCGATTTTCAAGAATGGATTCGATGCTTAGATGGCTGAACAGGTTGGCGTCGCCACATGAAAGAGCCATCATCCCAGCGTAGTCTGGGGGCTCATTTTGATTTTGACTTTGGCTGAGGTTGGAGCGACAACAAGACCAAGAGCCAAATGGATCCCAGCCTGCGCTGGGATGACGAGCAAACGCCTGTGACCGCTTAAGCCTCGCTGCACTGAAAATACAAAACGTGTTCCTGATTCAGCGTGAGCGTTTGCCCGAGGCTGATCGTGCCGGTGCGGCGCAGATGAAATTCGTCGCGATGCAGATGCAGTTCACCATCGTCGCCGAGCTTGATGTACGTGCCGTTGGTCGAACGATCCGACAACATGAAGTGGCCGCGCTTGTATTCGATCATGGCGTGGTTGCGCGAGATCCAGTCGGCCTCGATCACCAGATCGTTGCTCGCATCGCGACCGAGGGTGAATGGCTCGGAGGCTTCATCCAGCTCGACCACGCGACCACGATAACGCACCAATAATCGATTGCGCGGCGGGCCGGCATCTTCGCTGCCGATCACCCGTTGCACCATCGTGAGATGTGATGTGGTGTTCTGCCACAGCACATCGACAATCTCGATCGGCTG
>JAYVLO010000155.1:0-30186 GCA_043759455.1 Pseudolysobacter sp.
CGTGCAGCAATTGATCGCCAGCGGCCATACCTACGAGATGGATGGCGCGATGTATTTGCGCACCACCGAGTTCGGCGACGACAAGGATCGCGTCATGCGCAAATCGGATGGCGGCTACACATATTTTGTGCCGGATGTCGCCTATCACGTGACCAAATGGCAGCGCGGTTTTGGTCGCGCGATCAATGAGCAGGGCGCCGATCACCACAGCACGATCACGCGCGTGCGTGCCGGTCTGCAGGCACTGAACATGCAGATTCCGCCGGGCTGGCCGGATTACGTGCTGCACCAGATGGTGACGGTGATGCGCAGCGGCGAGGAAGTGAAACTATCCAAGCGCGCCGGCAGTTATGTCACCTTGCGCGACTTGATCGATGAAGTCGGATGCGATGCGACGCGGTATTTCCTGATCGCGCGCAAGGTCGATTCGCAGCTGATATTCGACATCGATCTGGCGCGTTCGCAGTCGAACGACAATCCTGTTTATTACATTCAGTATGCGCATGCGCGCGTCTGCAGTTTGCAGCGCCAACTGGGCGAGCGCGGACTCGGCTGGAATCGCGACAACGGCCTCGAACAACTCGCGTTGCTCACCAGCAATTACGAGCAATTGCTGATGGTCGAGTTGTCGCGTTATCCGGAAATGCTCGACGCCGCGGCGCAGAATCTCGAACCGCATATGCTGGCGCAATATCTGCGTGATCTCGCCGGTGCATTCCACGCGTATTACAACGGCGAAGCGATTCTGGTGACCGACGATAATCTGCGCGATGCGCGGTTGAACCTGTGCGCGGCGACGAAACAGGTGCTGCAAAACGGACTGGATTTACTGGGCGTTTCCGCCCCGGAGAAAATGTAATGGCAGCAGCAAAACGCGGCAAGCAGGCGACGCGCGGCAATGCGCAGAAGGCGTTGCCGGCTTGGGTATTGATCGGCATCGGCGTGCTGATGGGGCTGGCGTTGTCGGTGCTGGTTCTGTTCAAGGACTGGATGCCGTCGCTACGCAAACACAACCAGCCGCAGCCGAATGCGGATGCCACCGCGGCGCGCGAAAGCGAGCCCGGCGTGGCCGATGAAGGCGGCAAACCGAAGGACAAGATACCGCCCGCCGCGCCGCGCAAGACCTACGATTTCTACAGCGTGCTGCCGGAAATGGAAGTCGTGATTCCGGATGCCGAACTCACCGCCAAAGCACGCGCCGAAGCCGCCAAGCAACAAGCCGCCGCTGCGCAAGCGCAGACCCAAACGACCACCGGCCAACCTGCCAATCCGGCGAACGCAGCGCAGGGTGCCACACCGGCCACCACCGATACCGGCGCGCATTATGTGCTGCAGGCGGGATCGTTTCCAGACGCCAAGGAGGCCGACACCGTGAAAGCCAAACTCGCGCTACTCGGCATCACTGCCAAGGTGCAGACCGTCACCGTGAATGGCAAAACCTGGAATCGCGTGAGAGTCGGGCCGTATCCGAGCGCCAGCGCGCTGGAAGTCGCGAAGAAAACCCTGAGCGATAACGGCATCAGCGCGATCGCGATGAAGGAAGTTGCGGGGCAATAATTACGTGTTGCCATCAAACCGCGCCGCGAAGTAATTGCAGAAACTTCAGTGGTTTTCGGAAATGAATGCTGTCGAATTTGTGGGTGCGATCCAGACCGCGGTGCGTGATGCCGCCGCGAATGGCGTGATGTCACTCCTCGAATGTCTACCAGGCCGAAAACCTTCCCCGACTCTCGTGTCGTTTTCACAATGGTTCAACACCCTCTCGGATGATGATAGACAACGCGTTCGTGAAGTCGCAATGACGGCAAGTGATCAAGCTACATTCGGTTTCTTCGCTGTGCTTGACGGCGTGCGCGTGATCAATGATCCGCCTGATCGTGGCAGGTTGGAACTGCGCCGCAGCAGACCCACTCAATCCGTATTGCTCAACGATCCCAACGGAGAGTTGCTTCATGAGCTACTGCAGAGACCACCGATGTAGCAAACATACTGCGGCAACTCCAAATTCGACGACTGGCGATGTTGCTTTATATTCGGGCCGGGTTGTGCCCCCACAACGTGTTATCCAAAAAGAACTCGTATGCTCATTCGTAATTTTGTGCGCGTCGGTTTTGCATTGCTGACTTTGCTTGCATCGGTCGCGCAGGCGGCCATTCCCACGACCGAGCGCAATGCGCTGATCGCGCTTTACGGCAGCACCGGCGGCGCAAACTGGACCAACAGTACTGGTTGGAACGGAACCGCAGGTAGCGAGTGCACTTGGTATGGCATCAGCTGCGATCACGGCTCGACGCACGTCGTCGGCATCGACCTGAGTATCAATAGTCTGAGCGGACCACTGCCATCGCTCAGCGACTTGCCGGCGATCACGATTCTTGATCTGCACGTCAATCATTTGACCGGATCGCTTGCCACTATTTCGACACTGACCAATCTGACCCAGTTCGTCGCTTATTCGAACCAGTTCCAAGGCTCGATTCCGACGCTCTCCGCACTCACTCAGCTGGTTTACTTCGATGTCGACGCCAACCAGCTCAACGGCACGCTCACGCCACTGACCGGCCTGACTCAATTGATCGGTTTCATCGCTTACTCGAACCAGTTGCAGGGGTCCATTCCGCCCCTCGCCGGCCTGACCAACCTGACCAGTTTCAATGTCCACGGCAACCAGCTCAGCGGAACTATTCCCGCGCTCACCGGACTGACCGCATTGAACGATTTTGACGTCAGCTCAAATCAGCTCAGCGGATCGATTCCCAGCATGTCCGCACTCGGCGCGCTGAATTATTTTCTGGTCGGCGGCAATCATATCGATGGCGTTCTGCCGACGCCGCCGGCGAGCCTCACGCCGGGCGGCTCGTCATTGTGCGCGAACGATTTCCCGGCAACCTCGTACATTGCCAGCACGACGTGGGATAGCGCGACCGGTGCATCACCGTGGTTTACCGCATGCGCGCTGATCTTCGTCAACGGCTTTGAAGGACATTGATCGACCGACCATGCGCGCGGTGACTTTTTAGCGATTCACCGCACCCATCATCGCCGCCGGATAACGCTCACCCGCGGCCACGCCGATCGGCAGGATCGCTTCGATCTGCTTAAGCTCATCAGCGCTCAGTTGCACGTTCAGCGCGCCGAGATTTTCATCGAGATAGCTGCGCCGTTTGGTGCCCGGAATCGGCACGATGTGTTCGCCTTGCGCGAGCACCCAGGCCAGTGCGAGTTGCGCGGGTTGGCAGCCTTTGGCTTTGGCGAGCGCGCCGACTTTTTCTACCAGCTCGACATTTTTGGCAAAATTCTCGCCCTGAAAACGCGGATTCTGGCGACGATAATCGTCTGCCGCAAAATCCTCGACACGTGTGATCTGGCCGGTAAGAAATCCGCGTCCAAGCGGGCTGTACGGCACGAGGCCGATGCCGAGCTCGCGGCAGGTCGGCAGGATTTCTGCCTCGATATCGCGCGACCAAAACGAGTATTCGCTTTGCAATGCGGAGATCGGATGCACTGCATTGGCACGGCGCAATGTTGCTGCCGAGGTTTCGGATAAACCGAGATAACGCACCTTGCCTTGTTCGACCAGTTTTGCCATCGCACCCACCGTTTCCTCGATCGGCGTATCGGTGGCAACGCGATGCAGGTAATACAGATCGATGACATCGACACCGAGCCGCTTGAGGCTACCTTCGCAGCTCGACTGCACGTATTCCGGGCTGCCGTTGATCGCACGTTTCGCCGGATCGTTGGGGTCGCGCTGAAAACCGAACTTGGTCGCGATGACCGCTTCGCCGCGTCGTCCCGCCAGCGCGAGGCCGAGCAATTCTTCGTTGATATACGGGCCGTACATGTCGGCGGTATCAAAAAAATTGATGCCCTGTTCGAGCGCGTGATGGATCGTGGCGACCGATTCCTCATCGTCGCGCGTGCCGTAGAACTCGCTCATGCCCATGCAGCCGAGACCGAGCGCGGAAACTTTCAGGCCGGATTTTCCGAGGGTGCGGTAATGCATAAACGAATGCTCCAAAGTGATGTTTCGAAACGGCGTTCGATTAAAACAGGTACGTCGTATCGGCGTGATCGAATGACGGAAGCGAATACGCGACAGTCAGCCTGCCGCCAGATATTCGTCTTTCAGTCGCACGTAATGCGCTGCCGAATAATGCAACTGTTCAAGTTCGCGTTCTGTCAATTTTCTGGCAAAACGCGCCGGATTGCCCAGCCACAACTCACCCTCGCCGACGATCTTGCCGGGCGACACCACCGCGCCCGCCCCGATGAACGCATTTTTCTGAACCACCGCGCCGTCGAGCACGCGCGCGCCCATGCCGATCAGGCAAGCATCCTCAATCGTGCATGCGTGCAGGATCGCGCCGTGGCCGACCGTGACATCCGCACCGATCAACAAGGGTTTTCCGCCCGGCGTGAACGGGCCAGCGTGCGTGACGTGCAACACGCAGCCATCCTGGATATTGCTGCGCGCGCCGATGCGAATAAAATTGACATCGCCGCGCGCGGCTACGCATGGCCAGATCGAGACATCGTCGCCGAGCTCGATATCGCCGACCAGGACCGCGCTGCTATCGACATAGACGTTCTTGCCAAGGCGCGGTAACTGGCCGCGGTACGCACGCAAAGTCATCGGAATCGCCACGCAGGAAAGCGGGAATGTTAGCATCGGACCGGATACCCGTCGCGAGATGACCATGAACGCACAATCGCAAACCGCCCCCGCCATCACCCCGGATCTTTCCAGCGTATTGAATCGCTTGCGTGCAGCGCAGCGACTTCACGTGCCGGACTACGCGCAACGCATGGACGATCTAGCGCGTTTGCGCAGCGCATTCAAGGCGCGGCTCGACGCATTCGCGACGGCGATGAGCGCGGATTTCGGCCAGCGTTCGCGCCACGAATCCCTGCTCAGCGACGGCATGACCGTGCTCAACGAGATCAGCCATCTGCGCTCGCATCTGCGCAGCTGGATGCGGCCGAAACGCGCGATGGCCGATCTGAATTTCTGGCCGGCGACGACCGAGATCCGATATCAGCCGCTTGGTGTGGTCGGCATTATTTCGCCGTGGAATTATCCGGTGAATCTCGCGCTGATGCCGCTCGCCGCGGCGATTGCGGCGGGCAATCATGTGATGCTGAAACCGTCCGAACACACGCCGCGCACAGCCGAGCTTTTGCAGATTTTACTCAGCGAAGTTTTCCCCGCGGATCGCGTCGCGACCATTCTTGGTGGCGCCGATATCGCGGCCGATTTTTCCGCATTGCCGCTCGATCATTTGTTCTTCACCGGATCGACCCAGGTCGGCCGCATGGTAATGGCGGCTGCGGCACCGAACCTGACCCCGATCACGCTCGAACTCGGTGGCAAATCGCCGGCAATCATCGCGCCGGATTATCCGGTGAAAACCGCGGTCGAGCGCATCGCCAGCGGCAAGTTTCTCAACGCCGGCCAGACCTGCATCGCGCCGGATTACGTGCTGCTGTCACGCGCGATGATTCCGGACTTCGTCGAGGCAATGCGCGTGACGATTGCGACGCGTTATCCCGATCTCGGCAGCAGCCCCGACTACACCAGCATCGTCAACGATCGGCAATATCAGCGCCTCGCCGGTTATCTCGATGAAGCGCGCGCGGCCGGTGCCGATGTGATCCAGTTCGGCACGGGCGATGCGGCCCGGCGCATCCTGCCACCGACGCTTGTATTGAACGCGGACGAAAATCTCAAGCTCATGCACGACGAATTATTCGGCCCGATCCTGCCGTTGATCGCGACGGATTCGGTCGATGCCGCGGTCGACTACATCAACGATCGGCCACGCCCGCTCGCGCTGTATCATTTCGATCACGACAAACAACGCACCGAGAGCGTGCTCAATCGCACCGTCGCCGGCGGCGTGGCGGTGAACGACACGGTATTCCAGATCGCGCAGAGCAAGCTGCCGTTCGGCGGCGTTGGCCCGTCCGGCATGGGCCACTATCACGGCCGCGACAGTTTCCTGACTTTCAGCAAACAGAAACCGGTGTTGTATCAGGCACGTTTCAGCACGTTATCGCTGCTGCGTCCGCCGTATGCGAAAGCGGCCGATTTTCTACTGAAGTATTTGACGCGTTGAACGCTGTAAGACGCAAAGAAATTTGACGAAAAAAGTAAGGAAAAGCCGCCATTCCAGCGTAGGCTGGAGTGGCGGCTTCTTTCAAATCATGGCATCGCTCAGGCCCGTACGCGGAGCGTCAATCCCTTCAGAAAATTCCGCAACAACTGATCGCCGCAATCGCGATAGTTGCGATGGCCGACCTGGCGGAACAGCGCATTCAACTCCGGCTTCGAAACGGGAAATCCTGCTGCCAATAAAATGGCGTGCATGTCGGCGTCTTTCAGCTCGAACGCGACGCGCAATTTTTTCAGTACGACATTGTTGCTCATGCGCGCTTCGGCCGGGCGCGCTGGCAAATTCTCATCCTTGCCGCGTTTGAAAAACACCAAGCCGTCGAGAAAATTTGCCAACGTCTTGTCGTTGCAATCGCGATAACCTTCGAGGTCCTCACGCTGCAAGAATGCCGTGACATCGGCTTTCTCGATCGTGCTTTCTGGCTGCGCGAGCTGGATGATCTCGACGATCTTCGCATCGCTGAAATCCAGCATGTAACGCACGCTGCGCAACACATCATTATTGATCATTTATTCGGCCTGTCGGTTAATTGCGTTTGGCTTTCGCGAACGCGTCGGCAAATGCATTACTGCCCGGCGCGGCGGTGGGTTTCTGCGGCGCGCGCGACAGTGAAATATCGCGCGGCGCCGAACGTGCACCACGCTCGTCGCGTCGCGGGCTGGCAGCAACGCCCGGTGCACGAGCTTCGGGAAGCGGATCGTCCATGCGCATGCTCAGCGCGATGCGTTTGCGCGGCAGATCGACTTCGAGCACTTTGACCTTGACCACGTCGCCGGCCTTGACCACTTCGCGCGGATCCTTGACGAATTTATTCGATAATGCCGAGACGTGCACAAGACCATCCTGATGCACGCCGAGATCGACGAATGCACCGAACGCGGCGACGTTGCTGACCACGCCTTCGAGGATCATGCCGGGCTTGAGATCACGGATGTCTTCCACGCCGTCGGCAAAGGTTGCGGTCTTAAATTCGGGGCGCGGATCGCGACCGGGTTTGTCGAGTTCCTTGAGGATGTCGCGCACCGTCGGCAAGCCGAATTTTTCGTCGGTGTAGTCGGTCGCGTTCACGCTTTTGAGAAATGCGCTGTCACCGATCACCTGCTTCACTTCGCGTCCGCAATTTTTCAGGATACGCTGCACCAGCGGATAGGCTTCGGGATGTACGCTTGATGCATCGAGCGGATTTTCACCGTCGGCGATGCGCAGGAATCCGGCGCATTGCTCGAATGCCTTGTCGCCGAGACGCGGCACTTTCAGCAAATCCTTGCGCGATTTGAACGCGCCGTGTTCGTCGCGAAACTTGACGATATTTTCGGCGACGCCGGGAGAAAGTCCGGCGACGCGTGCGAGCAACGCGCCCGAGGCGGTGTTCGCATCCACACCGACTGCGTTCACGCAATCCTCAACGCGCGCATCGAGTGCGCGCGCGAGTTTCACTTGATTCACGTCGTGCTGATATTGGCCAACGCCGATCGATTTTGGATCGATCTTCACCAACTCGGCGAGCGGATCCTGCAAGCGTCGCGCAATCGATACCGCGCCGCGCAGGCTGACATCGAGCGCGGGAAATTCTTTCGCGGCAAGTTCGGACGCTGAGTATACCGACGCGCCGGCTTCGGAAACCACGATCTTGCTGAGCTGGAATTCGGGATGTTTTTTCATGAGCCCGGCAGCGAGCCGATCGGTTTCGCGCGATGCCGTGCCGTTGCCGATCGCGATCAGATTCACGCCGAACGCTTTGCATGCGGTCGCGAGTTGCGCGATCGATTCGTCCCACTGCTTGCGCGGTTCGTGCGGATAGATCGTGTGCGTGCCGAGCAGTTTTCCGGTGCCATCGACCACGGCAACTTTCACGCCGGTGCGAATGCCGGGATCGAGGCCCATCACCACTTTCGGACCAGCCGGCGCGGCCAGCATGAGGTCCTTGAGATTGTCGCCGAAAACGCGGATCGCTTCGTCTTCGGCGGCTTCGCGTACACGTCCAAATAGGTCGAGTGTGAGATGCAGGTGCAGCTTGATGCGCCAGGTCTGGCGACAGGCTTCGAGCAGCCAAAGATCCGCCGCGCGCTGGCGATTATCGATGCCGAAACGCGTCGCGACACGGCCTTCGCCATACGCATGACCGGCGAGCACGGCCGGATCGGGCGCGCCTTCGAGCTGCGCCATGGAAGTCGCGGCAAGCGGTTCGAGTTCCAGATCGAGAAACCCTTCGTTGCGCGCGCGAAACAATGCGAGCAGGCGGTGCGACGGGATGCTCTTGATCGCCTCGGCGTGATCGAAATAATCGGCAAATTTGGCACCTTCATTTTCCTTGCCCTTGACCACGTGCGCACGAATCTGGCCGTGGCCCCAGAGCCAGTCGCGCAACTCGCCGAGCAGCGCCGGATCTTCGGAAAACTCCTCGAGCAGAATCGCACGCGCGCCATCCAGTGCGGCCTTACTGTCGGCGATATTTTTCTCGGCGCTGATAAACTGCTGCGCAAAGGTTTCCGGCGTCAAGGTTGGATCGTCGCGCAGGCCGTGCGCGAATGGTTCGAGCCCGGCCTCGCGCGCAATCTGCGCCCTGGTGCGACGTTTCGGTTTGTATGGCAGATACAAGTCCTCGAGCCGCGATTTGGTTTCGGCGGCCTCGATCTCGCGCTTCAATTCGTCGCTGAGTTTGCCTTGTTCGCCGATACTTTCGAGAATCGCACTGCGGCGTTCTTCGAGTTCGCGCAGATAACGCAGGCGATCCTCGAGCAGTCGCAATTGCGTATCGTCGAGACCCTCGGTGGCTTCCTTGCGATAGCGCGCGATGAACGGCACGGTTGCGCCGCCATCGAGCAGATCCACGGCGGCTTGCACCTGACGCGGCTTGGCGGCAATTTCTATGGCGATGCGTTGTTCGATAGTCAGCATGATGTTGGCGTGAGTGTGCTCGAGTGTTATGCAGGGTGGGAGTGAGGCACGGTATCGCCAGCGTGCGAATTCAGAACGGTTTGCCGATCAACCAAGTCACGCCGGCAAAAAATGTGCGGTCGTGGGCGGCGTGGTTGAGCTGGTAGGCGAAGCCGGTATCGAACACCACGCGCGGCGATGCATTGTAGTTGATTGCGGCGAGCAGTTCCGAGGTCGAGCCGGCGTTGGTTTGATGCGTACCGGCGAGTTCCAGCGCGACGCCGAGCTGCTCGTTGAACGGTCGCGATACACTCGCCGCCCAGGTTTGCTGTAAACGACTCGTGCCCGGTATCGCATCGCCGATACGCACTACGCCGGCATTGAGATCGATGTGGTTGGTGCCGAAGTTGCTGCTCAGAATCGCATTAAAAAGGTAATTGGTTTTGCTATCGCCAAGACCACTGCGCGATGTCGGCGATTGAAACCCGGCCTCGAAACCGAGCGCGGTATCGGCGCTAAGCGGGAAACGCTGCTTCCATTCCAGGAACGTATCGCCGAGGCCGTTCAAGCTCGACCGACCCGGAAAAGTTTGTGCGATGTGCGCATCGCCACCGAGCAGGATGCCGGAGGTATCACTGAACGCATATTTGAAAAGGTAAGGCACGCTGTCGCGCCGTGTATCGTCGGCGCCAAGAATGCGCTGCAGGCCAGCTTCGAACTCCACATAACCCGGTGCGGAAAGATCCGCGGGATTGGAAATGGTCGGACGATACGGCGTGGCGCTCGGCTCATCCTCGGCGCGCGCTTGATCGAACGCAAGGCTCGCGATCAGCAACAAAACCAACCGCACGGCAATCCGTTGCACGAAAAGCATCATGGCTTGTCCTTGTCCCGATTCAGGCGACGCGACGATGACCGCGGCGCGTCAGATGCACCAGCAGCAGCGAGATCGCCGCAGGCGTGACGCCAGAAATCCGCATCGCCTGGCCGACCGTTTGCGGTTGTATACTTTGCAACTTTTGTTGCACTTCCGCGGAGAGACCGTGCACCTGCAGATAATCGAACGATTCGGGGATCGCGGTTTCCTCGTGACGTTTCTGCCGCGCGATTTCTTCGCGTTGGCGTTCAAGATAACCGGAATATTTGGCCTGCACTTCGACCTGGCCGGCAACCTTGTCATCGTCCACACCCGGCGCGATGCCGACGACGCGGCGCAATGCGGCATAGTCGAGTTCAGGGCGACGCAGCAAATCCAGCGCATGCGTTTCGCGCGTGAGCGTGATGCCAAGCGTCGCTTCAAGTTCACGGCCGAGCGTATTGCCGGGTGCGGCCCACAACGAACGCAAACGCGCGGTCTCGTGTTCAACCGCCTCCCGCTTGCGGCACAGCGCGGTGTAATGCGTGTCGTCGACGCAGCCGAGGCCGTGGCCGATTTCAGTCAGGCGCAGATCTGCGTTGTCTTCGCGCAGATGCAGGCGATATTCGGCACGCGAGGTGAACATGCGATACGGCTCGATCGTGCCGTTGGTGATGAGGTCGTCGATCAGTACGCCGATGTAGGCCTCGTCGCGCCGCGGACTCCATGCGTCCTTTCCTTGCGCCTGACGCGCGGCGTTGAGGCCGGCAATCAAGCCTTGCGCGGCGGCTTCTTCGTAGCCGGTCGTACCGTTGATCTGGCCGGCGAAAAACAGACCTTCTATCGCTTTGGTTTCAAGGCTGGATTTAAGTCCACGCGGATCGAAATAATCGTATTCGATGGCGTATCCGGGACGCGTGATATGTGCATTCTCGAAACCCTTGATCGAGCGCACCAGCTCAAGCTGCACATCGAACGGCAACGACGTGGAAATGCCGTTCGGATAAATCTCGTGCGTATGCAAACCTTCCGGCTCGATGAAAATCTGGTGCGAAGTTTTTTCGGCGAAGCGCACCACCTTGTCTTCGATCGACGGACAATAACGCGGGCCCGCACCTTCGATCTTGCCGGTGTAAAGCGGCGAGCGATCCAGCGCCCCGCGAATGATGTCGTGCGTGCGTTCGCTGGTATGGGTGATCCAGCACGACATCTGCGGCGGATGATCGGCCACGCTGCCGCTGAACGAAAACACCGGCATCGGGGTATCGCCCGGCTGCTCTTGGAGCGTGGAGAAATCGATGCTGCGGCCGTCGATGCGCGGCGGTGTGCCGGTTTTCAGACGCCCGACCTGGATCGGCAATTCGCGCATGCGCTCGGCAAGCTGCTGCGCCGGCGGATCGCCTGCGCGACCGCCGCGATAACTGGCAAACCCGATGTGGATCAATCCCGCGAGAAACGTGCCGGCGGTCAACACGACGGTCTGCGCATGAAAGCGCAAACCCATCTGCGTTACCACGCCGCGCACGCGCGCACCGTCGATGATCAGATCGTCCACGCCTTGCTGGAACAGCGTCAGGTTCGGCTGGTTCTCGACCTGCTCGCGAATCGCCGCGCGGTACAACATGCGATCGGCTTGGCATCGCGTCGCGCGTACCGCGGGGCCTTTTGAGGCATTCAAGGTGCGCCACTGGATGCCGGCGCGATCGGCCGCTCTTGCCATGACGCCGCCAAGGGCGTCGATCTCGCGCACCAGATGACCCTTACCGATGCCGCCGATGGCCGGGTTGCAACTCATCTGGCCGATGGTTTCGATATTGTGGCTGAGCAGCAAAGTGCGCGCGCCGACCCGCGCCGCGGCCACAGCCGCTTCGGTACCGGCGTGGCCGCCGCCGATCACGATCACATCGAATTGCTGCTGGAAATGCATAGCGTGGGTCGCTTTATCGCTGACTAAAACAGGTCGCTATTCTATCCGAGCTACCCCGCGCACGGTTGGCACGACTTCTGCTTAGGTATTCTCGCACTCTCGTTGGTGCACGGCGCGGCAAGGTCAGCGCGACGGCAGTTGGAGGTCAGGGGCCGACGCGCACTAAACGAGGGGAAGCCCAGGGAACGTAGGGCTTTCAGGAAGAAAGGGTCTGACGCCCGGCGGCCATAGGAACAGGGGGAATCCAAGAGGGCCGAAGTGCCGGGCGTCAGATTTATATGCAGTCGCGTGAAGTTCGCCACGACTGACGTTAGTTACCTGAGCAACGCGCGCGCTCTCGCGCTTACCCAGTTTTGTCTGCAAAGGATTGTGGCCTTCGTGACGGGTGATTTGGCATTGAACGTCACTTTACGACGCTATGTAGTACGTCGCGATTATGCTGCGACAATCGCTGTCACACAAGTGATCTTGTGTGACATTTGTATTTTGCGATTTCAGCAGGATTTGCAGGTTTCCGACAGCCTATTGATGATGTCCGCTTGGCGCTGAGCTGCGGGGCGACGAGGATGGCGCAGATCGCGTGCCACTGCTCGAATGCCCGGCTGAACTGCGAGCTTCGCCGCCACCACGCGCGGTCTGACCGCCACCACCATACGGCCCTTGGAAACCACCGCGCGCACCGGAGGACATGTAACCGCGCGGCGCAGCGCTGTGATCCGCCTTGGGCGACGCATATTCGTGCGGCATGTAGCCGCCGACCCGTGACTGCCGCGCACCGCTTGCCGAGCCGCGATAGGCATTAGCACCGCTATTGCTGTAGCTCGGCTGGCCGCGATAACTGCTGCTTGCGCGCTGTTGGCTCGAATAGTTCTGTGCCGCGCCGGAATATTGCGAACTCGAGCGCAAGCCGTTGGAATAATCCTGCTGCCGCGACGGCGATGAAGAATTGATTGCTGCGCTATCGCGACGATTATTCAGCCCCGCAGCAGCCCCGCCGCGCGATTGTTCACGATACGACGCCGAAGGCATCACCGATGAATTCGGCATTGGTCGATTACCGGCGCCCGCGCCTAGGGAGCTGCCACTGCGCGTATTACCACGCTCGCCATAACTGTTGCCGATGGCGGCACGATTGCCCGGAATGCCTGATGCGTTATTACGTATCGCACCGTTCTGGCCGGCAAAACCGCTATTGCGCTGCGGTGCATTGCCCTGCGTCAGTCGGGAATTGCCGATACCGGCACGCTGACCGCCCCACGTCGGCAAGCTGGCGACGCCACCACGCGAATTGAGCGAGTTGCCGCGGCCGGCGAATTCCTGGCCGCCGCGATTGCCGCCAAACGATGCAACCCGGGCAGCTTCGTTGCGCGCGCTGCCGAAACGGCGGTTCGGATAGTAGTGGCCGTAGTTCGGGTAGTTGTGGCGCCAGTAGCCCCAGTTGTAATAATTATCCCAATACGACGAACGCCATGGCGAAAACCCGAAGCCGAAACTCAAGCCCAGCCCCCAGCCGAATCCGCCGTAACCGGCGCCGTAGAAACCGCTCGGAAAAAAAGTCACGCCGGGATAAAAGTACGGCGACGCATACGGATAATAATAACTGCCGTAGACCGGCCACAGCGAGCTGTAGTACGCCGGATATTCGATGTAGTCGGGTACGTCGGCGTAGCCGCCCGTATCATCCTCGTAATCGCCGCCCTGCTGATCTTCGGCGTAGTTGCCGTAACCGGCGGACGCGTTGTCGCGCGGACGATCCGCATTGCCATTACCCGCGGCAGAGTCGACATCGGCGCGTGCATCGCGATCGGCGTAGCTATCGACATACGCGCCCCCTGCTGCCGGCGCGTCGTAACGCACATAGTTCGGCAGCTGCACCACACAACCGCTGAGCGCCAGCGCGGCCAATAACGGAATGAAGCGTGACATGATCGATTCTCCTACCCCACGTTGATATGCTGAAGCTAGGCTCAAAGCGGTGAATTACGCCTGAACTCAGATTGTTTAACGTGTGGGAGCTGGAATGGTTGTCAACGCGAGCATTGACGTTCAGCAAACACGCAGTGAGCGAAAGTTCAGCGCGCGATGCGAGCTAACGCAATCGCGTGTTCGCAAGCGATTTTTGTATCGCCCGCTCAGCGCGACGACGAAAACAGCCAGCGCCGCCACGGCTTCAGATAAAGCGCCAAGGCATGCGTCGGCGGAGCGTCATCCGGTATTCCATAGCTAAGCGCGTTTTTCGGCGCGACGTAGGTGCCGAATATTCGATCCCACATCATCGTGATCGCGCCGAGGTTGCGGTCACGATGCTCGATCGCGGCACTGTGATGGATGCGATGATTCGCCGGGGTGTTGAACCAGTGATCCCAGCGGCCCAATGTTCCAATCATTTCGGTGTGCAACCAGGCTTGATAATGGAACGCAAGCAACTGCATTCCGACCATCAGCAGCGGCGGAAATCCGAGCAAGACCCAAGGCAGATAAAACGCAGGGGAGAAAATCTGATTGATGCACGACACACGATACGCCGTGGCGATGGTGTAGTCGGTCGAGCTGTGATGGATCGCGTGATAAAGCCCCCACAACCAGCGCAGGCGATGCGCGCAACGATGCTCCCAGTAGTAGCTGAAATCGACCGCAAAAAAACCCAGCGCAAGGGTGGCGGCATTGACCGGAAACTGCCATACCGCAAATGCGTGCGCCTGCGTGTACAGCGCGGCCCAGACCCCGGCGACCGCCAGCGTCACCATGATATTCACCGGCAACGGACTCAAGCTCAGCAACATTTCGCGCAGCCGTAACCGATCGAGTTGGCAACGCCGACGCAGCCAAAAAATTTCTTCCACGCCAAGCACCACACCCGCTGCGATACAGATGCCGATCAGCGCACTGAGAATCAATTTCCAGTCTGGCAACACAGTCGACTCAAACTTCGACGGGCGCGGTTTCTGCGATGGTCGCGACGCGCTCCAGACGCGGAAAATGCGCCCACGAATCTTGCGGTCGCAAACGCGCGTTGTACTCGCAGAACGACACCGCATAACCGCGGGTATCGAGGATGTGATGGCAACAGGCCGAGATGCGATCCTGATCGTAGCGGTAGCGATCCATGAACGGCTTGATGGCGATGCCGAACACGTCTTGCGGTCGGATCAGACGTCGCCCGAGACGCGCCGCGATGCGCTGAAAAAAACCGCTTTTGCGCGTGCCGATAATCGCCTGCATTTCCTGCTGGTTGAGCAAGGTTTTGTAGGCGACCTGATTCATCACCGCGTTCAGATCGACCTGCCGTGCGATATTCATGAACAAACCGAAACGCCGCGCGAACAAAGTCACCCAGCCACAATTCGGATGGCTGCACGGGATCGGCAGAAAATCCGATTCGCGCGCGTGTTGTCCCAGCCCGGCGACCACGCCCTTGACGACATCCGACAACGTCAGTCGATCGATCGGATCCGGCTCGAGTTCGTAGCGGCCGGAATACGTCACCGGCTGCATCGCGATCAGCCGCACGTTGCGATGTTTCCTACCCTGCGATACGACCCAGGCGATCTCGCGCTCGCTCACGCCGCGCGCGAGAGTCATGGTCAATTGCATCGGAATACCGAGTTTGTCGAGCAGCTGCAATAATTTTTCGCGAACGCGCTCGGGATTGGCCTGACGCAAGGCGCGATTGGTTTCCGCCGCGACGCCATCGAACTGCAGCAACACCAGCAGTTTGTCGCGAAACGGCAGCAGCTTTTCGGCGACGCCGGGTTTGACGAACTCGATGCCGTTGGTCGGCAGATAAATTTTCCCGATGCCGGGATGGCGATAAAGGAAATCCAGCATCGCCAGAAACTGCGGATGCAGCGACGCTTCGCCACCGGTGACCTGGACCGAATCGAGACGGCCTTTCAGGATGATCAAATCGATCAGATAGTCCTGAAATTTCTCCAGCGGCAGCAATCGATCGCCCTTCGAATCGGCATAACAAACCCGACACGCAAGATTGCAGGCATCGGTGATTTCGACAAGCACCGTGCAACTTTTATTGCTGCGTTGATCGCTGAATGCCTGCGCCCATTCCAGTGCGCCTTCGTTCGCCGGACTCGGCCCGCAACTCTCGCCTGGGGCACAACAGCTCGCACTCGCATCGAACGCGGGAAGATCCATGACCTGATCCGGCGCGTAACAACGCCCCCAGCGATCCTTGTTCGACAAAAAGTAATAACGCTCGTCGTTCTCCAGCACCGCGCGACTGAAACCATGCACCGCACACTGCTTCGAGAGCAGCACCTTGCCGGCCTCGGCGTAAACCGCTGCCGGAACATGGGCTAGACATTCGGGACACAGGCTCAGTGTGGTTTTCAGCAGCACGGATTCTGGCGTCAGTTGGAATTTTTCGCGCACGGCTTGTTGATCGAGCGCACGCAACTCCGCTGCGATGTATTGCAGGCGCTGCTCGAAAGTTCCGGCAGCGCTGCCTTCGAGTTTCACGGCGATCGGTAACGGTTTACGCAAGCGCAAGTACTCCTTTCAGCAACGGTGCGCATGTGCGATAGAACAGCCGGCTGCTGAACGAAAACCGCTGCGCGTGATCGCGCAATAGACGCCCCATCTGACGCCCCGAAAAATCCAGATTTGCTCGCCGCTCGGCGCGCTCATGCACCGACAATACCTGATTCGCACGATCGCGCGGCAGCAGGTCGAGCACCGCCTCGCGCGTATACGAAACATGTCGCGTCTCGTCGCGCAACACCGTTTCCACGGCCTTGTACGGATATGGCGAATCCGCGTGTGCGCAGGCCTCGACATGATATTCCAGCGAACGCGCAATGCGTTTTTCCAGGTAATGTGCGTGCGCCAGAAAATGCGCGAGCTTGACCCGACGCGTATCACGATCGTCCGCCGCAAGCATCGCGAAGTTGACCGGCGTATGCGAACGAATCACTTCGTTGAAGATGTCCGCCATCGGCAAACTCAGCACCGGCTGGCCGAGTTTCGCTACGGCCTTGGCATACAGCGCGACATGTTTATCTTCATCGGCAAGATGTTGCCTCATCAGTTCGTCGAGGCCCCACTCCTGGGCAACCGCCAGCGGGAAATAGTCGTCCACCAGATGCGGATATTGCTCGCCGTTGAGATATAGATTCAGCACCAGCCCATGCAGCACCGGATCGGCCACGATATCGCGATGCAGGCGGCGCTTGACGGCGTCGACGGCGGACATTTCAGCGCCTCATCGACAACAGGCAGGTGGCGAAGATCAGCCCACCGAGCACAAAAATTCCGATCACGATAATCGCGACGCCACGAATGATCAGTCCGGCGCAACCCGGCGGTTGGTCGCTTGATGACGTGTTGTAAGGTTCCCTCACCGACGGCGGCACATCCGGCGGCCCCGCGACTGGCGGCTGATTTTCGGGAGGAGTTTGCTGCTCCGGTTCTTCGCTCATGTCTGCGCTCCTACGCTACGCCACTTCTTCCAGGATTCCGGCTGGTGCAAGGTTCGTGTTACCAGGCTGATCGCACCGGCGATCACCATCAAGATGCACAGCAGTTGATAGGCCGAAAGGCCAGCATACGGTTTTTCGGTCTCGCGAATGAACTCGATCAAAAATCGAAACGCGCCGTAACCGACCAGATACAACGCAAACAGGCGACCGAACAAAATCTGCCGACGGCACAGCGCCAGCATCAGAAAACCCATTGCGAAATTAAACAGCATTTCGTAGACCGGCGCCGGGTGTCGCGGAATGCCGTCGGCATAAGTAATCGCAAACATGCCGTCGTACGGTAGGCCACGACAACAACCGGCGATCAGGCAACCGATACGGCCGATGCCGATCGAAAACGGCAGGATCACCGCAAAACGATCGTTCGGCGGTATGTCGTATTTCAACAGCGGTTTGGCCGCTTCCGCCGCGAGAAATCCGAACAGCAACGCACCGATGATCGAACGACCCGAACCGAGCAGCGCATACCAGTCATCGAACGGTTTGAGCGGCCATAATGCGTCGCCGAGCAACACCGCGATCTTGGCGCCGATCACCGCTGCAATCGCGGTGATGATCTGCAAGGTGTAATACCGTTTGCGATCACGCCGATCGGAAAAATTCTTGGTCACCGGAAAAGTCAGCGTGAGGCCGAAACCCAGCAGCAGCATGATCATGTAACCGGCATGGATATCGAATGGCTCATTCATGCGGCGGCTCCGAGCGAATGCCAGGTGACGATGAAGCCGAGCAAGGCGACATACGCCGCAAAATGCACATATCGTTCGCGTCGCGCCAGATGGCCGTGGAAACCGAATTCATCCATACACAGGAAGATCGCGAACACGCCCAGCGCAATCAGCGCGAGCAGGTTTCTGTCGGTGAAAGCGCCGATCAGGAATACGATCAGACTCACACCGAGTCCGGCGTGCAGAATTTTTTCCAGCCGCGGTACCACGCGCGAACGCTCGTGCATCCACGTGTCGACGCCGGCCAGCGCGGCGTACGGAAGCAGCGCCAGCGCGAGCAGGATCAGATGCATGTACTGCCCTCGCAGATTTCCGAAGGCGGGCCGCAGCATGCTACCGGCGCGGCGCCGACATACGCCGGATCCAGCGGCCGCAGATCGCAGCCCATTGATGTGCCGTGCGTGACCAGCGGGCCGAACGCAAACTCCAGCGGGCGGGTCAACGCGCGCAAATCGGCGGGCGGAAAGACCCAGTGTTTTTCCTTCACCTGGGTGTGGCAGCAAAACACCGCGCGTTCGGAATTGCCTTGCGCCACATGGCGCCAGCCAAGGTCGGTGGCGTTGTACGGAATAGCATCAAACACCGCGCGCACGGATGTCGTTTCTTCACGCATATCCACACCAGCATGATCCAGAAATGGCTTGTTCACGGCTGATGCGTCGGACAGGCGATCTTCTTCCGCGACCGGGATTGAGGAAAAAATCAGGTTGATCCCCGTGGCGAACGCATACTTGATATAGCCGTTCTGCTCGGACTGCGACGCGCCACCCTGGCGGCGGATGATCGTGTGCGGCAGGGTCGCGGTATCGCGCACTTTGATATGCAAATGGATCGATTCCGCGCTCTGCAATTGCTGGCGAAACGGAAAGTCCGCGCTGAACAACCACAACACTCCTTGCGCTTCTGTGACTGTCAACAAATCAAGCCCGCGAACCACGCTAAGTAGCTGCGCGACGCCTCCTTTCTGGATGCTCATATCGTGTCCTGCGAATTGAGAAAACCAACGAGATTTCTGCCATCAATAAAGCAGATCGGCGGATGCCTGTCGCGAAATTTCACTGCGCAGTCGATCGCGCGCCAATTCGGTCAGCACCCGGCAAATTCTTCACGCGATCCCCGGCAAAGCGTACACCAAAGCCTTTCATCAAACACAGCCTGCAGCGCGCAACCGCGATTTCATTCGCGCGACTGCGCCGTAAAATCTCAGGCCAGCGCGCGCTGCAGGATGTCGCGCAAGTCCGGCGATAAAGTCGGCAGCTCGATCAGTCGTTGCAACTCCTGCTGCATCAAGACGCGGCGTTGCGGTTCGTAACGACGCCACTCCTTGAAACTTGCAGCCAGGCGCGCAGCCACTTGCGGATTGATCGCATCGAGGCGCTGCACGCACGCGCCGAAATACGCGTAACCAGCGCCATCGGCACGATGAAAGGCGTGCAGATTGCGACCCAGGCTCATGAGCAAGGCATATACCTTGTTCGGATTGTTCCAGCGAAAATCGACGTGTTCGGTCAGGACCTGCACCGTATCCAGCGCGTCGGCATGCGGCCGCGCGGCCTGCACCGCAAACCACTTGTCCAGCACAAGCGCATCTTCGGCATGACGCACATAAAAAGCCGCCAGCGCATGCTCGGCCGGTTCGCCGCCTGCACGCACCAGACACGTCAGCGCGGCGAGACTGTCGGTCATGCAGCGCGCGTTCTCGAACTGACGCAAGGCGCGCACGATTCCAGCGACATCGTTGCGCGAACACAGCAAATCGAGGCAGCGATTTTTCAGACGCCGTCGCGCCTGCGCGCGCGCCTCGACGGCGCCGGTTTCATCGGCGCTCAGTGCGTCGTAATACGCGAGCACACGCGCATGCAAAGCCGTGACGAGATTTTTTTCGAGCGCGCCGATCCGCGCATGCACAACATCGGGATCGATCTCGGCCAGACGTTCGGCGAGGACCGTATCGGCCGGCAGATTCAACAGTTGCGCGAGCAACGCCGGATCGAGCCCTGCATCGTCCATCGCTGCGGCCAGGCCGTCGTTCAACGCGATCAGAGTCGCCGCATCAGCCACATCGGTATCGAACAAACGCGTCATCAATGCTTGCGCCGCCATCCAGCGATTGCAGCCGTCGCTGTCGGCGCGGAGCAGCAACGCAAGATCGCCCGCGCTCAAATCGAACTGCGGCAATACCGGCGCGGAGTAGCCGCGCAATAACGATGGCACCGGCGGTGCGGAAACATCCTCGAACACCAGCGTTACGTTGTCGCGATCAAGCACGAATACACGTTCGACTCCCCTCGCGGCAGCTTCGCCGGCAAGTCGCAACGGAACCGCATCGCCATTCGGCAGATACAAACTCAACGCTACCGGAATCGGCAATACCGAATTATCCGCAGCCAACAAAATCGACGCGACTTGCTGCGACAACTGCAAATGATAGGTGCGTGTCGCCGCATCGTAACGGCCGTTGGCGTTGAGTCGTGGCGTGCCGGCCTGGCGATACCAGCTCAGGTAATTCGACAGATCGGTTTTGTTGGCATCACCGAGTGCCGCCAAAAAATCTTCGACCGTGGCGGCGTGGCCGTCGTGCCGCGCAAAGTACAAATCCATGCCACGACGGAATCCATCACTGCCCAATGCCACGGCAAGCATGCGCACGATTTCTGCGCCCTTTTCGTAGACGGTCGCGGTGTAGAAATTGTTGATCTCGAGATAACGCTCGGGTCGCACCGGATGCGCGAGCGGGCCGGCGTCTTCGGCGAACTGCGCGCGCCACAGCGTCTGCACATCCTCGATACGCTTGAGCGAACGCGAGCCCATGTCGGCACAGAATTCCTGCTCGCGATACACCGTCAGGCCTTCCTTCAAACTCAGCTGAAACCAGTCGCGGCAGGTGACACGATTGCCGGTCCAGTTGTGAAAATATTCATGCGCGACCACCGCTTCGACATGGGCAAAATCCGCATCGGTGCTGGTCTGTTTGTCAGCCAGCAGATATTTCGCGTTGAAGATGTTGAGACCCTTGTTCTCCATCGCGCCCATCGTGAAATCGTGCGTGGCGACGATATTGAATACATCGAGATCGTAAGCGCGCCCAAATTTTTCCTCGTCCCAGCGCATCGAATGTTTTAGGCTTTGCATCGCGTGATCGCACTGTCCGATCGCATTCGTTTCGGCGTAAATGCGCAGGCACACATCGCGACCTTCGCTGGTCCGATAACGCTCTTCGATGTGTTCGAGTTTGCCCGCGACCAGCGCGAACAGGTAACTCGGTTTCGGATGCGGATCGGACCAGCGCGTCCAGTGTCGTCCGTCCGGTAACTCACCCGCGCCATCGGGATTGCCGTTCGCCAGCAGCACCGGATAACGCGCGCGATCGGCACGCAGGATCACGCTGTAACGCGCGAGCACATCCGGGCGATCGGTGAAAAACGTGATGCGCCGAAATCCTTCAGCTTCGCATTGCGTGAGCAGAAATCCGGCCTCGTGTGACCCGCTCAGATACAGTCCTTGCAGCGCCGTGTTGCGCTCGGGTGCGATTCGCACGCGCGTGCGCAGTCGCACGTTGCCGCGCGCTTGCGGCAAGGTCAAACCGTTGGCGTCTCGCTGATAGTCCGCAGGCGACAATTCGCACTCATCCAGATGTATCTCGAGCAACTCCAGCGCTTCGCCATGCAGAAACAAGGCGACATCCGTTTGCGCGGGATCCTGCTGCAATTCCAGCTCCGCCAGTACCTCGGTCTGCGCCGCGCCCAGATCGAATTCCAGCGCAATATTGCGCACCGACCACGCCGGCGCGCGATAGTCGTGCAGATATACCGGCGTGCGCTGCGCCGTGGCTACTTCCGATGCACTCATGAAATCATCCACTCGATCAGATCGTCAGCACACAGTTTGACCGCTCATCGGCACGCTGTCGAAGTCTGTCTGACGATCTGTACTGGTCAGCGCGAGGGCGCGGCGTGTATGGTTATCGTTCCGCCAAAATCCGCTTGCTCATGTCGTCGTCAATCGCACCCACACTTGCCGATATTCACAACGCCGCCGCACGCATCGCGCCGTACGCACATCGCACGCCGGTGTTGCGTTCACGCGGACTGGATCTATTGGTCGGCGCCGAATTGTTTTTCAAATGCGAGAATTTCCAGCGCGTCGGCGCATTCAAGTTTCGCGGCGCGTGCAACGCAGTGTGGGCGCTGGATGATGCTGTCGCACAACGCGGCGTGGTCACACATTCGTCCGGCAATCACGGCGCGGCGCTCGCCCTCGCCGCGCGTACGCGCGGCATCGCGGCGCATGTGGTCGTGCCCGAAGGCGCGGTGAAATCCAAACTCGCCGCGATCGAAAATTATGGCGCGATCCTGCATCGCTGCGCCGCCACGATCGCTGCGCGCGAGGAAACCGCCGAGCGCGTGCGCAACGAAACCGGCGCAACTCTGGTGCATCCGTATACCGATCCGCGTGTGATCGCCGGGCAAGGCACGGCCACGCTGGAGCTGCTTGACGAGGTCGGCGAACTTGATGCCTTGATCGCACCGCTCGGTGGCGGCGGGCTGATTGGCGGCTCGGCGATCGCGGCAAAATCGCTATTCCCGACGATGCGGATTTTCGCCGCCGAACCGGAAGGCGCGGCCGATGGTTTTGCGTCGCTGCAGCGTGGCGAGCGCGTGACCGATATCATGCCGAGCACGATTTGCGATGGTCTGCGCGGCACCATCGGCGCGATCAACCTGCGCCTGCTGCAACTTTACGACGTGGATGTTTTATTGGTCAGCGACAGCGAAACGATTGCCGCAATGCGGCTGATCTGGGAGCGCATGAAGATCGTGGTCGAAGCATCGTGCGCAACTGTGCTGGCAGCGCTGATAAAAAACCGCGAACGCTTTCACGGCCAGCGCATCGGCCTGATTATCTCCGGCGGCAATGTCGATCTATCCGATCTACCGTGGTGACCAAAGGATAAACATGTATCTCGATGCCGTACTCGCCTACCTGCATTTCCTCAGTATTTTTTTCCTCGCTTTCACCCTGCTGCGCGAATGGGCGTTGCTGCGCGGCGGGCCGCCAGTGCTGGATCTCCATGCGCTGGCACGCACCGCCCTGCTTTATATATATGCGGCAATCGCGGTACTCGCGAGCGGTCTCGGGCGTGTTCTGCTCGGTATAAAACCCTGGATATTTTATGCGCACAATCCGGTGTTCCACGCCAAGATCAGTTTGTTCGTGCTGATGGGAATTCTGTCGATCCGGCCGACGCTCGCGTTCATCCGCTGGCGCCGTGCGCAGGCCGCCGATGCCGACTATCGCGTCGCGCCGAATGACTGGCGATTCGTGCGCCGCATGCTACTGATCGAGCTGCATCTGCTCGCACTAATTCCGCTGCTCGCCACGCTGACGGCGCGCGGCATCGGGTTGCACAACTAGCGACGCGCGCGGCACAGTTCAGTTGATATGATCGCTGCGCGTGGCGCGTGGCATGCGTGCATCGCGCGCCGCAGCACGCGCACTGATCCGGCTAAAGATCACGATGCCGATGATGACCACAACGATACCGAGCGCGGCGCTGCCGCTCGGCCAATCTTCGTTGAGCCAAAGCACGCCGATGATCGTCGAGAAGATAATTTCGGCAGCCTGCATCGCCTCGACGGCGGCGAGTGAGGTGGGATTGTCGCGCACCATCGCCGTGGCCTTGAAAAACAGCACCGTCGCGATCACGCCGGAAAACAGAGCCACGCCGCCGGCCTGCAACACATGCGCGAGGCTCGGCCAACCGGCTTCGTGATGGGCATAGATAGCGAGCAGCAACCACACCGGCTGGCTAGCCAGGGTCATGCCAAACACGCGCTGCGTCGCATTCAACGGCGTGCCGCTGCTTTCGAGATGCAACAGGATCATGCGATTGCCAAGTGGATACATAAACGCCGCGATCAGCACACACAACAGCGCGAACCACGCACTCGCATCAAGCTGACCGTGGAAATGGCCGAGCTGCATCAGCAGCACGCCGAACAGCACCAATAACGCCATCACCAGCGCGAGCAATGGAATGCGCCGGCGCGAATCGCGATAAATCAACGGTGAGAGCAACAGGCCGGCGATCACCGTGGTCTGGAACGATCCGGCAATGAGCCACGCCGGTCCGCTCGACGCGGCATAAGTAAGACAAATGCAGAACAGGCCGAAACCGATGCCGCCCCATAGCAACCAGGCGCGCGGATGTCGGCGCAACTCGTGCGGCAATTGACCGAGCCCGCCCTGCATCGGTAGCACCAGGGCGAGCAGCGGCAAGGTCAGCAGATAACGCAGCGCCGCGGTCCAAGCCCAGTGTCCGCCGCCGAGCACCATGCTGCGATTCAGCACGTAGGTCATGGTGAAAAATAGCGCGGAAGCGAGACCGATCAACACCGCATTCGATGCGTTTTGCGGCGATGCGGATTTCATCGCATACCGCGCCGACTACCACGCAACTTCTCGACAGAAAAAGTTGCGATATCGCCATCGCCGCTGCGGCGCGGTTGTCCCGCGGGCGGACCCCAGGCGTGCGCGTAAACCACTTCGTAAGTCGCCGGTAAAATTCCATCACGCCGATAATTTTCGTACGCGGCGAACATCTTTTGCAGCCGCTGCTTGCCGGTCAATGCGCGGCTGCGCAGAGCATCGGCGTTGCT
The DNA here is from genome assembly GCA_043759455.1 of Pseudolysobacter sp. Taxonomy (GTDB): domain Bacteria; phylum Pseudomonadota; class Gammaproteobacteria; order Xanthomonadales; family Rhodanobacteraceae; genus Pseudolysobacter. The sequence continues at coordinate 24,719 of JAYVLO010000155.1, forward strand.
CGCGCCGATGCCTTTGAGATCACGCATCAGCGCCGGCACATCGGCATAGGTGAGATTGAATCGCTCGGCATCCAACACCGGATCGCGAAAGCCCGCGGCCATCAGCGCATCGCCGATGCGCATCATGTCGGCGAAACGACTGACGTGCGGCGTTGCATCGACACTCGCCCAGGCGTCGCGAAGCTCGTGCAGGGTATCCGGTCCGAGCGTGGAAATCGCCATGAACCCGCCGGGCTTGAGCACGCGGCGAAATTCGTTGAATACACCGGGCAGATCTTCGCACCATTGCAGGCACAAACTCGAGAACAACATATCGATGCTGGCCTCGGCGAGCGGCAACGCATTGGTGTCGGCGCAGATCGGTGACACGGGTTTCTGCAACAGGTTTTGCCAACCGCCGGTATTGCGCCGCATCTGCTGCAACATCGGCAGCGCGAGATCCAGCGCGATGATGAGTGCCTTCGGAAATTGTCGGCGCAATTGCAATGTGGCATGGCCGGGGCCACAACCGATATCGAGCACGCGCAGTGGTATTTGCTTGACGAACTCCATGCGCTCGAGCAGGCGAGATTCGACTTCGCGCTGCAACGCGGCGTGCTCATCGTAGTTGCTCGCGGCGCGCGAAAAGTGACGGCGGATCTGCGCCTGGTCGAAGAGACGATTCATGCCGGCAACGATTCGGCGAATGCGCCGATGGCTTGCGCCACGACATCGGCATGACCGATAAACGGCGCGTGGCCACCGCCTGCGATTTTTTCGAAATGTCCGTCGCGACTATGCTCTGCCGCCCACTGCATCGCCTGCCAAGGAATCAGCCGATCGCGCGCGCCGGCCAGCCACAGGCTCGGCATATCGAGCTGCGCAAGTTCGGCGCGCAGGTCGCTGGGCTCGAGCAAATTCAAACCATCCTGCAGCACGCGCATGGCCGGCTCGCCACGCTCGAACAGACGTTCGCGCAACTCGCGCAATTCATCACGCGCACAATCGCTACCGTGCACTTCGAGCGCTAGGAACCGATCCAGCGTGCCGCGATAATCGCAGCGCAAGTCCGCGCCGAACTGCTCGAAAACCTTGGGAGCCACCGCATGCGGCCAGTCCGCGCCGATCACAAAACGTGGTGACGACGCGATCATCACCAGACCATGCACCTGCGGCGGCACATCCAGTGCGGCGCGCAGCGTGACCAGGCCACCGAGCGACCAGCCGATCCAGATCGCCGGCGGCGTGGCGATCGAAATTCGACGCACGCAATCTTCGAGCGTCAGCGCGACATCGCGTTCGGGGCTCGCGCCGTGCCCGGGCAGATCGACCAGATGCAGGCGGAAATTTCGCGCCAGGATTTCGGTCAGCGGCGCAAAAATTCCGCTGTGCATGGCCCAGCCATGGATCAGCACGAGATCTCGTCCGGCGCCGATGGTTTCGATATTCATCGGTGAGTGTCGCTCCTGGGTACCCCGCGGATTGCGGACGGAATACAGGCATCGAGCGCATCAAGCAAGCGATCCACATCGGCGTCATCGTGCGCCGCCGACAAGGTGATGCGCAGGCGCGATGTCGCGGCGCGTACCGTGGGCGGACGGATCGCTGTGACCAGCAAACCGCGCACTTCAAGCGCCTGCGCCACCGCGAGTGACTCGGCCGCGGAACCGAGCAAAACCGGTTGGATCGCGCTGCTGGATTCCGGCAATGGCAGACCGAGTTGCAGCGCGCTGCGGCGAAACCGCGCGATCGACGAATGCAGTTTTTCGCGTCGCCATTCGTCGGCGCGGACGAGACGCAGCGCCGCGCGCGTGGCCGCAGCCAACGCCGGCGGCATTGCGGTTGTGTAGATATAGCTACGCGCCGATTGCAAAAGCGCATCGATCAATGCGCCGCTGCCGGCGACAAAGGCGCCGCATGTACCGACTGCCTTGCCGAGCGTCGCCATGAGTATCGGAACGTCGTGTTGATTCAGTCCGGCGGCGGCAACGCTGCCCGCGCCTTGTTTGCCGAATATGCCGACGCCATGTGCATCGTCAATCATCAAGCTGGCTTGCTGCTTTTTACACAATGTTGCAAGGTGTACGAGTGGAGCGATGTCGCCATCCATGCTGAATACACCATCGCTGGCGAGCAAGGCGAGCCTGGCCGGACGCGATTCGAGCTGGCGCTGCGCCGCAGCCACATCGCAGTGCGGATAACGTTTGCGCTCGGCACCGCTGAGCCGCACCGCGTCGATCAGACTGGCGTGGTTGAGTTTGTCCTGCACGCACAAATCGCCGGCTTGCAGCAAGGTTTGCAATACGCCGAGATTGGCCATGTAGCCGGTGGAAAACAGTAATGCACGCTCGCGCCCGGTCCAGTCGGCAAGTTCCTCTTCGAGCGCGGCGTGTTCGCGATGATGACCGCAGACCAGATGCGCCGCAGTGCTGCCGACACCATGCACATCCGCAGCGTCTTTCAGCGCCGCGACGATCTGCGGATGATTGGCGAGACCGAGATAATCGTTGCTGCAAAACGCGAGCAGCGACTTGCCGGCAATTTGCAAATGCGGCCCGTCGTTTTGATCGACCACGCGCAAACGTCGCAGCAGCTGCGTACGTTCGCGCTCGGCGTGCGCCGGCGCGAGGCGTTCAAATAGATTCGCGCGCATTATCGAAAAAATGTCATCCCGCAAAAAACCACGGCCACAGCAATGCTTATAATGCTGATGAAGAAGCAACAAACTCCGCCAATGATCTGCATCGCTGCACGTGGCGTATACATATCGCTCCACGCTATTCGTCGACGCTGGCGATAGTCCGCTGATAACAAGAACCGCCACGGAGCGACTGCAATATCGAGAAACGCCAGGATGCCTAATGCTGCGTCCAACATCGAATGTTCGCCGCTACGCCGCCGATGCCGCCGGCTCGCAAATTTCCGCATGCACGGTGCCGGGTTCGATCTCGACCTGCATCGGTGTGAGACCGAGGCGCGCGAACAATTGCTGATCGTGTTCGGTATCGGGATTGCCGGTGGTGAGCAATTTTTCGCCGTAGAAAATCGAGTTGGCGCCGGCAAAAAAACACAGCGCCTGCTGTTCATCGCTCATCTCGCTGCGACCGGCGGACAAGCGCACGACCGACGCCGGCATCAGCAATCGCGCGACCGCGATCGTGCGCACGAATTCGAGCGGGTCGAGTTTTTCCGTGCCGGCCAGCGGTGTGCCGGCGACCTGCACAAGATTGTTGATCGGCACCGATTCGGGATGCTCGGGAAGATTCGCCAGCGCCTGCAAAAGCCCCGCGCGCTGGGTACGCGATTCGCCCATGCCGACGATGCCGCCGCAGCAGGTTTTCATGCCGGCTGCGCGCACGTTTTCGAGCGTGTCGAGGCGATCCTGGTATTCGCGCGTGTGGATGATCTCGCCGTAGAATTCCGGTGCGGTATCGAGATTGTGGTTGTAATAATGCAGACCGGCGTGCTTCAGGTTTTTCGCCTGGCTGGCGCTGAGCATGCCGAGCGTGGCGCAGGTTTCGAGGCCCATCGCACGCACGCCGCGCACCATCTGCGCCACCTGTTCGACATCTTTGTCTTTCGGATTGCGCCATGCCGCGCCCATGCAAAAACGACTCGCGCCGTTCGCCTTGGCGATGCGCGCTTTTTCCAGCACCGCGTCCACGCTCATGAGTTTTTCGACTTTCAGCCCTGTTGCGTAACGCGCGCTCTGCGGGCAATACGCGCAATCCTCGGGACACGCGCCGGTCTTGATCGATAGCAGCGTGGAAACCTGCACGCTGTTAGGATCGTGGCGCTGGCGATGCACGTTGTGGGCGCGGAACAGCAGATCGTTGAACGGCAGATCGAATAAAACGACCACTTCATCGCGATTCCAGTCGTGGCGGATCGTGTTGTGTGGCGCGGAATCGGCGTGGTGCGCGCGCGGAAGGGTCGCAGTGGACATGATCTATTCGGGGTTGGCGGAAGTACGAGGAGTGTGGAATTGCGGCACGGAGCTGTCAACTTTAAATGGCCGGCATGGGTTGACGGCTGGCGCCAGCGCATCGAATTTGCGTTGCTGCCGGCGTTTTGCCTGCTATGTCGCGCGCCATCGGATACACGTCGTGATCTGTGCCGCGCGTGCCGCGCCGACCTGCTGTCCAACGTGCCGTGTTGCCGGCGCTGCGCGCTACCATTGCAGCGCAACGAGCCGCTGTGCGGAATCTGTTTGAAGCACGAACCGCCGTTCGCCGCCGCGTGGGCGCCGTATCGTTATGCGTATCCGCTGGATCAGCTCGTGACGCGTTTCAAGTTCGGTCGTGATCTCGCCGCCGGAAGAGTGCTGCAGGAGTTATGGATGGCCGCGGCAAAAGACACGCCGCCGGTTTTGCCTGCCTTGCTGGTCGCGATTCCTCTGCACACTTCACGCCTGCGCGAGCGCGGTTACAACCAGGCGCTGGAACTCGCCAAGCCCCTTGCGGCAATGCTCGGCCTGCCGCTCGCACACGATCTGCTGATCCGCCATCGCGCCACGCAGGCGCAGACCGGACTCGATCTGAAAACGCGATCGCGAAATGTCAAAGATGCGTTTGTCGTCAACCTCAATATCGACCTGCCGGAGCATGTCGTACTGCTCGACGATGTCATGACCACAGGCGCGACGCTGCGCGAATGCGCGCGCACTCTGCGACGCGCCGGCGTGGCGCGCGTGGATGTCTGGGCTCTTGCACGCGCGCCGCAGCGACGCGGTTGAATCGAACTTGATTGTTGTACCGCCACACGGCAGTGCTAGCCGCAACAACACCAGATATGATCACAAAACCAACATCCCACTGTGGTTTATTCGGCCGTATAGACGTCCGTGATTCAAATCTCCGCTCAACGCGCGATCGCTTATGAAATTCTCCACCACGTTGCTGATGTTTTGTTTGCTGGCCGGTTACGCGACGCTGCTGAATTCGCCGACGACGAGCGCGATACTGCATGGCGATGCCGCACATTCGGCGCAAACCGAAGATTGGCTACATACCGAGTTGTATTTCGGCAGCGGATTGATCGACGACGCAATGCACGCTATCAAAGAAATACGATGGCGCGAATTTCTTGATCGCGAAGTGACTGTTGGCGCCGACCGAAAACGGATCCATTTTTGAGGGTGGTGCCGATCCAAAATTGACCCGGGTGTTCAATCTATCCTGCTGCGTTTTTGAGCAGCAGGAAAACGAGGCGATCACTATGGAAATAATTGGCAAGATCCGACGGATGCATTTCCGCGATAAGAAGTCTGTAAGGACGATTGCGCGCATGACGGGCCTGTCGCGCAACACGATTCGCAAGTGGCTCCAGACGCCGGTGGACAATGAGCCCACGTATCGGCGGTCGGCACAGCCGAACAAGCTGACCCCCTTCAACGCGCGCTCAAGGCAGACGCACTGAGACCGCGCCAGGAACGTCGCACGGCGTTGGCGCTGTACAACCAGATCAAGGCTGCCGGTTACAGCGGCGGT
>JAYVLO010000156.1:0-6143 GCA_043759455.1 Pseudolysobacter sp.
GGATTGCGCACGCCGAAGGTCTCGGCGAAGCTCATGTCGAGCGGCACATGGCGCAGACGCAAACCGCCGGGGCCGGGATATTTGATCATCAGCCAGAGCTTCACGCCTTCGTCCGGCTGCAGCCGCAGCACGAGTTTGTTCGGCGCGATCGGGCCGGCGCTGCTGCCGAAAATCGAATGCGGAATCGCCTTGAACGTGATCACGATTTCCGACACGCGATTCGGCAAGCGTTTGCCCGTGCGAAGGTAAAACGGTACGCCGGCCCAGCGCCAGTTGCGCACCTCGGCCTTGATCGCGACGAAGGTGTCGTTGCGCGAATTCGGCTTGCCGATTTCTTCGAGATAACCCGGCACGGCGCCGTGATCGGATGCGCCAGCGCGATATTGGCCACGCACGGTGAGTTGTGCCGCGTTGCTTTCGTCGATCGGATGCAGCGAATGCAGCACTTTCAGTTTTTCGTCGCGTATCGCGTCGGCATCGAGCGAGGCTGGCGGTTCCATCGCGACCATGCACAGCAGCTGCAGCAGGTGATTCTGCACCATGTCGCGCAGCGCGCCGGCTGTGTCGTAATACGCGCCGCGCGATTCCACGCCGATGGTTTCGGCGACGGTGATCTGCACGTGATCGATATGTTCGGCACGCCATAGCGGCTCGAACAATACGTTGCCGAAACGCAGCGCGGTGAGATTCTGCACGGTTTCCTTGCCGAGGTAATGATCGATGCGATAGGTCTGGCGTTCCTCGAATGCGCGCCCGACGGCATCGTTGATCGCGGCCGCACTTTTAAGGTCGCGGCCGATCGGCTTTTCGATCACCACGCGCACATTGCCGCTGGTCAGTCCATGTTCGCGCAGTCGACCGCAAACGCTGGCAAAAATATCCGGACTGGTCGCGAGATAAAACACACGTACTTTCTCGGCGTTGGCGGTAAGGCTCGCCGCGAATTCCTGCCAGCCGGTTTCGCGCGTCGCGTCGAGCGAGCGATAGCTGACTTGCTGCATGAAGGTGTCGAGATCGGTGGCGGCATATTCGCTGCTCGGCACCGCGCGCTGGATCGCCGCGCGCACTTGGGTGCGGTAGTCGTTTTCGGCCAGTGCTTCGCGCGCGATACCGATCACATGGCTGTCCGGCACGATCTGCCCATCGACGAATCGATGGAACAACGCCGGCAGCAATTTGCGCAGCGCGAGATCACCGGTGCCACCAAAAATCACGAGGTCGAATGCGTCGACGGGTACCAATTGAGCAGTCACTGAATTACCTCGGTGGGGACTGAAGCGGGCAGAAGTGGTTGATGGGAAAAAGCATACCACTAAGATACCACATTTGGAAATTCGGGAGATGCGATCGTTTATCGATTCGAAAAAAAGCCAGAAAATTGCTGTCATTGCTGCGCAGGCGGAAATCCATTTTGATCTTGATTATCCTTTTTTAGTAAAGGAAAATAGAAGCCTAGGAAGAATCAAAATAGATTTCCGCCTAGGCGGGACTGACGCGCTGTGAAGGGTTTTGGTATTTTCCACGGCGTGACGAAATCTCAGGAATTGCAAGAGTGGTACGTAATTGGTATCTTAATGGAATGCAAAGCACGCTGCTCAAGGAATATCGCCAGCAAGGTCGGACCAGCAGCGCCACGCGCTCGCTCGCGTACGAACGTTTGCGTCGTGCGATCCAGAAATCGATCGAGGCCGGAGCGCTCGAACCCGGCCACTCGCTGCCCAGCGAGCGTGATCTCGCCAAACTGCTTTCGCTATCGCGCGTGACCGTGCGCAAGGCGATCGCCGGACTCGTCGACGAAGGTGTATTGACCCAGCGCCACGGCGCCGGCACGTTTGTCGCCGCGCGCATCGTCAAATCGTTTTCCAAGCTCACGAGTTTTACTGATGACCTGCGTGCGCGCGGATTGAAGCCGCGCTCGGTATTCTTCGAAAAAAGTATCGGCGAAGTCACGCCCGACGAGGCGATGGCATTGAATCTTTCGCCCGGCGCAAAAGTGATACGCCTGCATCGCTTGCGTTATGCCGGCGACGAGCCGCTCGCGATCGAACGCACCACGATTCCGCAGGATCTGGTCGCCGATCCCGAAATGGTCGAGGACTCGTTGTACGAGGCGCTCGATAAAACCCATGGTCGCCCGAAGCGCGCGCTGCAGCGTTTGCGCGCGGTCGCGTTCGATGCCGATCAAGCGAAATTGCTCGGCTTGCCGCTCGGCAGTCCGGGCTTGTTCATCGAACGCCGCGCGTTTCTCGCGAATGGTCGTGTGGTCGAATTCACGCGCTCGTTTTATCGCGGCGACGCCTACGATTTTGTCGCGGAGCTGCAGAGCGATACCGATTGAAAATTACTGAGCCAGCCAATCCCATGTGGAACTCGCAAACTACGCCATCCGCCACTTTGATGTATCAGGAAGCCTACGAGGCGGCCGATGTCGTTGCGTTGCAATTCGAGCGCAACGATGCGGCGATCCGTGCGCTGGTCGATACGCTGCAGCGCAAACCGCCGCGCTTCATCGTGACTTGCGCGCGCGGTAGTTCGGATCACGCCGCGACGTTTGCGAAATACGTGTTCGAGACGCAACTCGGCTTGGTCACGGCGTCGTTGTCGCCATCGATAAACTCGGTGTATGCGGCTGAACAGAAACTCGACGGCGCGCTGTACATCACGATTTCGCAGTCCGGCAAAAGTCCCGATCTGGTGCGCAATGCGCAGGCCGCAAAACTTGCGGGCGCGCATGTTGTGGCGCTGGTGAATGTCGAGGATTCGCCGCTCGCGCTCGCTGCCGACACGGTGATTCCGCTACACGCTGGCGCGGAAAAAAGCGTGGCCGCGACCAAAAGCTATATCTGTTCTTTGGCGGCGATTCTGCATATCGCGGCGCGCTGGAATAACGATGTGGCGTTGCTCGATGCGTTGCGTGCGGTGCCCGCGGCGATGCGTGCCACGTGGTCGGCCGACTGGTCGGCGCTTGAAGACGGATTGGTCGAGGCGCGCAATCTTTTTGTCGTGGGCCGTGGTTTGGGCCTCGCCGCCGCGCAGGAAGCTGCGCTCAAGTTCAAGGAAACTTCGGGGCTGCACGCCGAGGCTTTCAGCGCCGCGGAAGTGAAGCACGGGCCGATGGCGATTGTCGGGCCGGGATTTCCTGTGTTGTTTTTTGTGCAGCCCGACGATACCTGGGAAGGCACGCTGGAACTCGCGCGCGAGTTTCGCGAGCGTGGTGCAAACGTCTGGATTGCCGCGCCCGGCGAAATATTGTTGCCGAACATGTTGCCGGTTGCCGAAACGTTGCATCCCGCATGCACGCCGCTCGTCGCGATCTGCCGTTTCTATCGGGCGGCGAATGCGATCGCGTTGCGTCGCGGCCGCAACCCCGATGTGCCGCCACATCTGCGCAAGGTGACGGAGACGGTGTGATGATTACTGCGTTGTTGAATGCCCGGGTGTTGTTCGATCGCGAGATCGAATCCGACTTGGTTGTGTTGATCGAGAACGATACGATCATCGCCATCACCGATGTCGAGGACAAGCGTTTACAAAATGCGCAGCAGCACGATCTCGCCGGGCGTTATCTTTTGCCGGGATTCATCGATTGCCAGGTGAATGGCGGTGGCGGTGTACTGTTCAACGACGCGCCGAACGTCGATACCTTGCGCCGCATCGCGAACGCACATCGGCGCTTTGGCACGACCGGCTTGCTGCCGACCCTGATCAGCGACGATACCGCCGTGATGCGTGCGGCAATCGACGCGACCGATGCGGCGATTACGCACGGTGTGCCGGGTATTCTTGGCATCCATCTGGAAGGCCCGTATCTTTCACCGCAACGCAAAGGCGTGCATAACCCGGCGAAATTTCATGTGCCGGATTCGTCCCATATCGACCTGGTCTGCTCGTTACAAACCGGTCGCACGCTGCTCACTCTGGCGCCCGAACGGGTTGCGCCGGACGTGCTGCGCGAGTTGGTGGCGCGTGGCGTGATCGTCGCCGCCGGACACACCGCCGCCGACTACGCCCAAACGCGCGCCGCACTCGATGCCGGTGTGCGCGGTTTCACCCATCTGTTCAACGCGATGACGCCACTCGGCAGTCGCGAACCCGGTGTGGTTGGTGCCGCGCTGGAAGACAAAAAAAGCTGGTGCGGATTGATCGTCGACGGCCATCATGTGCATGCGGCGACGTTGCGCATCGCGATCGCGGCGAAGGCCCGCGGCAAGATGTTTCTCGTCACCGACGCGATGCCTCCGGTCGGCTCGGACGATCCGGTATTTTATCTCGATGGCGAGGCAATCACTTGCCGCGATGGCATCTGCGCGACCGCGCAAGGCACGCTCGCGGGCTCGGCGCTGGATATGGCCATGGCGCTTCGCAATACGGTCGAGATGCTCGGCATTCCGCTCGCCGAAGCCGCACGCATGGCCTCGACGTATCCGGCAGAATTTCTCGGATTGCAGCAATCGTACGGGCGTATCGCCGCGGGTTATCGCGCCGATCTGGTCGTGCTCAACGACGACCTGAGCGTGCACGAAACCTGGATTGGCGGCGCGCGATAAATGCACCGTCATGTGACGACGCTCGATACCGTCGTTAGCCGTAAAACGTGCCGAAATACTTGTTTCTGCAAGCACATGCCGAGACCCGAGATATCGGGCTGCGATGTGTCGGCCTGCGCAGCAAACCTCACGGCGCAGGCGCAAAGTCATCAGCGTTGAGCAGAATTTTGCACGTTGCCGGGATCCGCTTTTCTTGATCATCGTGTCGATCTTCACCGCGCGATCCGGCGAAGACGGATGGCACGACATCAAGCCGCCGCCGGCCGGCATTTTTTCAGCATGCTGACCATCGCGTGCGTATCGTATTGGTGTTTCACCATCAACGGGAAGCCGTAAATATCGGCCTTGCTTTCTTCCTTCTGCGAAAACTGCGCGTTGACGATGCTTTTGGCAAAGTCGCCGAGTTCCGATGCCGCCAGCGCGCCGGCCTTGCCACCGGTGGCCGCCACACCTTGACGCGCCGCACTGGTCGTCAGCATCGCTTTCATTTTTGCCCTGTATGCCTGAGCTTGGCATGACTGATTTTATGGCCGACCGCACTGCGGATTTTGTCATCGGTGGCGATACCCATCACGCCGACGAATACACGCACGCAGCCGTGCGCCATCGCGAAGGCATTCACGTCGGTGACCAGATAAGCCTTGTAGTTGAGCGCGATGCCGTCTGCGTTGTTCAGCCCTGCGACGATTTTTTGCACGCGTGCGGAGTATTTGTTGCCGCCCGGCGCCACCTTGCCTAGCCGCGCCCGAACGTTCACCTAGTTGCTGGATCGTGTGCGGATTGTCGGGTCGACACCCACCTTTCTTGGCGACTAAGGTCAATTGAAAAGATACCGCTGACGCAACTAGGCTTGTATTGAGATCTCATCGAACCGCACCTACCTCATTGAGCTCGTCGTCGGCTTTATCGCGTCGATATGCATGCAATAAAGCTGGCGATTTTGCGGTCTGTTTCCCAAGCAATCGATGGCAGGTTCGCGTGCAGCGGTGCATCAGTAGCCGATATCGATGCCGCTGTGATCAAACCTGCGCGTTAATTTCCACCCAAGCAATCAAGGAATTCGTCATGATCCATTTCGATCTCACTCCACCCACCGATGCGCAGCGCCGTCAATTGAGCGTCGGGCTCAGTAGCGACGAGCGCCGAGTGCTGCTCGAGCATGGCACCGAGGCGGCATTTTGCGGCGTATTTCTGGACAACAAGAAAGCCGGCGTTTATACCTGCCGTTTGTGTGCGCTGCCGTTGTTCCGCTCGAATGCGAAGTTCGATTCCGGCACCGGCTGGCCGAGTTTTTTCGAGCCGTTCGATGTGTCGCATGTGCGCGTGGTGCGCGACACGAGTTACGGCATGGTGCGCGAGGAAATCGTCTGCGCACGTTGCGGCAGTCATCTTGGCCACGTATTCCCGGATGGCCCGCCGCCGACCGGCGATCGGCATTGCCTGAATTCAGTATCGCTGGGATTTACCGCGCACGACCAACCACTGCCGGATGTGTTGCATCGCGGTGGCGCCGAGGCATTGCCTGCCGCGTGAAATGTGATTGGCGATGCGTTGAAACAGGTATCGCTTGAAGCAGAACATCCGCGAGCAGACTGC
>JAYVLO010000157.1:0-5943 GCA_043759455.1 Pseudolysobacter sp.
TCGCGGCGAAATTCAACGTCCTCATCGACACGACGGTGCATGTCGACCGCAGCGAGCAAGCCCTGGATCGCGCCAGGAAAAACCACCATGATCTCGTCACCGATGGTCTTGATGACACGCCCGCCGTGAGTCGCGACGACCTCGCTCAACGCAGCCAGCACACTCGCGATGATGCGGCGCGCGGCAACATCGCCGCGCTGCTCGAACAGCCGCGTGCTGCCGCTGACATCGGCGAACAGGATAGTACTGGAGGAAGTGCTGTTCATTTTTTGAATGATACTCAAGCAAGCGTCATTGCGCTCACAAAGAGAGTAGTGCCCTTACTTTTGCTTCGACTTCCAGCATTTCATCGTCAGTGGAAAACCCCCTGCTGAAGGCTTTTCGCGCACGCCAATCCGCCGTCAACACCTGATGCGTAAGCGCCACCGAAGCGGCATTCCTATCCTGCAAAGGAACTTCAAAAGGGAACCCCTTGCGTTTGCTTGTTACCGGCACGCATACCACCAGCCCAATCTTGTCGTTGTAGCCTTGCTGGGTGAGGACAAGATGAGGTCGATCGCCCTTCTGCTCGTGCCCGGCGTGACCCATATCATCCAGATGAATGATTTCTCCACGTCGCGGCACCCACCTCGAATCTACCACTCGATACCCTCGGCGCCTGCTGCAGAAGACAGCGGGCTGAAGCCAGGCATATTTTGCGGCGTGACGGCAGCAAGTAACTCGTCAAGATCATATGAAGGTTTCGCCGACTTGATCACGATTCGCCCCGCTTCGGCGCGAACGTCCACCTGTTGATTGATTGAGAGGCGAGCCGCTGCAAGCAACGCCGCCGGAATCCGAACCGCAGCGCTATTGCCCCACATCTTGAGAACCGCCATCAGCTAACTCCCGCTTCATTACCCTAGGCAGTTTACGCGCGCAAACCGGAGGTGTCCACATCGTATCTACATCGAACTGGTCTGGTTTTCAGCAAGTCAAACGAGCGCGCCCAAGGCGATTTTGCCGACCTTGCCGGGGCGCGCGATATGCGTGAGCGCGGCCTGGATTTCGTTCATCGGATATTCGCCCTCAAGCGGCAAATCCAGTTGTTTGTTCGCCACCAGCGTTACCGCCTTGGCGATCAGCGCGCGCTTCGCATCGGCGCTGGATGCATCGAACAACGCGCCACCCCAGAAACCGCGCACCTGGATATTGGCGAAAATCAGCTTGCCCGAATCGATCTGCATCGGCTGGCCCGACATCGATCCGAACGAGATCAGCTGTCCATCCTTGCCGAGCACGCTGAGCAATTGCAGCGATGTCGCGCCGCCGACCGAATCGATCGCGCGGATCACCGGGCTGCGTCCGGTCACTTCGCGCGCCTTGCGCGACCAGCCTTCGTCGTCGCTAGAAAATACGTGCTGGGCGCCGGCGGCCTTGAGTTCGTCGATGCCGTCGGCGCGGCGCACGAGATTGATCACATTGATGCCTTGTGCGCGTGCGAGCTGGATGATGATGCGACCGACCGTGCCGTTCGCCGCACTCTGTACTATCCAGTCGCCAGACTGCAAATGCATTTCCTGCATCAGCAAAATTGCGCTCAGCGGCATCGCAAACAACTGGCACGCGGCATCGTCGGAAACGGCGTCCGGCAACGGCACGACCATCGCCGCCGGTGCGGTGAAATATTCGGCCCACACGTTCGACGCAAACGAAACCGCAACGCGCTGGCCGTGCTGAAATCCGCTGACGCCTTCGCCGAGTTTTTCGATGCGCGCCACACCCTCGGAACCCGGAATCGCCGGCAGCGGCGGACGATACCCGTAGGCGCCGCGGATGATCGCGATGTCGTGGTAATGAATCGGCGACTTGATCAGTTTCAGCAGCACCTCGCCGGCGTTCGGCTCGGGCACGGGCAGCTCGCGCAGCGCCAGAACTTCTTTCGGATTGCCGAATTTTTCGTAGACGAGTGCTTGCATGATGATCTCCAATTGCACAGTGGATTCAGGATATTCGCCGTGTGCGCCGACTCAGGATGCGAGCAAGGCCAGCGCACCTTCGATCACACTCTGATCGGACGGCAATACCAGCGTCGCGGCGCCGGCGAGCGGCGTGTAGGTATCTTCGCCGACCACACGCGCGATCGGTTTTTTGCCGAAGCCGGCTTCGACGATCGCGGTGATGATGCCTTCGCCGACGCCAGCACTGCGCCGACCTTCATCGACGATCAGGATGCGTTTGCACTCGCCTGCGTGCTTGCCGATGAGCTCGGCATTCAGCGGTTGCAGCCAGCGCAGGTCGAGCACGCGGGTCTTGATCTGGTGAGCCGTTGCCAGCACGCGCGCCGCACGCAGGCTCATCGGCACGCCGTTGCCGAAGCTGATGATCAGCAAGTCCGTGGCGTCTTCGTGATAAACACGGCCTTCGCCGAGTGTCATCGCCTCATTGAGAGGCGGATACGCAAACAGCCATTGGCCGTCACCGGCGTCGTACAGATCCTTGGTCATGTACAACGCGATCGGTTCGAGAAATGCACATACACGACCGTCGATTTTCGCCAGTGCCATCAACGTGCGCAGCATGCTCGCGGCATCGTCGCCGCGCGACGGACAGCCAACGATCAGGCCCGGAATGTCGCGCAATGCAGTGATCGAATTGTCGTTGTGAAAATGACCGCCGAAACCTTTCTGATAACCGAGCGACGCCATGCGCAACACCATCGGATTGCGATACTGGCCGTTCGAGAAAAACTGCAGCGAGCACGCTTCGCCGCGAATCTGGTCGCAAGCGTTGTGGAAATACGCGAGGTATTGGATTTCCGGAATCGGCAGCATGCCCATATTGGCATAACCCTGCGCCATGCCGAGGATGGTCTGCTCGTCGAGCAAGGTATTGAACACGCGGCCACTCTTGAACGCCTTGTGCAACCCCTTGGTCACGGTATAGACGCCGCCCTTCGCGGCGACGTCTTCGCCGAACAACAGCGTCTCGGGATACTTGCAGAAAATGTCGAATAGCGCGTTGTTGATCTGGATGGCTAAATGTTTTGGCGGCTGTTTCTCGGGCAGCTTTTCCGCGCTGCCGAAAATCTCCAAGCGCCTTGCCGCGTAATCCGCGCGCTTCGCTTCGGCCGACACTTTTTCGGCGTGATACGGCGCCAGCGGCTCGATGATTTCAGCGAGCGAAGTGAGCTTGATACGCTTATCGGCATCTTCCGCAGCGGCCATGCAACGGCCACGCGTATCCTCGTACAGAGCCAGCAACGTGGTCTTGTCGAACAGGCCGGAAGCAAGCGCGATCTCGGCGGAGCGCAGCAACGGATCCTGCGCTTCGGCGGCGAGCAGCTCTTCGAGCACGCGATATTCGACTTCGAAATCGGTACCGGCATGCCCCATCAAACGCGCCGTGCGAAGATGCAAAAATGTCGGCTTGCGCGTGGTGCGACAGTGATGCACGGCACGTGCGACCTGCTCGTAACCTTCGGCCAGATCGAGACCGTTGGCGTAGAAATAGGTAAGGTCATTGCGATGGCGGAACGAATTACCGATCCAGCCGCTCGGCGTCTTGGTCGAGATGCCGATGCCGTTGTCCTCGCACACAAACAACACCGGCGCCGGCAACTGCTGATAAGCCGCCCACTGCGCCGCATTGAACGCGCCTTGTGCGGTGGAATGATTCGCCGAGGCGTCACCAAACGAGCACACGACGATGCTGTCGTCGGGAATCGGCAGCGAATGCCCGATGCGTTTGCCCTGCGCAATCGCCAGCGCGGTGCCGAGCGCCTTGGGCAGATGCGAGGCGATCGTCGAGGTCTGCGGCAACACCCACAACGGCTTGCTACCCCACACTTTATGGCGACCGCCGGAGGCCGGATCATCCTTGCTCGCAGCGAAACTCAATGCCGAATCCATGATCGGATCCATACCCGGCAACTTGCGAAAACGCTCGGCCATGAATCCACCGGAACGATAATGCAGGAACGCCGGATCGGTGTGCCGCGTGAGCCGTGCGACCATCGCATTGCCCTCGTGGCCCGAGCTGCCGATGGTGTAGAACACCTTGTTCTGCACGCGCAAAACGCGCGCCATCAGGTCGAGATGACGCGAGATCAGCTGCGACTGGAACAGCGCGAGAAAATCCTGCGTCGAGCACAAACTATCGGCCAGAATCGGATCGACCAGCGCCGGGCGCGCTGCTACCGGGCCTTCGTAATTCCGGACGAACTCGCTGAAATTCTGATCGACGACTTCGGCGCGATTGACGTTTTTGGCGCGGGTGGAAATGGGTGCGGCGGATACGGACATGATCGAGACAACCTGAGTTTAACGATGCGCCGGCACAAATCCCGAGCGCACGACGTGGTGATGGTTATGGCGCCGTGACCGCGCCATCGGCGCTGTAGCGACAACCCGGGAGAATGCGCTGGATATCCTTGAAACTGGGGCTTACGCATTGCCAGCTGATGCCCATCGTATTGATTCGCGCGACATCGGCGATCAGTTCGATACGGCCGTCGGCAACGCCGGATTTGGCATCGTAGGTCAACACCAGACGATCGCTGAG
The DNA here is from genome assembly GCA_043759455.1 of Pseudolysobacter sp. Taxonomy (GTDB): domain Bacteria; phylum Pseudomonadota; class Gammaproteobacteria; order Xanthomonadales; family Rhodanobacteraceae; genus Pseudolysobacter. Next base: position 4,543 of record JAYVLO010000157.1, read on the forward strand.
CAGATCGAGGCGAATCAGGCTTTGACCGCGATATTCCGTCGGCTCGGACAACCCCGCATCGGTATTGTATTTCGGCGCTTTGCCATTGGTCAGCATGTATTCGGCAAACGCCAGTTTGGCGCTGCCGCTGGCTCGCACAAAATCATCGCGAATCATCGCGGCACGCGCCAAACCTTCCAACGTGTTTTCATTCATCGCCGGACGGCCCGCGATCTGATCGGTTTTGTAGCGGTCGAACGCGAATAATCCGAGCAGCACCGCGACCAGCATCAGCACGAACAGCCCGAGATATTCCACCGCTTGCCGCACGCCGTTCCCCGAGCAAAACGAATTATCAAAGCTGCGCGATAACGATTATCGCGCAGTCGTTCGGCGACAAAATCAGAACGCATTGATACCGGTGATTTCGCGTCCGACCACCAGCTGATGCACGGTTTCAGTGCCCTCGTAGGTGATTACAGATTCCAGATTCAGGCCGTGACGGATCGGGCAATAATCCAGCGTGATGCCGGCGCCGCCGAGAATGTCGCGCGCCTCACGCGCGATGTCGATCGCCATGCGACAGTTGTTCCACTTCGCCAGCGATACCTGCGTCGGCTGCATCTTGCCGGCATCTTTCAGACGGCCGAGTTGCAGCACCAGCAGCTGCGCGAGCGTGATGCGCCGCGCCATGTCGGCAAGCTTGAGCTGCACCGCCTGCGTCGCGCCGATCGGCTTGTTGAACAGAATACGCGTCTTGGCGTATTCCGAGGCTTCGGTAAGGCACGCGATCGCGGCGCCGATCGGCCCCCAGGTGATGCCGTAACGCGCCTGCGTGAGGCAACCAAGCGGGCCTTTCAAACCCTTGACGTTGGGCAGGCGATTGGCGTCCGGCACACGCACGTTGTCGAAGAAAAGTTCGGACGTGACCGATGCGCGCAACGACATCTTGCGATGAATATCGCGGGTTTCAAAACCCTTCATGCCGCGCTCGACGATGAAGCCTTGAATGCCATCCTCGGTGCGCGCCCAGACGATCGCGATATGCGCGAGTCCGCCGTTGGTGATCCACATCTTGGCGCCGTTGATGATCCAGTCGTCGCCGTCTTTTTTGGCGTGCGTTTTCATGTTGGCCGGATCGGAGCCGCCGTGCGGCTCGGTCAGGCCGAAACAGCCGATGACCTTGCCTTGCGCCATCTGCGGCAACCAGCGCACACGCTGCTCTTCAGAGCCATAGGCAAAAATCGGATACATGCACAACGAGGATTGCACCGAGACAAAACTGCGGATGCCGGAATCGCCGCGTTCGAGTTCCTGGCAGATCAGGCCGTAACTCACCGCGTTCATTTCCGCGCCGCCGTATTGACTCGGCAACGACGAGCCGAGCAGACCGAGTTCGGCAATTTCCGGAATCAGGTCGAG
>JAYVLO010000158.1:0-9424 GCA_043759455.1 Pseudolysobacter sp.
GGCTGACGCACGAGATCGAACAATGCCTCGACGGTGTTTTCCGGCGCAAACGCCACCTGTTCGCGCAGCTCCAGCGGCGCGGTGAGGTGGTTGAGTCCGAGGGCAATCAAAGCCATAAATGGTAAGGCCGCAGTGGCAGAAATCGGCTAAGCTAGCGGTCAAAAACATCGATGGCGCAAGGGAAAAAGCGCGCACGATGATGGCAGGATGTGGTGTTCAAGCGTGCAATTTTGCGGGCACGACCGGGCAAGATCAAGTGAGAGGAGGGTTTATGAGCAAAGATGCTGTTATTCGTATGTCCGTTTTGGTCGCAGCAATTTTTGCTGGTTTATGGATCGGCTTCTACCTTCCTTACTCAAGAAAAATAGCTGCTTGTGAGACCGCAGTGAAAGCTCGATTAGCATCTCCTGCGTCAGCAAAGTTTTCAGAAGAAACGTTTGATAAGCAAGTCACGGTCAAGCTCAAAGTCGATAGTCAGAACAGCTTTGGAGCAATGATGCGATCTGAGGCCACCTGCTTTGTTGTTGATGATATGCCTGCTGAAGTTGCCGAGCTCAAGCAGTTACGTTAGCCCTTACATTGGCCTCACGGCAAGAAAATTTAAGCGGGAAGATTACTAACGATTTACCTTGATCTTGCCTCTATATTCTCGATGCAAGAATCCAAACCCCACAGAGATTTTTGCAAAAAATGAAAGATGTGTTTCAGTTTTCCAAATTGATGTCGGTCGGATCTACAATCCGCGTGCTCTGCGTCTTAACGACGCTGGGCCTCAGCGCATGCGCCACGCTGCCGGCGACATCGACACATTCGCCGAACGTCAGCGAGCCACTCACGCATTTGCAAGTGCCGCCGCAATCGCCCGATCAGGACGTTCTGCTCAAACTCATGAGCGCAGAATTTGCGCTAAGTCACGGTGATGTCGATACCGCGGGCAGCGGTTATCTCGACGCCGCTTTGATCAGTAACGATCCGGCGGTTGCGGCGCAGGCGACGCAGGTTGCACTGGCGGGAAAGCACTGGGACCGAGCCAATCAGGCGCTCTCGCGCTGGCAGATTTTGAGTCCGAACGACGCGGGCATTCTGCAGGCGCGCGCCACGCTCGATCTGGTCGCCGGCCACAGCGATGCGGCGTATGCGAGTTTGCTTGAACTCGTGCGGCTGCATCCTGACGGAAAAGGTTGGCAGGCGGTGGGGCTGACATTGCTCAGTGCGCCGGACAAAAAGCTCAGCGGTGATCTGCTGCAGCGCCTCGCCACGCCCGCGCAGCTTGGCACGCAGGCCGAGATCTGGATCGCGATCAGCCAGCTCGCATTGAAGCTCGATCGTGCCGCGCTGTCGACGCAACTTGCCGATGAGGCCGTCACGCGGTTTCATAACAGCGAGGCGTATGCGTGGGCAGCGCAACTGGCGTTGCGTGCGGGCGATCAGAAACGCGCCAAAACGCTGTATGCCGAATCATTGCAGCACGATGCGAAAAATCCGCGCTTGCGTATCGGCTACGCCAAGTTGCTCAGCGACATGGGCGAAAATGCCGAGGCTGCGCGTCTGCTGGCCCGCGGCCCGCAGGATGATCTGATTTACTCCGCGCGTGCCGCGTACGCCGCGCGTGCCAGCGACAAAAAACTGATCGAAGCCTTGTACAAGGAAATCGAGGCCTTGCCCGCGCCGCGCCCGAGCGAGCGGCTGACCTTGCTCGGTCAGCTCGCCGAATTGCTTGAACTCAAGCCCGATGCACAGCGATGGTACGGGCAGGTGGATGAGGAAGACGATCATTATTTCGATGCGCAGACACGCATCGCGATCCTGCTCGATCAGCAGGGCAAAGGTGCCGATGCGCTGGAACTGGTGCATACGATCCAGGCGCGCGCCGGCGATGATCGCAAGGCGCTCGGCGAAGCGTTCCAGCTCGAAGCCGAATTGTTGAATCATCAGGATCGTCGCCCGCAGGCGGTCGATGCCTACACGCGTGGACTCAAGGCGCTGCCGGACGATACGCGGCTGTTGTACGGTCGCGCGTTGCTGAACGAGGAGCTCGACCAGACCGCGAATGCCGAGAAGGATCTGCGTCGCGTGGTGGAGCTCAAGCCGAACGACGCGGATGCGCTGAATGCGCTCGGCTACACGCTGGCGGATCGCACCGAACACAAGGACGAAGCGCTCGGCCTGATCCAGAAAGCGCTGAGCTTGAAGCCGGATGATCCGGCGATCATCGACAGTCTCGGCTGGGTGCAATATCGGCTCGGCAATCTGGTAGATGCGGTGAAGAGTTTACGGCGCGCGTTCGAGCGCCAGCCCGATGCGGAAATCGCCGCGCATTTCGGAGAGGTGCTGTGGATCTCCGGCAACAAGGACGAGGCGCGCAAAGTGTGGGCCGAGGGCAGCAGGCAGGACGGCAAGAACAAGTCCCTACTCGAAACCCGGCGCAGGCTCGGCGCATGAATTTCGGTGCCGGTTTGGTGCGAAATATGGCGTCGTGGTTAGTCGTTCTGGTGCCGCTTTTGCTTGCTGCTTGCGCGCCGGTGCGTTTGCGCGAGGACGCCAGTCTGGCGCAAGCGCAGTCGGCGCGTGAGGCGACTTTGGGTGCGCAATCGAACTGGACGCTGAAGGCGCGCATCGCGGTTTCCAATGGCGATGATGGCGGCAGTGGCGAGCTTGAATGGCAGCAGCACGCGGATCGCTACGATTTCACCGTGCATGCGCCGGTTACCGGCAAGACCTGGCATCTGCACGGTGATGCGCACGAGGCAATCCTGGAAGGTGTCGAGGCGACGCCGCTGGTCGGCACCGATCCGGCCGAATTACTGCGCGACAAGGTAGGCTGGATCGTGCCGCTGTGCGAGCTCACGGCATGGGTGCGCGCGCTGCGTGCGCCGCAGGACAAAATGGCGGCGCACACCCAGGCGCAGATCAGCTACAACGATCATGCATTGCCGGCGGTGTTGCAGCAGTCGGGCTGGACGGTCGAATACAAGCAATATTTCGATACCTTGAGTCCGCCATTGCCACGCAAAGTGTTCGCCGCCAAGCCGCCGTATCGCGTGCGCATGGTGATCGAAAGTTGGTCGGTCGATCCGTAAAACGTCGCATGTCATCCACACCGATGAACGAGCAAGCCGTTTGGAGCATCTGGCCGGCACCCGCCAAGCTCAATCTGTTCTTGCATATCGTCGGTCAGCGCGCTGATGGTTACCATTTGCTGCAGACCGCGTTTCAGCTGCTCGATTGGGGCGATAGCGTTCGCTTGCGCGTACGTACCGACGGCGAGATTTCGCGCGCTGTCGAATTGCCCGGAGTATCGCTGCAAAGCGATCTTTGCCTGCGTGCAGCGCGCCTGTTGCAGAAACATACCGCGACACCGCGCGGTGCCGATATTGCGGTCGAAAAACGTATTCCGATGGGCGGTGGCCTTGGCGGCGGCAGCTCGGATGCGGCCAGCGTGCTAGTCGGGCTCAATGCGTTGTGGCAAACCGGTCTGGATACCGACACGCTCGCCGCGCTCGGTTTGCGCCTCGGCGCCGATGTGCCTGTATTCGTGCGTGGTCAAAGCGCATGGGCCGAAGGCATCGGTGATGAACTGACCGCGATTACCCTGCCGGAGCAGGTCTACATCATCCTCGATCCGCGCGTGAGCGTGCCGACCGCCGAACTTTTCCGCGCGCCGGAATTGACACGCAACACGCCACGCGGGACAATTCGGGGCTTGGTTTCCGGCGACTTGGTCGGAAATTCGTTTGCGCCGGTGGTGCGTGGGCGTTTTGCCGCGGTCGATGCCGCAATGCGTTGGCTGGATCGATTCGGCGCGGCGCGATTGTCCGGTAGTGGTGGTTGTGTGTTCGCGGCCGTGCCGAACATCGATATGGCGAATGCGATTGCGCAGCAATGTCCGCCAGAGTTTGTGGCACATGTGGCGCGTGGAATCGCTGTTTCGCCGTTGTTGAAAATGGCACAGAAATTTTCCGATGCTAGGTAAATTCGGATTGATCACAGTTGGCGCAAAGCGCTGACCCAGCGTTTTTACACAGCGACAGAGTCGAGTTTTAAAAACTTCAGTTGCATCAGGTTTAAGTGGTCTGGAAACATCGGCGCAAGCGGTAGCCAGATTCATCGAGTTTCCGCTGGGACGTCGCCAAGTTGGTAAGGCACGGGGTTTTGATCCCCGCATTCGTAGGTTCGAGTCCTACCGTCCCAGCCATCCAGTTCAGTTGAGTCAGGTTATTTCCGCAGGAGCACGACATCGTGCAGTGGACTTCATGCCGCAAGCAACACGGAGCGGTGTGAGGTGGTTGGGACGCAAGAGTTTGCTCTTTGTAGCCCTCTCCGATTGAGGGGGCGAATTCCTGGCGTAGCGAGGAATTCGCGATTGTGGAAGCAGTATCGCCACAATCCGAGTTTCGGCGACAGGACATTTTTCAGCAATTCCCCATCAGGTGGCACGTGAACTCATCAGGCATTCTGGTTTTTACCGGCAACGCAAATCGGCCGCTGGCGCAAGCTGTGTGTCACGAGCTCGGGGCGCCGCTTGGCAAGGCGCTCGTCAGCCGTTTCAGCGATGGCGAAGTGCAGGTCGAGATCGAGGAAAATGTGCGCCGGCAGGAGGTATTCGTGATCCAGCCGACGTGCGTGCCAACGGCGGACAATTTCATGGAGTTGCTGGTGTTGATCGATGCGCTGAAGCGTGCATCGGCGGCGCTGGTCACGGCGGTGATCCCGTATTTCGGTTACGCGCGCCAGGATCGACGCCCGCGTTCGGCGCGAGTGCCGATCACGGCCAAGGTTGCGGCAAAGATGGTCAGCTCCGTCGGCACCGATCGCGTGTTGACGGTCGATTTGCACGCCGACCAGATTCAGGGTTTCTTCGATATTCCGCTCGATAACGTGTATGCCTCGCCGGTGTTGCTGGCGGACATCTGGCGTTATCAGGGTACCAAGGATTTGATCGTGGTATCGCCGGATGTCGGCGGCGTGGTGCGTGCGCGAGCGATCGCCAAGCGCCTCGACGACGCGGAACTCGCGATCATCGACAAGCGCCGTCCGCGCGCCAACGAATCGACGGTGATGAACATCATCGGTGACGTCGAAGGCAAGGTCTGCGTGCTGGTTGATGACATCGTCGATACCGCCGGCACCTTGTGTGCGGCAGCGGCGGCGCTGAAAAAGAACGGCGCGCGCAAGGTCGTAGCGTATTGCACGCATCCGGTGTTGTCCGGGCTGGCGATCCAGAACCTGCAGAATTCGCAGATGGATGAGCTGGTGGTGACCGATACCATTCCGCTAACCGAAGCGGCGCGCCAGTGCAGCAAGATTCGCCAGCTCAGCGTGGCGGAGTTGCTCGCTGAAACCATGCGCCGTATTGCGTTCGGCGAGTCGGTGAGTTCGTTGTACGTGGATTGATTTTGCAGCGGGCGAGTGGTTCGCCCGTTGTCGGCTTGCCGGGTTGAATCGGCAAGTTTTCACCGCTCTTCTGGTCGCGGGAGAGCATCTGCCGTCGTTCGACGGTTTATCGTAAAGAGGCAAAACAAATGGCAACCAATCATAAAATTTCCGTAGAACTGCGTACCGATGCAGGCAAAGGTGCGAGCCGCCGCCTGCGTCGTACCGGTAAAGTCCCCGCCGTGGTGTACGGTGGCGATCTCGAAGCCAAGGCAATCCAGCTCGATCACAATTCGATCTATCTGCTCTCGCATAAAGAGTGGTTCTACTCGGCGATTCTCGACCTGAGCCTGGATGGCGATGTGCAAGCCGTGCTGCTGCGCGATATGCAGCGCCATCCGTTCAAGCCGCAGATCCTGCACATGGATTTCCAGCGCGTTGATATCAACAAGCCGATCCGTGTGCGTGTGTCGCTCCACTTCCTGAATCAGGAAACCTCACCGGCCGGCAAGAAGTCCGGCGTGGTGATTTCGCATGCGCAGACTGAAGTCGAAGTACTGTGCTTGCCGAAGGATCTGCCGGAGTTCATCGCGGTCGACCTGGGCGCGCTCGAAGTCGGCCAGATCGTGCATCTGTCAGAACTGATCCTGCCAGAAGGTGTGGAAATTCCCGAGCTGCGTTTCGGCAAAGAACACGATCAGCCGGTCGTCACCGCGGCCGAAGCGCGTGGCGGTGCCGAGCCTGAGCCAGAAGCAGCTGCGGCTGCTGCACCGGCAGCTGGCAAGGCCGCACCGGCCAAGGCAGCGCCCGCTGGCAAAGCAGCGCCTGCAGCCAAAGCTGCCGCCCCTGCTGCTGCACCGAAGAAGAAGTAAGTCCTGCTGGCCGCCCCGCTGTAAATCAGCGGGACTGCTGGTATTTGGACTTGGCCGATCACAGCATGTCTGGATTACGCCTCATCGTCGGTCTGGGCAATCCAGGCACGGAATATCTTAGAACCCGGCACAATGCCGGGTTCTGGTTTATTGATGCCCTGGCGCAGCGCCTCGGCGCGCGTTTCGGCAACGACAGCAAATTGCATGGCGAGACGGCAAAAGCCTTGCTCAATGGCACGCCGTTGTGGCTATTCAAACCGACCACCTTCATGAATAAAAGTGGCATCGCGGTGGCATCCGCGTTGCGTTATTACAAGATCGAACCGCAGGAAATGCTGGTCGCGCACGACGATCTGGATCTACCGCCGGGCACCGCGCGGATCAAGTTCGATGGCGGCCACGGTGGCCAGAACGGTTTGCGCGACATTTTTTCGCACCTCGGCGACGGCAAGTTTCATCGCTTGCGCCTGGGTATCGGTCATCCCGGTCATCGTGACAAGGTTAGTCCATGGGTGCTCGGTCGTCCGGGTGCGGCGGATGAAAATGCGTTTGTCGATGCGGTTGCCGCGGCGCTCGATGTGCTGCCGCTGGCGGTCAACGGCGAGTTCGAAAAAGCCATGAAACTGTTGCATACACCGGGAACGGGGGCGGCGTAACGAAACAAGCAAACAAGAACCGTCCTTCCAGCCTGCGCTGGAAGGACGAGCAAAAAAATCCACGGGAACGACGGTACGTAGCGGAAATGACGACATGCGCTGAATATCGCTGCGTAGTTTCCCGTTCCCGCTTTTCCCAATCAATGAGGTTTCCCATGGGCATCAAATGCGGCATCGTCGGACTGCCCAATGTCGGCAAGTCCACTCTGTTCAATGCGCTGACCAAGGCCGGCATCGCCGCGGCAAATTATCCGTTCTGCACGATCGATCCGAACGTCGGCATCGTGCCGGTGCCCGATCCGCGTCTGGACGCGTTGTCGCGCATCGCCAAGCCGCTGAAGATCATTCCGACCACGATGGAGTTCGTCGATATCGCCGGCTTGGTGGCGGGCGCATCGAAAGGCGAGGGTCTCGGCAATCAGTTCCTCGCACACATTCGCGAGACCGATGCGATCGCGCATGTGGTGCGCTGTTTTGAGCATCCCGACATCGTGCATGTGGTGGGTCGTATCGATCCGATCTCGGATATCGAAATCATCGATACCGAACTCGCGCTGGCCGATCTCGAAGCCGTGGAAAAAGCACTGAACAAGGCCGAGCGCTCGGCCAAGGCCGGCGACAAGGACGCGATCGCACGCAAGCCCGTGCTCGAGAAAGTCCTGAAACTGCTGAACGACGGCAAGCCCGCGCGCATGGCCAAGCTCGACGCCGAAGAAAAAGCGCTGATCCGCGACCTGTTCCTGATCACGCTGAAGCCGGTGATGTATGTCGCCAACGTGCGCGAGGACGGCTTCAGCAACAATCCGTTTCTCGACACGGTGGTTGCGCATGCGGCGCAGGAGGGCGCGGAAGTCGTGCCCGTGTGTGCTGCGATCGAGGAAGAATTGTCGCAGCTCGAGGATGCCGACAAAGGCGCTTTCCTCGCCGACATGGGACTGAGCGAGCCTGGCCTGAATCGCGTGATCCACGCGGGTTATGTGCTGCTCGGACTGCAGACGTATTTCACCGCAGGCGAGAAAGAAGTGCGCGCGTGGCAGATCAAGGTGGGCGCGACCGCACCGCAGGCCGCCGGTGTGATCCACACCGATTTCGAGCGCGGTTTCATCCGTGCCGAAACCATCGCCTACGACGATTTCATCAAGTACGGCGGCGAATCCGGCGCGCGCGATGCGGGTCGCCTGCGCAAGGAAGGCAAGGAATACGTGGTCAAGGAAGGCGATGTGCTGCACTTCCTGTTCAACGTTTGAATCACACAACCGCACTCACCATACCGAGGTAAGGTTATGCCGGGAACACAACGCGAAGTCAGTTTTTGCTTTCTCGCCCAGCCCACCGATGTGAATTTCGGCGGCAAGGTGCATGGCGGCATGGTGATGAAATGGATCGATCAGGCCGGTTATGCGTGTGCGGTCGGCTGGAGCGGGGAATATTCGGCGACGGTGGCGGTCGGCGGCATCCAGTTCAAGCAACCGATCCTGATCGGCGACCTGATCACCGTGCACTGCCAGCTGATCTACACCGGCACGACGAGCATGCACTTCGCTGTCGATGTATTCGCGCGCCAGCTGCAAAGCGGATCGGAAGTGCTGGCGACGCATTGTGTAATCGTTTTTGTCGCGCTAGACGCGGCCGGCAAGCCGACGCCGGTGCCGCACTGGCAGCCGGCGTCGGAAGACGACAAGGCGCTGGCCGAGTATGCGCAGAAACTCATGGCGCTGGATCGCGGTATCGAGCAGGAGGTTGCGCGGTATCGCACGGTGCTCGCCAACGTCTCGGGCGGGGCCTGATCGGCGTTGCGCGCGGTGGGCTTAGCAGAGCGTGCATTGCTCGCACGAGGGCATGCAGGGTTGTTCGTTGGTATTAATGAAGCTGCGGACGCAGTGCAGCTCGACAAGCGCAGAACTCATGATTCCATCGGCAGTTAATCCTTGACAAGACGCCCCGCGCTCAGCAGAATGCGCGGCTCCGTGTGGAGGGATACCCAAGCGGCCAACGGGGGCAGACTGTAAATCTGCTGGCTCATGCCTTCGGTGGTTCGAATCCACCTCCCTCCACCACTTATTTAGTGCGAATTGCTTTAACAATTGAAAAGATTTTCGGAGCAGTGGAGGGCAGGATGCCCGGAGCAATCCACGTTCCGGTGCCAGAGTTAAGCTACGCCTTGCGGGAGTAGTTCAATGGTAGAACCTCAGCCTTCCAAGCTGATCATGCGGGTTCGATCCCCGTCTCCCGCTCCATTGAATGCAACACGCTAGGTGACAAGTAACAAGGCCCACGTAGCTCAGTCGGTAGAGCACTTCCTTGGTAAGGAAGAGGTCGAAGGTTCGATTCCTTTCGTGGGCACCACTTGCTGCGGCAAGATTGTAAAAACAGATTTTGAACAAACGTCTTTTCAACTTCAAAGTTACCCCGGAGTTTTGCGAGCATGGCTAAGGGAAAATTCGAGCGTAAGAAGCCGCACGTCAACGTAGGCACGATTGGCCACGTGGATCACGGCAAAACCACGCTGACAGCAGCGCTGAC
>JAYVLO010000159.1:0-4436 GCA_043759455.1 Pseudolysobacter sp.
CGGCGGAATCCACGAATTACTCGATGTAATACGCCAGCCGTACGTCGATCAACCTGGCCAGGAAAAGTATGCGCAGCGTCGTCCGGATTGGGCGCGCGATCGCGCTGGATGTTCGATGTTGTCGTGCAGTTCGTGAGTTGTGGCCATTAAGCCCCCTGCGGGTTCGCAAAGCTCGATGTGTCGTGCGTCACAAATCTTTTGAGTGAATATTGCGTGAAATCTTTTGACGGTGTAGAACCTGCATTGGCGTGACAGGGGAAACACATGCAAATCGGGAAGCGCGGCTTCGGGACCGCATTACAACCAGTAATACCGGATTTTGACGATTGGCGCGCTACCTATCGCTGGCCTTTTATCGCTTTGTCTCTGATATTGAGTCTCGGCGTTATTGCCAGCGGCGGAGCCAAACGCGCCGATGCCGTGCAAATCGGCCAGCTTGTTAAATCGCCGCCTGCGCTGCAAACCCTATCGATACCCCAAAACAGCAGCTCGCGTGCGCAGGCGAACGATGCTGAAAGGCCGGCGCCAGCAATCGATGACAAAACCACACCGATCGCGCCACAGCAGATGCGCAACGAACAAGCGCAACGCTGAATTTCCGGCGGCCAAAATCGTTGAAGCGCTTCTCAGGTGCTGCGTCGTACCGGGCTTTTAACACGACAACTCGTAGGCTCACTGTCCCGGCGGCCTGTCCGCCTTTGCCAGCGAGAAAAGTACCATGTCGATTGCCAAGGTTATCGAGCTGAATGCCTCATCCAAGAAAAGCATGGAAGATGCAGTCACGAGCGGTTTGAAGAAATGCGCTGAATCGGTGAAAAACATCAAGGGCGCGTGGGTCAACGAAATCAAGGTCGTGACCGACAACGAAGGCAATGTCACCGAGTGGCGCGTGAATCTGCGCGTGACTTTTGTCGTCGAATAAGGCGTGAACAAAGCCCGGCGATAGCGCCGGGCTTGATCCACACATCACATCATGGTTCGCCGTTTCGCAGAATCAATTCTGCAACGGACCGATAAAGTCCATCTTGCCGATTTCCACGCCGCTATGGCGCAGGATCGCGTAGGCGGTGGTTACGTGAAAATAGAAATTCGGCTGCGCGAAATACAACAGATACGGTTGGCCACGGAAGCTAAGGTCGTGGCCGCGGATGGTCATCGTGATGGTTTTTTCCTCGCTGCCATCGATCTGCGCCGGGGTCAGGGTTTGCAGAAACGTGATCGTCTTGGCGATGCGCGCCTGCAGCTCGTCGAAGGTCTGCTCGGTATCTTCATGCGCCGGGCGATCTGCTTCGGCCAGACGCGCCGAGGAGTTTTTCGCGAGATCGGTCGCGGTCTGCACCTGGCGGACCAACGGATGCATATCGGGATAAAGTCGCGCGGCGAGAAGGGCGCTGGGGTCGATCTTTTTCGCTTCGGCATGCGCCGCCGCTTTGTGCAGGATCGTCGAAAGATTGGTCAAGGCGTGGATGAAAACGGGAACGGAAGCCTGATACATGGAAAGCGTCATGGTGTCTCTCTCGGCAAAGTGAATGGCGGAATTCGGTGGGAGATCGTGAGCGGCGGCTCGGTCAGGAACACGCTGGCGCGTTCGACATGGAGACGATCAAAAGATAAACAAGCGTTTTGCTGCGGATCGAAAATACGCGTTGAATCTTTCGACATCATCAGCCGTTGCGACCCGCCCAGCTCCCGCTTGCCGCGCGCAATGAATCACTGATCGAGACAATTTTCACGTCCTGGCGCAATGCCTTGCGACGCTCAGACTGCGCCACCCGCCGCGTGTCCCGACGCCCACGCCCATTGAAAGTTGTAGCCGCCCAGATGGCCGGTGACATCCACCACTTCGCCGATGAAATGCAGCCCGTTGACCCGTCGCGATTGCATCGAACTGGATGAGAGTTCGTCGGTATCCACGCCGCCCAGCGTAACTTCGGCCGTGCGATAACCTTCGGTGCCGCTCGCAACGAGTGGCCAGTTTTCGAGTTGGCTGGCAATCTGTTGCAGCTCGCTGTCGCGATACTGGCGCATCGGTTTGCTAGTTAGCCAGATTTCGCAAAAGCGCAACGCTAGCCGGCGCGGCAGGATATCGGCAAGTACGTTTTTCAATTCGGCCAAAGGTCGTTCGGCTTGTTGCTCGCACAGGCGGGCGAGGGCGTCGCCATCGGGCAAAAGATTGAGGCGCAGATCATCGCCGGGATTCCAGTAAGACGAGATTTGCAGGATCGCAGGGCCGCTGATACCGCGATGCGTGATTAACAAACCGGCGCGGAATTTCTCGCCATTGCAACTACTCTCGACGGTCAGGGCGACGCCGCTCAGATCTTGCAGGCGCTCCTGATGTTTGCCGCTGAGCGTGAGCGGCACGAGACCGGCGCGTGTCGGCAATACCGTGTGGCCGAATTGGCGCGCGAGTTCGTAGCCGAAACCGCTCGCACCCATGCTCGGAATCGACAGGCCGCCGCTCGCCACTACGAGCGACGTCGCGATGAATGTGCCGAGCGCAGTCTCGATACGAAAACCGCCATCGCCGTTTTTCACGTGCGTGATTGCACAACTGGTTTCGATGCGCACGTTCGCTGCGGCGCACTCATCTAGCAGCATGGACACGATCTGTTTCGACGAATCGTCGCAGAAAAGTTGCCCGAGCTCTTTCTCGTGAAACGCAATGCCGTGGCGCTCGACCAGCGCGATGAAATCCGCCGGCCTGTAGCGCGCGAGTGCAGACTTGCAGAAATGCGGATTGGCAGAAATATAATTGCTCGGCGTCACGCCGAGATTGGTAAAGTTGCAGCGTCCGCCGCCCGACATGAGGATTTTCTTGCCGACGCGATTGGCGTGTTCGATCAGCAGCACGCGTCGCCCGCGCTGGCCGGCGGTGATCGCGCACATCAGCCCGGCAGCACCGCCGCCGATGATTATTACGTCGAAATTTTCGGTCATGGCGGTCGTGCTATCGATTGCAGTTGTTGAGTTGTGTTCGTGCTCATGCTCATGGCCAGCGATAGAGTGCGTCCGGCGCGAGGCCGAGGCGGCGACAGGCACGTGCGGCAATACCATCGTCGAGCGCGGCGCGGAACAACGGCGCGATGCTCCACAACGTCGTGGCAGCAATCCGCGCTTGCGCACGCTGGATCGCACTTTCGCGTAACAGAAGTCTGGCCCAGTCCGGCAACAATAGCGCACCGGCGCCGAGAAACAGATTGCGCGTTAGTCCCGCTGCCGGCACCGGCAAGCGGATGCGCGTGAGGATGTCCAGCACGATGCGCGAGCGTTCGCTGAACTCGAGTTCGGCTTGTTTATCGCGGAAAAAATCCATCACCTCGCTTTGCGATGCCGGCACATTACGCGCACCGAGCGCTTCGGCCACACGTCGGGTTTCGTCGTAATACTGATCCGCCGCCTGCAGCGACAAGCGTGCGTGGCTGTAACGTCGGTAGCCTTCGAGGAAGCCGTACGCTTCGGTGACATGCACCCAGGTCAGCAGTGTGGGATCGTCCGCCGAATAAACACGTCCATCGGTTGCGGTGCCGCGTACTTGTCCATGGATTTTGCGCACCTTTGCGATCAAGGCTTCAGCCGGTGCGCGCGCCGCATATGTTGTGCCGGCGACGAAGGCGGTGGTGCGACGCAAACGTCCGACCAGATCGGTGCGGAAATTTGAATGATCCCAGACGCCAGCCAAAGCCAGCGGGTGCAGTGTTTGCAACATCAGCGCGCACAAACCGCCGGAAAGCATGCCCGGAAAATCGGCATGGATTTTCCACGTGGCACTCTCCGGCCCGAACATACCCGGATCGCCAAGCGGCTCGTCATAGCTCAGCCCGAGACTCGGATCGCGCGGAAATGCGCTGATCACCCAGCGTCGAATCTGGGCGCGGGCAGGGGCAGTCAAAGTGCGCAGCGGCATGCAAAAAATTCCAGGAAAGGACCGGTGATCGGGCATACTTGCGGCACGCGAATTTTGAATCTGCCGGTCTCGCAAGCCTTAAGCTGGATCAGATCCAACATGCTAACGGAATGAATGTGCACGAAGCGAAAATCAACGCGATGACCGATCCCGACATCATTCTTTCGGTGCGCGACCTGCGCAAGCAATATGCTGCGACGGTCGCTGTCGACAGCGTTTCCTTCGATGTGCGGCGCAACGAAATCGTCGGTTTGCTCGGGCCAAACGGCGCCGGCAAAACCACCACGATCAACATGATTCTCGGTGTACTCGAACCGAGCGCCGGCGAAATCGAGATCAAGGGAATCGCGCTCGCGAAACAGCGCAGCCGGGCGCTAGCGCGGACCAACTTCGCGGCGGTATATGCGCCACTGCCGGGTAATATGACGGTGTACCAGAACCTGCGTTTTTTTGGTCTGATCTACGACGTAGCCGAACTCAATACGCGGATCGACACCTTGCTCGATCAATTCGAACTACGGCGATTCCG
>JAYVLO010000160.1:0-20928 GCA_043759455.1 Pseudolysobacter sp.
ATGCCGAGCGCTTTCAGCGAATCGATGTACAGCTCGAGGATGTTGTCCGGATTCGGTTTCAGCGCCACCTGATACTGATAATAATGCTGCAGGCGATTCGGATTTTCGCCGTAACGGCCATCGGTCGGCCGGCGGCACGGCTGCACGTAGGCCGCGCGCCACGACTCCGGGCCGAGCGCGCGCAAGAACGTGGCGGGATGAAACGTGCCGGCGCCGACTTCGGTATCGAACGGCTGGATCAGCACGCAGCCCTGCTCGCCCCAGTAGCGGTTGAGGGTCTGGATCACATCTTGAAAAGTCAGGCCGGACATAGATTTCGTTACGCAGTTATGAATAAGGTGGGCACAAAGCGCGTTAGTATAACGGGGCCGGGCAATACACGCCTTGTAGGAAATCATCATGGCCACGTTACCGCAATTGTCTGTCCTGTCCGCCGCCGATACCTTGGCGCCGGGCATCGGTTTGCATCGACGCCTGGAACTGGAGCCGGTGCTGGCCGCGCTGATCGTCGATGGCCTGATCGTGGCCGAAGATGCCAAGCGTGTGCGCGCCGATGTGCGTACCCAGCGTGGTCGGCTCGAACTGCATCCGTTGGTGCTGATCGCCAATCTCAAACTGGAAAATGCGCGTCAACCGGGCAAGCCACTGAGTCTGGAAACGCTCACACAATGGCTCGCCGACAAGGCCGGTTTGCCGTATCTGAAAATCGATCCGATGAAGATCGATGCCGCGGCAGTCACGCAAGTGGTGTCGCAGGCATACGCCAATCGTTATCGCATCCTGCCGGTGGCGGTGACCGATTTGCAGGTGGTGTTCGCTACTGCCGAGCCGTTCGACATGCGCTGGCTCAGCGATCTCGGCCACATCCTGCGCCGCGATGTGCAGCGTGTGGTGGCGAGTCCGATCGACATCAACCGCTACCTCACTGAATTCTACGGCGTGCAGCGCTCGATCCAGCGCGCGCGCGACGCCAAGAGCAACAGCGATGTGCCGGACGGCCGCGGCATCTTGAATTTCGAGCAGCTGGTCGAGCTCGGCAAATCCGGCGAAGTCGGCGCGGATGATCGGCATGTCGTGCATATCGTCGACTGGCTGCTGCAATACGCGTTTGAGCAACGCGCGTCGGATATCCATCTTGAACCGCGGCGCGATACCAGCCAGATTCGCTTTCGCATCGATGGCGTGATGCACAAGGTGTTCGAGTTGCCGACGCCGGTGATGGTGGCGGTGACCTCGCGTATCAAAATTCTCGGGCGCATGGACGTCGCCGAAAAACGCCGGCCGCAGGATGGCCGCATCAAGACCCGTTCGGTTGGCGGGCGCGAGGTCGAGTTGCGCCTGTCGAGCATGCCGACCGCGTTCGGCGAAAAAATCGTGATGCGTATTTTCGACCCGGATGTCGTCGTCAAGGAATTTTCGCAGCTCGGTTTCAGTCCGACCGAAGCCGAAGCCTGGCGTGCGATGGTCGAGCGTCCGCACGGCATCGTGCTGGTGACCGGCCCGACCGGTTCGGGCAAAACCACGACGTTATATTCCACGCTGAAATATCTCGCCACGCCGGACATCAATGTCTGCACGGTCGAGGATCCGATCGAAATGGTCGCGCCCGAATTCAACCAGATGCAGGTGCAAATGGCGATCGATCTGGATTTCGCCGCAGGCGTGCGCACGCTGCTGCGACAAGATCCCGATATCATCATGGTCGGCGAAATCCGCGATCTCGAAACCGCGCAGATGGCGGTGCAGGCCTCGCTCACCGGACATCTGGTTCTGTCTACACTGCATACCAACGATGCGCCGTCAGCGATCACGCGTTTGCTCGATCTCGGCGTGCCGTATTACCTATTGCAATCCACACTGACCGGCATTGTCGCGCAGCGACTGGTGCGCACCTTGTGTCCGCATTGCAAGGTCGAAACCAAGCTCGACGCACAGGATTGGCAGGGGCTGGTCGGACGCTGGAACCTGCCGTTACCGGCGCGCGGATTTGCGCACAAGGGTTGCCTGGAATGTCGCCGCACGGGTTTTCTTGGACGTACCGGCATCTATGAAATGTTGTCGATCACACCGCCGTTGCGCCAGCAGATTCAAGCCGCGACCGATCTCAGCAAGCTCGGCGAAATCGCACTCGCACAAGGCATGCGTCCGCTGCGAGTGAGTGCTGCGGCGCAGGTGGCGCGCGGCGTGACCACGATCGCGGAAGTCGCCGGCGTGTTGCCGCCGATCGATTGAGAAAAACCGAAAGTACAAGATTCATCGATGCTGTTTTTCGTATCCCTCGGGTCTAAGCAAATGCGCAATTGTCATAAGTCGGTGGCGAGCGATGCTGCAGCATGTGGGATGTGATTCAGAAAATGTTTGCTAGGATTCGTGAATGAACCTCGTTGATGATCTTGCCTCCGTGCCGAATAGCGCCTTCGATCGTGTTGAACATTTTCGCCCATCGATTTCGATACGGCGCGACACCTTGCCGATACTGATCATCCAAACCGGCACGGCATTGCCGCATCTGCGTGCACGCCATCGCGATTTCCCGCATTGGTTCCGTACTGGCCTCAAGCTGCATGCGCGGCATATCGCGGTGACGCATGTCGAGCGTGGTGAAACGTTGCCGGATGCGTGCCGTTTCGGTGCGGCGATCATCACCGGATCCGGCGCAATGGTGACCGATCGCCACGACTGGAGCGAGCGCACCGCCGAGTGGCTGCGCGACGCGATGCAGCAGCAACTACCGTTGTTCGGTGTGTGTTACGGCCACCAACTCATGGCGCACGCGCTGGGTGGCGAGGTGGGTTACAACCCGCGTGGCCGCGAGATGGGGACGATCGATATCGACGCAGACGATGCCGCATGCAGCGACGATTTATTCGGCCCGCTTGGATCGCGCTACCGCGCCCACGCAACACATCTGCAAAGCGTGTTGAAACCGCCGTGTGGCGCCGTTGTGCTGGCACGTTCTGCACTTGAAGATTGCCACGCACTACGCTACTCGCGACGCGCCTGGAGTGTGCAGTTTCATCCCGAATTCAGCACGCACGCGATGCGCGGCTACATCCACAAACGAACGTCGGAATTGCATCAGGAAGGCATCGATGCCACCGCGTTGTTGGGTTCGGTAAAGCCGTGTCCCGATGCGCGCCGATTGCTGCGGCGTTTTCTGCGTCTCGCGCGCAACTGACCTCAACGCGGTCGCTCGTTAGATCGAAATTGCTGGTTGGTCGTGCGAATGGTGTCGCAGCCGATGGCTGCGATAACCGTGGTTCTTAAGTCTGTGCCGGGCAAAAAAGATCGCGTTTACTTGCGCGCCTTGATGCCCATGCTCTTGCGTGCAGCCGCGAGCGGATCGCCCACTTTTGCCGACGCCAGATAATTGCTGATGGCCTCGTTGGTAACGTCGTATAGCGGACGCCCCATCACCGCCGCAGCGGCTTTGAGACTATCACGCACACGCTTCGATACACGCAGACTGGCGTCCCGGGTATCGTCGACTTCTGCTGCTGTTTTTTTCATGCGATCGCCTCCTATGGCTGATTTGCTCCCCCCGAGTACACATTTATACATCGGAAACGGCTTGTGCGAAACCCCGCGATTGGTCGTGCAGGTCCGATCTCTTCAAACCGCTGGCGCGTATACCCCATGCAATTTATGCTTGGCCGGCAAACCATCCTGCGGACCATCCGCGCTGTGAAAGGACGATCGAAATGAGTTTTCGCCAAGTCGATGTGAACAATAGTGTGGGCTGGCTGAGCAAGGGCTGGGAGATTTTTGCCAAAAATCCCGGCGTATGGATTCTCATGGCGCTGATCAGTTTCGTGATCTTTGTGCTGCTGTTTTTCATTCCGTTGCTGGGCCAGCTCGCTGCTGCGATTCTTGGCACGTTGCTGTATGCCGGAATGATTTATGCCGCGAGCGAGCAAGATGCCGGACGCACCATAGACTTGAATCACCTGTTCCGCGCATTCCAGGATTCGAACAAACTTTCGCCGCTGATCATCCTGAGCCTGATCGCTGTGGCCGGTGCCGTGTTGACGCTGGTGCTCGGTTTTCTTTTTCTCGGCGGCGCGATAGGTGCGGTGGCGATCGGCGGCGCGACCAATTCGGGCGGCCTGGCAGCGGGCGCTTTGCTTGGCGGCGGTTTGCTGTGGCTCCTGCTCAGCATAGCGATCAAGCTCGCGGTATCGGCGCTGATGTTTTTTTCGGTGCCGCGCATCATGCTCGAGGGCGGCGATCCGATCGCCGCGGCGAAAGACAGCCTCAACGCGGTGCTCGCGAATATCGGCCCGATGCTGGTATTCGGCCTGATCGTGATCGTACTGAGCGTTGTTGCTGCGATACCGCTATTTCTCGGCTGGCTCGTGTTGATGCCGGTACTGGCCGGCGCGAATTATGCGGCGTACCAGAACGTCTACGGTAGTGTGATTACCTTGCCGATGAGCGAACCGACTCCGCCGACACCACCCAGCGAACCGCCGGCAGTCTGATCAATCGGCAACGCGGCTGGAATTTTCCGCGCGGCGCGCGAGCAGGCGCGCCGCGATGATGCCGACCTCGTAGAGCAGGCACATCGGCACCGCCAGCATCAGCATCGACAGGGCATCGGGCGGCGTCAGCAGCGCGGCTACTACCACGCAACCGACGATCACATACGGCCGACTCGTACTCAATTGCTCGGTGGTGACCCAGCCGAGCAGAACGATGATCAAGGTCGCCACCGGCACTTCGAAACACATGCCGAACGCGAGGAACATCACCAGCACGAAGTCGAGATAATGGCCGATGTCGGTCATCATCGCGACGCCTTCGGGCGTGACTCCGGCGAGAAAACCGAACACCATCGGCAACACCAGAAAATAGGCGAACGCGCAGCCACCGTAGAACAGTGCGACGCTCGAAACCAGAATCGGCATCGCCAAGCGTTTTTCGTGCTTGTACAAACCTGGCGAAACAAACGACCAAGCCTGATACAAAAGCACCGGCATCGCAGCGAACACGGCGACGAAAAACGCGAGCTTTACCGGCGTGAAAAAAGGCGAAGCGACGTCGATCGCGATCATCTGTCCGCCCGCCGGCAAACGCGACAGCAGCGGCTTGGCCAGCCAGGTATAAATCTTGTTGGCGAATGGCATCAGCGCCGCGAATACGATCAAAATTGTCGCCACCGCTTTCAGCAGACGTTCGCGCAGTTCGATCAGGTGCGATAAGAACGTGGGCTCGCTCTCGCCCTCGGGTTCAGACGTGCTCATCGTGATGCGGCGGGCTGGATGTCGAGTTCGGCAGCGTCTCGATTGCGCCGTGCTCCGGCGTTGCGGGTTCGGCCACGACGGTAGGCGTCGGTTCGGGATGGATCGAGCTGTGAATATCCTGCATCGTACCGTTAATCGCGTCGTTCATGGCCGGGCGCGGATCGATCGATTGCACGGTTTCTTTCAGGTTGCGCTTGAGTTCTTCGGCGGCAAATTCGCGCTCGATATCATTGCGCACGTTTTGCCAGCTCTGCCGCGCCTTGCGCAACAACGCACCGGTCGTACGTGCGACTTTCGGCATGCGCTCGGGGCCGAGCACCAACAGCGAAACTACCGCGATGATGCCGATTTCGCCCATGCTGAAATCAAACATGCGGCTGACCTTACGGCACGTTGTCGCGTTTGATATCGCTGGTCGCGGGTTTCACGACCGGCTCGGGATCGGCCTTCAGCTGCGACGGCGGATGGCTGTCGTCGTCCTGCAAACCCTTGCGGAAACTCTTGATCGCCGACGCCACGTCACCACCGATGTTGCCGAGCTTCTTGGTGCCGAACACGAGCACCACGACCAGCGCTACGATAATCCAATGCCAACCACTAAAACCGCCCATAAATCCTCACTTGTTCTGCGACGAATGCGTGGCGGCGATATGCCGCAATTCGATACATTCAACGCACGACTGCAGCGTCAGATGACGCCATTAGCGCGAAGTGTACTCCTCCAGACGATCGCGGAAGTCAACGACTGCCCCCGGAACATTGGCTACGCCACCTTCGAAGATGCGGCGTGGCGTCACGCCCTGGCCGTAAACATCCTGATTCGCGTCGTTGTCGATCGCGATTACCGACCCATCCAGCGCCACGCCGGCGAACAGGCCGCGACTGCGCGAATAGGAAAATATTTCGGCCTTGAGTTCGCCATCGGTGGATGCCTGCGCATCGCGACCGACCGGCCCCGCCGCCACCGACGCATCGGCGCCGAGGGTGAACTTGCCATGCACGATATTATCGACGCCGCGCTGCGTGCGGAAGATCAACACCACATCGGTCGAAGAGACGCCGACCTGAAATCCGAAACTGCCACCGGTCATGCTGACGAAACTCGGATTGCTCCACGTGCCATCGGCCGATTTCACCGCAATCAAACCTTCGCCGTGGCGGCCGCCGATCACAAAGCCGGCCTTGATCACATCGGGGATCACCGCGATCGCATACGCGCGCTTGAGCAGGTTCGACGGGATGCCTTTGTCGGGCGCCATCATCACTTCCTTGAGCACGCGCACCGCATCTTTCGCGCGCTTGTTTTCATCCTCGCCAGCGCGTGCCGGCGCAGTGAACAGTGTCGTCAGACACAGCATGAGCAGAGCGAGGCGCAACAGCAATTTCATCAGGTGTCTCCGATGGCAAGAAGTGGACGGTTTAGATTACGAATATGCAGATGAACCTAGTGTTGCTGTCTCGCCATCGCCGCCGAATTATCCAGTCGCGGCGCTTCGCGATGTGTGCTTCACATCGCGTGCGGCAGACTGCGCGGCTTCGATCTGGTCGAAGCACTACACTATGTGTCCGAGTATGGATGATGCCTTCTTATGCTGACAACACGACGTTACATCGGCAATGCAAAATACCAGCACGGTTCACCCGCGAGCGCAGCGGTGTTGCTGGTCAATCTCGGCACACCGCAGGCGCCGACACCGGGCGCGGTGCGACGTTATCTGGCAGAATTTCTCGCCGATCCGCGCGTGATCGAACTGCCGCGCTGGTTGTGGCGGCTGATTCTGCATGGCGTGATATTGCGTTTTCGGCCGCGTCGTTCCGCGCATGCCTATGCGAAAATCTGGACGGCGGAAGGCTCCCCGCTATTGCTTAACAGTCAGGCGCTCGCCGACGCGCTGGATACCCAGCTGAAAACGCTGCGCAACGGCCCGATCCAGGTGCGGCTGGCGATGCGTTACGGCCAGCCCGCGGTGGCCGACATGCTGACCGAATTGATGCGCGCGAATGTACGCCGCGTGTTGATATTGCCGCTGTATCCGCAATATTCCGCAACCTCGACCGGCAGCGTGATTGATGCGGTTGCTGCAAGCCTGACCGACTTGCGCTGGCCGCCGGAAATCCGTTTCATCAATCAGTATTTCGACGAACCGGCGCACATCGAAGCGCTGGTGAAATCGATCGAAGCATATTGGTCCGAGCATGGTCGTGGTGAACGTCTGCTGATGTCGTTTCACGGCATTCCCGAGCGATATCTGCATGCGGGTGATCCGTATTTTTGTCAGTGCCAGGCGACTGCGCAGGCGCTGGCCGTGCGACTGCAACTGGATCGCTCGCAATACCTTGTGAGTTTCCAGTCGCGGGTCGGGCGTGAGCGCTGGTTGCATCCCTACACCGATGTCGTGCTCAAGGAGTTGGCCACGCAAGGCGTGCATCACTTGCAGGTGGTGTGTCCGGGTTTTGCGGTCGATTGCCTGGAAACGCTCGAAGAAATCGCGATGCAGAATCGCGAGCTTTTCCTCGGTGCCGGCGGCGAGCGTTACGAGTATATTCCGGCGCTGAATGCGACCGCGCCACAGGTCGATGCGATGGCCGAACTGGTATTGCGCCACACCCAGGGTTGGCCCGAATTCGCGGCGGACTGGTCGGCCCAGGACGATGCCACCAAACGTGAACAAGCCGCAGCGCGTTTTCTCGAACTGGAAAAAAACGCATGACCGAACTCGCCATCGATATTGCATTCGGTCGCCTCGCGGCCAAGGCCTGGGGTGATCCGGCAAATCCGCCGATGCTGGCCCTGCATGGCTGGCTCGATAACGCGGCGAGTTTCGCCGGCCTCGCGCCGTTGCTGGCCGAGTATTATGTCGTTGCGCTGGATTTTGCCGGCCACGGGCGCTCGGATCATCGCGCGCCCGGCAACTGGTATCACCATGTCGATCATGTCAGCGATGTGCTCGAAGTCGTCAACAAACTGGGCTGGCAAAAATTCAGCCTGCTCGGACATTCGATGGGCGCGAGTATCGCGAGCATTTTTGCCGCTGCCGCGACCGAGCGTATTGAACGCCTGCTGCTGATCGAGGGTTTGGGGCCACCCACCGCCGAGCAGGATCAGACCGTGGCGCAACTGCGGCGTGCGTTGTTTCAACGCGATAGCGCCCAGGCCAAAACCCTGCGTGTATTCCCAGACATCGAAGTCGCCATCGAGGCGCGCATCAAGGCGAACGGGCTATCGCGCCAAGCGGCGGAATTGCTGGTGGAGCGTGGCACCAAGCCGGTCGACGGTGGCTTTAGCTGGTCGTCGGATTCGCGCCTGATGCTCGCATCGCCGTTGCGTTATTCCGAGCCGCAAATTCTCGCAATCCTGCGCGGCATTCGTGCGTCGACGGTGCTGGTGATGGCGGAGCCGCCGATGCCATATTTCAAACCCGAAATCATGCAGGCGCGCATCGCTGCGGTCGAAAACATACGGGTGATTCGCGTGCCGGGCTCGCACCATTTGCATCTGGAACAGCCGGCGCTGATCGCGCCGATGTTGCGTTGAAATCGTGAATCGCGAGTGCGATCACAGTTAAATGATAAGCCGACCGAGTTCCGCCTTCAAGGCATGGCCACGGGTCTTGAGCCAGTCGCGCTGAGTTTTCCAGTCGGGATACAACGACGCCACCACTGCCCAGAAGCGCGGCGAATGATCGCGGATGCGCAGATGACACAGCTCGTGCACGACGACGTATTTCAGCGCTTCGGGCGGCGCCAGTGCGAGCGCGAGATCCAGGGTCACGCAATCGCGACTGTCCAAGCTGCCCCACAGGCTTTTCAGTGGCTTGATGCGCAAGCCGGTCGGGGCCAAGTTCAGCTCGGGCGTGTAGCGCGCAAACCAGCGCGATACGTCGCGACGAATCTGCGCCTGCAGGAACGAATGCAGCAATGAACGCGCCGCACCGAGACTTTGTTCGTTATGCGGTTTCGGCAACGTAAGCACGAGCTTGTCATCGACGAGTTCGATGCGCGGATACACACCTTGGCGCCAGATCAGCTGAGTCGTCTCGCCGCGCAACGGAATCAGCGTCGGTGCGCCCGGCAACAGCGGCGGCGGGCCATCGTGATCCAGATGCAGCTCGTCGAGCTTGCTTTCCAGCCACTCGCCGTGCTGACGCAGAAAAGCGAAAACCTGCGCCGGATGCGTGCCTTCCGGATAAGTCAGATGGGCGCCGCTCGAAGTCACGGTGAGACGCAGCCGTCGCGCGCGCGGGTGCGACGAACGCCGCACCTTGATCGCGCCGCCGCTGGGCGTGGATAACTCCAGATAATCGTCTTGGCCGGTCGTGCTCATTAATTCGTTTTACCCTGTACCCGGCGGCTCGATCTCAAGCGGGATCGATCGGCCGGGGCAATCCAAACCATTCCTGCAAACGCGCCAGCAGGCGCTCCAGCTCCAGTGTCATCAATGCAAAACGCGCGTCCAGTTCGGCGGCGGCGGATTCGCGCGAATCCTCGCCGAGTTCATCCAATACCTGATCGAGGAAGCGCAACTTGCGCAGCACGACATCCTCGCCCAGTACAAAGCTTATACGGTCTTCAAACGTCAAACCGAGCTGAAACACTTGTTTTCCGGTCTTGATGTGCTCCCGTACTTCGTCGGTTTCAAGGTCCTGGCGCCGGCAGCGGACGATCGCGCCGGATTCCGCCGGGTCGCGCAGTTCGCATTCGTCGCCCAAAGTCAGGCCTGGCGGTAGCTTGCCACTAATCAGCCAGTCCGTCATCAGCACGCGCGGCGCCTCTTCAGGGCTGGCCGGAATCGCCGGAAAGCTGCCCAAAGCCTCGCGAACCTGGGTCACCGCGTCTTCCGCCTGCTTGCGGCTGGCGCTATCGACCACGAACCAGCCGTTCTTGCTGTCCAGATAAGCATGCAATCGTGACGGTCGTATGAACGCGCGTGGCAGCAGATCGGTAAAAACTTCTTCTTTCAACCGCTTGCGTTCGCGAGCGCCAATGCGGCGACCTTCTTTCTCGATGATCGCCTCGATTTTTACTGCCAGCGCCTCGTTGACCACAGTGCTTGGCAGGAGTTTGTCCTCGCTGCCCACCGTGATCAGGGCGAATTCGCCGACACGGTAAACGAGCTTTTCCTCATTCCTGCCCAGCGGAGAAACAAAACCGCGCGTGGCAAGCTCGATCGGCCCACACGGACGCAGACGCGCCTGATCGAGGCTTTCGTCGAGTGTCTTGAGCGAGGCGGAGACTTTTTCAGAAAAACGAAACACGGTCAGATTGCGAAACCACATAAGACTCAGGACTCTTGGGAAACAGGAGGAATTGCCGAACCCGGATTAGCGGTGCGACAGCATAGCGGTAGTGCCGCACCGTAAATTACGCGGGTACAAGATCAAAAGATGAGATCAGCATGTTGCGTGGATTTTGGGGCTGACCTCGGATTCGGCATCGGCCGATTCCGCGCCGTCGCCAAGCAACCAGTCCGACGCCGAGAGCGAGTTGGTCGGATTGCGCGCACCGAGCGTAGCAAAATCGAACAGCGTGCGATCCGCCAATTGCGACGGCGCGACATCGCCGAGCGCGCGGGAAATATTCTCGATACGACCGGGTTGCTTGCGCTCCCAGTCGGCCAGCATTTCCTTGATCGCCTGGCGCTGCAGCGTTTGCTGCGAGCCGCACAAGTTGCACGGAATGATCGGGAATTGGCGCCATTCGGCGAACGCGGCCAGATCGTCTTCCTTGCAATACGCCAGCGGCCGGATCACGACGTGCCGGCCATTGTCGGATTGCAGTTTCGGCGGCATCGCCTTGAGCTTGGATTGGTAGAACATGTTGAGGAATAGCGTTTCAACCATGTCATCGCGATGGTGACCGAGCGCGATCTTGCTCATGCCTTCGCGCTCGGCAAATTCGTACAACGCACCGCGCCGCAGTCGTGAGCAGAGACCGCACATGGTCTTGCCTTGCGGAATCACACGCTTGACCACGCTGTAGGTATCCTGCTGCAGGATATGAAACGGCAGATTCAACGAGCGCAGGTAATCCGGTAATACATGCGCCGGAAAGCCCGGATGTTTCTGATCGAGATTGACCGCGATCAGCTCGAAATTCACCGGCGCCTTGAGCTTGAGCGCGAGCAGAATATCGAGCAGCGCATACGAATCCTTGCCGCCGGACAAACACACCATGATACGGTCGCCTTCCTCGATCATGCGGAAGTCGGCAATCGCCTGCCCGACTTGGTGGCGCAAGCGCTTGGCCAGTTTGTGGGCATTGATTTCGTGTTGGCGCAACGCGGCGGTCATGGTGGATCGGTGAGGTTGTGAGCTGGATATTGTACGACCGAATGGTGCTGTTTCGGCACTGGCAAACGGCATGCTGTTCGCAAGCCCGATGCGGCGCTAAACTCGGCGGAGGTCATTGCCACGAGCTTGCATGAGCAACATCAATCGCGCCCAACTTGTGCAGCAGCTCACCGACTTGCGGATCGAGCATCGCGATCTGGACGAAGTCATCATCCATTTGGCGGCGCATCCGGCCAGCGATGAGCTGCGCCTGAAACGGCTGAAAAAACGCAAGCTGCGGATCAAGGACATCATCGGCTACATCGAGAGCAAGCTGATTCCCGACCTGGACGCGTGAAGCTCTGCGTCGCGCTGATAGCGATCAATTAAAACTTCGACGCGCCTGAGCCTATTCGGCGGCTGGCGGATCTGTCGTCGGCTCGATCGCCAGGCTGCTGCGACCTTCATCGGTGAGTTTGAGAATGCCGTGGCGGATTTCCCGGCTCAATATCAATTTCGCATCACGCGCGACCACTTCGAGCGATGCATCGAAATCGAGTTTGCCGGATTCGTCGTTCCAAACCACGCGGCGTTGCTTGAGTTGCTGGATGAAACTGCGGAACAGGCTCTTGTCGAAGAATTCCGGCGCGTTCATTTCGTGCAATAACGACAAACGCTGCGCGGTCAGATGGCAGAGATTTTCCAGCTCACCGGCACTCAAGGTGCGCGGCCCGTTTTTCACGAGCAAGGCGATGGTGATGTAATAACGCTCGAACGCCTGCAGCAGGCTGTGGGCGATCGTGCGCAGCTGGAATGCGGTATCGCTCTGGCCGGCGGCGCGGCTCAGCGTGCGGCCTTCCGACTCGCTTTGCAGCAAACCGCGGCCAACGAAAAATTCGATCGTGGCGGTGATCCGGCTGACAAATTCGTCCTCGCTCCACGGCAGGAAAAGTTCGGCCTGCAGGAACGGATAAATCAGCTTGCCGAGGCGCAGAATCGATGCACGCGTAATGCGGCGTGTATTGATGAAACAGCACGCGATCCATGCCGACGTTGTGAACAGATGCAGCACGTTGTTGCGGAAATACGAGAGCAGTACCGCGTTCTTGCCTTCGCACAGGAGTACGTCACCGAGCGGGTGCGACACGCGCTGGATCATCTGCATACGCTCGCCGTAAGCGATGATTTCGGCCGGCGTGAGCGCAGTCGCTGTGACACGATCCGAGTACGGCAACGTGTTCACCAACGCCTTGCTGAGCTCCAGTTGCACCAGCAAATCCGATTCCGCGAGCGCATGTTTGCGGGTGGCCAGCAATGCGATCGCGAGCAGGTTGATCGGATTGACGTCGGCGGCGCGATTGATGTTGATCTGGATCTTGTCGGCCAGCGTGGCCACCGCCGCATTGAACCACTCCGGTTTTTCGTCGGGATTCTGCGCGACCGTGGCGCGCCAATCCGGTGCGCTTTTATCGAGCAGGTCGGCGAGAAAAACCGGTTCGGCAAAATTCACCACGACCTTGCCATAACGTTGCCGCAGCACACCGAACGAGCGCAGCAAGCCGAGCCAGGATTCTTTTTCCTTGGGCTTGCCAGAAAGCTCGCCCATGTACGAATTGCCTTCCATTAGTTTTTCGTAACCGACATACACCGGCTGGAACATCACCGGACGGCGCGGCGCGCGCAGGAACGCGCGCACCGTCATCGTCAGCATGCCGACGCGTGGCGTGAGCAATCGACCGGTGCGCGAACGGCCGCCTTCGACGAAATATTCGATCGGCACGCCGCGCTCGATGAGCTGGCTCACGTACTCATTGAAAACCACCGAATACAGCGCGTTGCCCTTGAAACTGCGGCGCATGAAAAACGCGCCGCCGCGGCGCAGTATCGACCCTAATCCCGGCAGGTTCAGATTGATGCCGGCGGCGATATGCGGAACCACGAGTTTGTTCTGGTAGAGCAGATAGGACAGCAGCAGATAATCGATATGACTGCGATGACACGGCACGTAAATGATCTCGTGACCCGGCGCGGTGGTGCGCAAGGATTCGAAATGATTCATGCGCACGCCATCGTAAATCCGGTTCCAGAAACTGGTCAGCAGGAATGACAACGAACGCACCACCGGGTGCGAATAATCTGCGGCGATTTCCCAGACGTAACTGCGCGCACGGGCCTGCGCCTGTTCGAGCGTGAGATTTTCCTTGCTTGCCACGCTGGCGATCACCGCACGTACCGGATCGGCGTTGACCACGGTATCGACCAGCGTGCGCCGATGCGACAGATCGGGGCCGATCACCGCGGCGCGGATGCGGCGGAAATGTGCGCGCAATACGCGCGAGAATTTGCGCAAAGTATTCGGTGCGTCGTGCTCGTCGCTCAAGACCTGGCGCAACGAAACCGGCGTGGAGAACTGCACGATCGTATCGTGGCCGTTCAACAGCAGCGCCAGCAGGCGCCGGAAGCGACCGACCACGACCCAGTTTTCCGAGAACAACACACCGAACCAGCCCGATTGACGATCCGGCGCACGACCGACAAAAATCGAAACCGGCACGAGTTGCACATCCAGTTCGGGATGCGTGCGCAAGGCTTCGAACAATTGCGCCAGCGTCTCGGAATGCGTGCGCGGCGAGCTGCGCCCGATCAGCCAGCCTTTGCGACGCGACAGCGCAAACATCGCGCGTGGCTTGCGCAAATCGCCGAGCACGAAAGGCAACAGCGGCGAAGGCAGGCCCGCTTCGCGGCATGCCTGTTCGAGAATGATGCGGTCGGATAAGCGATAGCGTTCGGTGACGTAAACCACCGGCAGCGCCGGCAGCAGCGTGACAACCGGATTGACCGGTTCGCGACGGATGCGAATGCGCGACTTGAATACAGTACCCAGCAGGCGCATCCACCATGGCGCGCGCGCGACGGCAGACGAAGAAGATTCGGTGATCAAAGGCTGATCCATGACCGACATAGGGCGAACGCGGCTGACAGATGCGGATAATACGTCAGTGTGGCTGCATCAACGGCAATAGCAGGAACTGAGCAGTGGCGGCGTCCGAGCGGATCACGACACAGCCCGAGGCCGGATATTGGCCTCGGGCCGTTGTTTTCAATTGCCGTGCTTACTGCTTCTCGACCGGCTTGAGACCGGAATCATCGGCCGGCTGGAACGTTTTTCCGGGTTCGTCAGCAGGTGCTGCTGCAGCAGGAGCAGCAGGAGCGGTTTTCGCGGCTTCGGCAGCAGCAGCTTCCTGCTTCAGCTTGTTGAACTGTTCCAGTGCCTGCTTGCCATACCAGCGACCGTCGACCTTGACCATGTCGCTATCGGATGACAGCGGCGTATCGAACAAGGTGTAGCTGAGTTTGATCTTGGCCGCATCGCCCTGATTAGTCACCGTTTCGACCTTGGCCGAATCCAGCGTCTTGTCGATTGAGAAACCGTAAACTTCAAAAACTTGCTTCACGCCGCCGAGCACGATACCGGCTTTCTGCATGCCCTGATCGTAGGTCAGCGCGCGCGCTTCATCGAGGGTTTTGATATTGATATCGCGTGCGGTTTTGCAACCCACAGCGATGGCCTGCTTGACCAGCGCGGGATCGGTGAACTTGACTTTCTGTGCCCATGCAGCGGTGGCAGCAATCGCGGCGGTGGCTTGTTCTTTCTGCTTGTCGTCGAAATCCTTGCTCTGCTGCACCGAACTCTGCAGCATGCCCTGGCCCATCGCGATCATCATTGGCATCTGTTGCGCCATCTGCGCATCGGCTTCTTTCAGCTTCGGCTCGATTTCGGCATACAGCTTGGCTTCGGCGTCCGGCGCGGTGAACTTGGCCAGACCTTCGGCGAATTTCTTGCGATCTTCGTCGGTGATGGGATCCTTGTTCAGATCCTTGCTCCAGTCCGCTTTGATCTTGACGAGCTGTGCAGTTGGCAAGCTGTTATCGAGCAGGGCACCGATATTGTTGCTGCGCAGCGCTTGCAGGGAGGCTTTGATTGCCGCATCCGGCGTTGCCGCTGCCGGTGCAACCACGGGCGCTGCTGGTGCGGCTGCTTGCTGTTGCTGGTTGCAACCGATGGCGGCGCAGGCAAAAGCCAGTGCCAGCGAAAGTCGAGTAAGTTTGATTGACATGACGAGCCGTCCCCAGGTTATGGATTGAGAATGGCGCACTCTAGGCAGTGAGCGTGCAATTGGCAAGCGCAGAATGCTGCCGGGAAAAATCCTCAGATGGCCATTGCGGCCATCTGAGTAACGTCCGGTGATTAACCGGAGGGGGAACTTGTGTCGACGACCCCATAATACTTAGCGCGCATAGTTAATGCAACACATTAAGTGTGTATCTGCAACACAATGAATGTTATTGATTTATTTCTACAGTTTGCGATGCGCCAAGGCGCTCGCGATGTTTGCCTGAATCGCCTCGGCGGCATCGCGCGGATTTTCGGCATTGCGGATCGGGCGCCCGACCACGATGTAGTCCGCCCCGAGCGCAAACGCCTCGGCGACATCCACCGTGCGCTTTTGGTCATCGGTATTGCTGATCGGACGAATGCCCGGGCAGATCACAATCAAACGCGGATCGACCTGCGCGCGTAATGCCGCGACTTCCAGCCCCGACGTAATCACGCCGTCGCAGCCGGCTTCGAGCGCGGCCTTGGCCCGCGATAGCACCAGCGTCTGCGCATCGCACGCGAAACCGAGATCGTCCAGATCGCGTTGATCGAGGCTGGTCAGCGCGGTCACCGCGAGCAGCTTGATATCGCCTTTCACTTCCGCGGCGGCGCGCATCATCGCGTTATTGCCGTGGATCGTGCAGAACGTGACCGGATAACGGGTCAGGCCTTTCACTGCCGATGCCACCGTCGCCGGCACATCGAAAAATTTCAGGTCGACGAAAACTTTCTTGCCGCGCGCATCTAGCTCGCGCAGTACCTCGAAATATTCGCCGCTGGTGATCAGCTCCATGCCGATCTTGTAGAAAATCATCGCATCGCCGAGACGTTCCACCCACGCCAGGGCGTCGCTTTTGCTGGGAACATCGAGCGCGAAAATCAGGCGTTCGCGGATGGGGATGAGGTTGGTCGATGTCATGCGAACGATCCCGGTTTGGAATGAAGATGCGTAGTGTAGTGGCAGCGATTGCCTCGACCAACAAATCGGCCGCGGCAAATTTTGCACAAGAAAAAGGCCACCCGATTGCTCGGGCGGCCTTTTGTTTTTCAGCTAGCGCGTACGCTGCTTGTAGCGATCAATGCACCGTCAAAACTACTGGCGCCACCAATGACGGATTATTCTGGTCATCCGAGTTGACGCAGACGTTGGCGTTGTACTTGCCGACGGCGAGTCCGGTGGCGTTGAAAGTGACCGTGGTTGTACCACTGTCCTGACCGTTTACCGTGCCGGTGCTTGGAGCCACCGAGAGCCAGGATGCGCCGCAGCTGGCCGACGTGTACAGATCCATCGCCAAGCCGTTCAGCGGAGCGCCGCCTTTGAGGATCGCGGCCCAAGCGGTATCACCATTGCTCGGCGAGATCGATACCGGGGTGGAGCCTGATCCGTTTACCGACTGTTGGCGATACCAGATCGTTCCGGTGCTATTGCCCGCGAAGGTCGGATAAGCCACCACCCAGTATTTGCCAGCAAGCGCTGGTGCGGCAGGACAGCCGTTGGCGGCAGCCGTACCGACATCGAGTTGCACCGTGTCGTAGCGACCGCCAGTAGCAAGCCCGGCGTTGGTCGGATCGCTGGCATGCGTACTGCGTGTGCAACTGTAAATCTCGCCGGCACTGCCTGCATCCGGATTGCCCGCAGGCACGCCGTTCGCATCCGAGTAGATCTTGAACGTTACGGTGTCCGCAGTCGCAATCTGTTGAATGGCTGGCTGGGTAAAGCCCTCCACCACCAGATATTCCAGGGAGTGAGTGCCATACAGGCTGACGTCGTCGGCGTTGTAGATATCCGAGCTGTCACCGAGGAACTTGTCCGAGGAATAACCATTGTTGTTGTTGCCAACCTGAGCGACCGGTTCGACTTCGGCGGAACCACTATTCTGAATTTCCCAGTTCAGCGGCACACCACCGACGTTACTGATGGTCAGTGTGCCGGTAGCCGTACCACCCACCGCGACGTTTGCGGTGATCGGGGTCGAATCGACCTCGATCTGCTGTGCGGCAACGTTGACGGCCAGTGGCAAATGCAGCACGGGCGAGCTGTCGGATGGGGTCAAAGTAACTTCACCATAAAACCAGCCCGGCGTGGTGACACCGGAAGTATCGATGGAGAACTTGACCGCCTTGTTGACGCCAGGCAGCGCAGTGAACGTGCTCGGTGTGACCGTGGCAGTGACACCGGCGTCCGTTCCAACGGCAACAGTCCATTGCGTTGCTTTGGTTGCGGTGCCCCTGAAGCTGCGCGTGAAGTTGCAATGTCCAACGCAGTTTTCATCGTACAGCGAGGCCAGGTTCAGGGTGCGAGGATCGCCGCCTGCCGCAGGATTTGCCGCGGCGAAGTTGACGCCGAGCTCATTCATTACCAACCCGGCATGCACTGCCTGATCCACCTGCACGCGACCCGAACCGACATCGGTCGGTGTCGACGGCGATACCGAGCCGTTTGCCGCCTGAGTCTGCAGGCCGGCGTTCTTAGCCGTCAGCATGAGTGCGGATTTGATTTCCGGCGGTGACCAGCCCGGATGCGCCACATGCACGAGTGCAGCTGCTCCGGCGATATGCGGGGTTGCCATCGACGTGCCGCTGTCTTCACCAACGGCGGTGTAATCGCCGGAGAAGCTGGCGAGAATGTCTACACCCGGTGCGCCGATATCCGGCTTCAAGACGTTGACCTGACTGGTTGGGCCGCGCGAGCTGAAGCTGGCGACCTGGTCAGCGATGCCCGGAACCGCAACACCAGTGGTGCCGAGTGACGCGGTGGTGGTATTGCCGTTGCTGGTGGAAAATGCAGCCAGTGCATTGCCATCGGCTTGCGACATGGTGAACACCGGAATCGGCAGCCCGACCACAGTCACGATGCCGCCAATCGCGCCCGCACGATTGTTGGCGATAATCACAGCTAAGGCGCCCGCATCGGCCGCATTCTGCTGTTTAACGACAAAGGCGCAGCTACCGCGCTGGATGACTGCGATTGCGTGTGCAAATGTACCAGCAGCAAATGGGCTGCAACCGTCATTGGTGGGGCCATAACCCGCACTGACACTGACGCTTGTCGAGCTTGGGAATGCAGAGGTAAATGGCGCACCGCCCGCGTAGGCGGTGAAGAGCTTGCTGGCATTGGCCGGTGGTGCACCCGGACCAGAGACGACCAGCTGTTTGCTGAACGACTGGCGGCCGGTAGTGGTGGCGGCGACGGTGGCGTTCCACGGCGCTTGATTACTCAGCGTCGATGCACCGGGGCCGTCGTTGCCCGCAGCGGTGGACACAAAAATACCGGCGTCGACTGCCGAGAGAAAAGCGACCTGGCCAGGATCATCCCACGGCGAAGAACTATCACCACCGCTGGGCCCGATCGAATAACTCAGCACATCGACGATGCCGTCTTGAATGGCTTCTTCCACCGCATTGATACTGCCGGTATTGGGGCAGGTGCTGCCGATGCTGCCGTCAGGCTTGTTGAAGTCGTAGCATACCTGCGAAATAACGATGTTGGCGTGGGGCGCAACGCCGCTGAGGATATAGGCCCCACCTTGGTAGATCGCGCCGCGATTGTTACCGGCCGAGGTGCTGGAAGTATGGCTGCCGTGGCCGTCCTGATCGTTTGAACCGGGATTGTCGTGCACGGCGCTGGTATCGGCGGTGGCCACGGCGTTGACGAAGTCCCACGAGCCGATGACCTTGTCATTGCAGGGGTCATGCCCGGTTGCGTCACCAGGATAATAGCCCGGATTACACCAGCCAAAGTAGTTGCCCGCGCCAAGCGGATTGGTGAACTGGTAGCTCGGGCCGCCGAGCGGATACCACGGAAAATATTGCGGACTTTCAAAACCCGAAAAAGCCGGACTGCTGAAGTTCAAGCCCGTATCGAGCATGCCGATCACGGCACCCTCACCGCGATTGCCGACTGGCGCGGGATCGTTCCACACCGTCGGTGCGCCGATCAGCGCCATACTGACGTTGGTTTTCAGTTCGCTGTTACGCGAGGCGATGACGTCGACAACGCCGGGAGCTTGGCGCATTGCTTGCGCTTCTTGCGCGGTCAGGCGGATGGCAAAACCATTCAGCGCATAACGGTAATGGTGTTCAGCATTCAACGGACGCTGCAATGTGGCAGACGCGGCGCTAAGCACAGAGTCCTGTTGTGCCGACAACTGGTTCGCATAACCCACCGCCTGTGGCGACTTGATGTTCAACTTCGCGCTACCGGGAATGGCAGCGCTGCTGCTGATCGCCGAACTGGTGCTGGCACCGTTGGCAAGGCTGGCACTCGCAGGCGCTGCGTTCTGTGCGGCGGCCGAGGCTTCGGCACGCAGGTGCGTGGCCACCGACGGCTGGCCCAGACGCACGATATACAGTGCGCGATTCTGCGCATCGGTCTGTGTGGTTTCGAGCGTCGCAGAGCGTGGAATCTGCGGTCTCGAGGTAATCGCAACTGCACTTGCGGAAATTCCCGCGAGTGCCAGTGCGGCGGTTAATTTTGTCAATCGTGTGTATTGCATGGATATCTCTCCAGATCCTGACCCAAGAATCGCCACCAAGTGGCGCTCGACTTAACGACTAGCGATTTTGCCTTTCCCGAAGACCGTCAAACTTTCCCCTGCAAGCCAATCGATCCCAACCTTGGCGCGATGACTGAATTCCGTCGCGACTATAAATCTGCCCTCTACTATAACGCTCATGACCCGTTCAAAACATGTGCAATACGGCATTTAGTACCGACACACACAAATTTTGTTGCGAGGGAATGTAACGATACCGATGAGTGAACAATTTTCTTGCGTATGCTAGCGCTAAGGCCCATGCAAAATGTCGCCTACTCTGGCATGACGGAGTAGCCGCACCGACTGCCGAAACACTCATGCGCTCGCGCCGTCGCGCATATGTTTTATGGTTGCAATCCGAGTCTACTGCAGACCTGGCATTCGAGTTCACGACCGATTTCGCTCGCGAACCGTACTCGCGAACGCGAGCGTCAAGTCTTGTATTAATACATCTTCGGCACGCACAGCGATTATCACAGCACGGGCCAGGCGCACACGCTGAGCTGGGGCGGGTCGAGCACGGACGGCTTGAGCTACAGCTACGACAGCTTCGGCAACCTGGTCGGTCAGTCGCGCAGCGCACCGAACGCGAATACCGAGAACTACAGCTACGACGCCCTGAACTACCGCTACGATGCCCTGCAACGCCTGACCACGGCTACACGCATCCTCGGCGGCGCGGTCACCTACAGCTATTCGCCCAGCGGCAACATCCTGAG
>JAYVLO010000161.1:0-3865 GCA_043759455.1 Pseudolysobacter sp.
TTGAGCGATGCGGATGCGCTGATCGAATCGCTGCAGCAGCTCATCGTCAAGAAGCGCCAGATCAAGCAAGGCGCCATGCAGGACTTGCTCTCCGGCCAACAGCGACTAACGGGTTTCAGTGGAAACTGGGAAGTGTATTCGTTTAAAGATATTTGCTGGTTTCAAGAAGGCCCCGGGGTACGAAATACTCAGTTCACTGCATCAGGAATAAAATTGCTCAACGGCACGAACATTTTTCGAGGCTCACTCGACCTTGATTCCACAAATAGATTTATTTCTGAAAAAGAGGCTGCTGGCGCATATGCGCACTTTCTGGCTGATGCTGGTGACATCGTTATTGCGTCCTCCGGAATATCGATCAACCTATTTCATGAAAAAGTCGCATTCGTCAGGGAATCTGACCTGCCTCTGTGCATGAATACCAGCACCATTCGATTCAAGGCGCACGTGAGTGTATTGGCGGCCGACTTTCTCTTTCACTTTCTTACGAGCGAAATCTTCAAGGGTGCAATAGGCGGACAAGCGACTGGTTCTGCACAGCTAAATTTTGGTCCATCCCACGTAGGAAACATTCCCATCGCCCTTCCGCTTCATTCGGAACAAGTGGCCATCGCCACCGTCCTCAGCGACATGGACAGCGAAATCGCTGACTTGGAAACTCGTCTTGCCAAAACTCGCGATCTCAAGCAGGGCATGATGCAGGCGCTGCTGACCGGGCGCATCCGCTTGCCGCTGGACGCGGTCAGCGAAACCGCCCGTGATCCCTCACTTGCGGCGCTCACCCGTAAAGTCTAATATTTTACTCCAGTAAAACATTCTTGCGAGGCTGTCACCATGTCCTGTGCTGCGACGCTGCGCCAATCCGGTGGTTCGATCATCCTTTCGATTCCCAAGACCATTGCCCAGAGCATGGCCGTCGAGGCCGGTTCGGTGGTGGAACTGGTGGTTGAAGGGCGCAAGTTGTCGGTGACACCGGCGCGCCGCAGTCTGGCCGATCGCCTGGCGGTCAGCCCCAAGTCGCCGGCATCGTGGCGACGCGATGATGCCTCGTTGCACGACGGCCCGGTCGGGCGTGAACTGCTGTGAGTCGTGGCATCCCCGCACGCGGTGACATCCTCGAACTGAGTCTTGATCCGGTGAAGGGCATGGAGATCCGTGGCTCACGACCGGTGCTGGTACTCTCGGCGGATGCGTTCAACAAAGCCGCAGGTTTGTTGCTGGTGGCACCGATCACGCAGGGCGGCACCGCTTCGCGCGAAACCGGCTTCAGCGTGACGCTGATGGGTTCGGGTACGGTGACGCAGGGCGTGGTGTTGTGCGATCAGACGCGCACGGTGGATGCGCGCGCGCGCACGTTCAAGCGCATCGAAAAGGCACCCGCCGCGCTGGTCGCCGAAGCACTGGACGCGGTACGCTCGATCCTAGAGTAAGCGGTGCCACCCATCACATCGTGACGGGCCGCTGGACAGGGGAACAGGCAAATGGATTCCATCGGTAAATCCGAACGCGCCACGCAGAACCGGGTGATTGCACTTTTCCGTGATGAGCTGCGCTATCGCTATCTCGGCGACTGGAGCGAACGGCCGGACAATCGCAATATCGACGATGCGCTGCTAACGGACTGGCTGGCGCAACGCGGTTGCACAGCGGCGCAAATCGCCATCGTACTGCACAAGCTGCACACCGAAGCGGACAACCCGCAACGGGGCATGTATGCGAATAATCATGCGGTGTATCAGTTGCTGCGCTACGGCGTGCCGGTGCAGGCCGAGGTGGGTCGACCGACCGAGCAGGTGCATTTGATCGACTGGAATAACCCTGCGGCCAACGACTTCGGCATCGCCGAGGAAGTAACGCTGAAAGGCGGTCACGAACGCCGCCCGGATCTGGTGCTGTATATCAACGGCATCGCGCTGGCCGTGATCGAGTTGAAGCGCAGCTCGGTTTCCATTGGCGAAGGCATCCGTCAGAACCTGTCCAACCAGCAGGCGGAATTCAATGCCTGGTTTTTCAGCACGGTGCAATTCGTGTTTGCCGGCAGCGATTCTGCAGGGCTGCAATACGGCGCGATCCTCACGCCGGAAAAATACTTCCTGAAATGGAAGGAAGACGAAAACGACAACAACGGTTACAAGCTCGACAAATATTTGCGCAAGCTGTGTCGCAAGGATCGGCTGCTCGAACTGATCCACGACTTTGTGTTGTTCGACGGCGGCATCAAGAAACTGCCGCGCGTGCACCAGTATTTCGGCATCAAGGCGGCGCAGGAACATGTGCGCCGCAAGCAAGGCGGAATCATCTGGCACACCCAAGGCAGCGGCAAGAGCATCGTGATGGTGCTGCTGGCGAAATGGATACTGGAGACCAATCCGCATGCGCGCGTGGTCATCATCACCGACCGCGATGAGCTCGACAAACAAATCGAAAGCGTATTCCGCGATGCCGGGGAAACCATCTACCGCACCAGCAGCGGGCGCGATTTGGTGCGACAGCTCGGCCAGGCGTCGCCGCGCCTGTTGTGCTCGCTGGTGCACAAGTTCGGGCGTCGTGATGTGGATGACTTCGAGGCCTTCATCAAGCAACTCGAAGCGCAACCCAGCCCGACGGTCGGCGAATTGTTCGTGTTCGTGGACGAGTGCCACCGCACCCAGAGTGGAAAATTGCACCGCGTGATGCAGGCACTGCTGCCCAATGCGGTGTTCATCGGCTTCACCGGTACGCCGCTGTTGGCGAAGGACAAGCAAACCAGCCTTGAAGTATTCGGCGGCTATATCCACACCTACAAGTTTAACGAAGGTGTCGAGGATGGCGTGGTGCTCGACCTGGTCTACGAAGCACGCGACATCGACCAGTGGCTGGGTTCGCAGGAAAAAATCGATCAGTGGTTCGAGGCCAAGACCCGCGGCTTGAACGACTGGCAAAAAGACGAGCTGAAAAAAACTTGGGGCACGATGCAGCGCGTGCTGAGCTCGCGCTCGCGCATGGAGCGCGTGGTCAGCGATATTGTGTTCGATTTCAGCGTGAAACCGAGATTATCAGGCCAGCTTGGCAACGCGATCCTCGTCGCCGCCAGCATCTACGAGGCCTGCAAATACTACGCACTGTTTCAGAAGACACCGTTCAAGAATCGCTGCGCCGTGGTGACGTCGTACGATCCTCAAGCCCGCAATGTATCGAAGGAGGAGACCGGCGCCAATACCGAGGCCGACAAGGAGTTCATCTACAACACTTACATCGAATTGCTGAAAAATGTGGACGCGAAACCTGGCCAGAACAAGACCGAAACCTATGAGGATCAGGTCAAGAAGCAGTTTGTCGAAGCACCGGCAAACATGAAACTGCTGGTGGTGGTGGACAAATTGCTGACCGGCTTTGATGCGCCGCCGTGCACGTATCTGTATATCGACAAACGCATGCAGGATCACGGCCTGTTTCAGGCGATCTGCCGCACCAATCGGCTTGGCGGCGACGACAAGGATTTCGGTTACATCGTCGACTACAAGAATTTGTTCAAGAATGTAGAGCAAGCTCTGGCGGTGTATACGTCTGAACTGGATCGCAGCACCGCTGGCGCCGACCCGGATGTGCTGCTGAAGGATCGCATGCGGCTCGGTCGCGAGCGTCTCGACCAGGCGTTGCAACAGCTCGACCTGCTGTGCGAGCCAGTGGAACCGCCAAAGAGCGAGCTGCAGCACATGCACTATTTCTGCGGCAATACCGAGATTGCGACCGACCTGAAAGAGCGCGAGCCGCGCCGAGTCGCTTTGTACAAGGCGACGGTGGCATTGGTACGCGCGTACGCGAACATCGCCGACGAACTTGGCACCGCAGGTTACGCGCCGGCCGACATCGGCCGCATCAAGGG
>JAYVLO010000162.1:0-4745 GCA_043759455.1 Pseudolysobacter sp.
GGCGGCCACGCATCCGCTTGAATATCAGATGTATTACTCGATTTAAAAACAATTTCAGGCTGTTCCGGCGCTGCAGGGGTGCGGCGGCGGAACGTCCGATTGCCTGGTTCTGAAAATATCCCGCCCCTTGGGGCGGGGAACTTTATTTTGGTTGCAATTGAAACCAGCCCCGCGACGTGCTGTGGTTTCTGCGATCACGTCATCGCGCAACATTGCAGAACAAGTTGCATTCCTTCTCAGCGGACTGGTGGCAAAGCCGCGCGAGGGATCGTCGTATACCCCGGTTGCGAGCGGTTCTGCGCTCTCGCGCCCCACGCCGTGGGCGATGCCCTCAGAGCGCTGGAACAGGCAAATACAGGCGTGCGATGCAGCCGCGGGCGTCGTGCCGATTTTCCAACGTGAGTGCGCCGCCATGCGCTTCGATGATCTGCCGCGCGAGCACGAGACCGATGCCGGAGCCATCGGGTTTGGTGGTGAAAAACGGCACAAACAGGTTTTCGCTCGGCGGCAGGCCGGGACCGTCGTCGATCACTTCGACATGCAATTCGGCATCGTGCTGGCGCCAGCGCAGATTCACGTGCGCGCCGCCATCGAGCGCGGCGTCGGCAGCGTTCTTGATGAGGTTGATCAGCGCTTGCTCGATCTGGTCGGGATCGACTTCGAGCTGCAATGGCGGGCCGGCATCAATCGTCACCGCGATGCGTTGTTCGAGCAAAACGGCACGTTGGGCGAGCGCGCCGAATTCGATCGTGCGCGGACTCGGCGGCGGCAAACGCGCGAGTTGCGTATAACGCGCCATGAAACGCGCGAGCGCTTCGGCACGTGCACCGATCACGCGCAAGCCGCCTTGCACATCTTCGCGCCAGTCTTCGGGCAGCGGTTCGCAATCGGTGAGTTTCGACAAGGTGCCGGCCATCGAGCGGATCGGCGCGAGCGAGTTATTGAGCTCGTGGCCGAGCACGCGCAGCAGGCGTTGCCAGGCGAGACGTTCTTCCTCGCGCAGTGCGCGACTCAAATCGCTGATCACGAGCAGATCGTGCGAACGGCTGCTCTCGCGAAAACGTGCGTGGCGTACTTCCCAGCGACCGCTGCCGCCGGCGAAGTTGCGTTCGAGCACGCGCACATCGCTGATCGCGAGACAGTCCTCCAGTCCGAGCGACACCGCAGTCTGCGCGGCCAGCTCGCTGGTGGTCGCGGCGAGCAGGCGTTCTGCCGCCGGGTTGGCGAGCTTGATGCGGCCGTCCGCATCGAACGCCAGCACCGCGATATCGAGCGTTGCGATCACCTTCGCCAGCAACGCGCTTTTTTCTTCGACCGCAAGGCGTTGCTCGCGCAAGGTCTGCGCGAGTGCATTGATTTCGAGCACCACTTCGCCGATCGCATCACCGCGGCGCGCGCGCGAACCGCGCAGGCTGTAGTCGCCTTCGCGCAGCGCTTCGAGCAGGTTTGACAAGGTGTACAGCGGATACACCGCGTGGCGCCGCACGACGATGGTCAGGCCGACCGTCAAGAGTGCGATGCCGCTCCAGATCGCGACAGTGCGAGTGACATCGTTCACTGCAAACCACAGCGCGACTGCCAGCGCGATCAGTGCCGGCAAGGTGGCCAACAGCGCGCTGAGCAGGATGCGCGTCTCGTAATTCCAGCGCCAGGATTTGTCGCTCATGCGCTGGGATCAGCGAGAGAAATACGAGATATCCGCCAGCGCTGATTCGTCACTATGCGATCCCGTATTTTCCCATACGCCGGTACAGCGCCGGGCGGCTCAGGCCGAGCAAGGTCGCGGCGCGCTGGATATTGCCAGCGGTACGCTGCAGTGCCTCGCGCACGAGCTGTTCTTCTGCACCATCGACGTTGAGCGATGCACTCGATGCGATATTATCCGCGCCCGATAATGCATGGCCCGTAGCAGGTTGCAGATTCAATACGACGGCATCAATGACAACGCCATCCTGCATCAGCACGGCGCGTTCGATCACATGCGAAAGCTCGCGCACATTGCCCGGCCACGCATAACCCGCCAACGCACGCAGCGCCGACGGCGCGAGACGCACATCATCGCGTTGATAGCGTTTTGCAAACTGTCGGCAGAACGCTTCGGCGAGCAGCGCGATATCCGCCTCGCGCTCGCGCAGCGGCGGCAATCGCAGCTCGACCGTATTGAGGCGGAACAGCAAATCGCGGCGGAACGCACCGCGCGCAACGTCGGTACCGAGATCGGCATTCGTCGCCGAAATCAGGCGCACGTCTACCTTCAACGTGCGCGACGAGCCGACTCTTTCCAGCTCGCCATCTTCGAGCACACGCAACAGTTTCGGTTGCTGGGCGAGCGGGATATTCGCGATCTCGTCAAGGAACAAGGTGCCGCCATCGGCGAGTTCAAAGCGGCCGACGCGATCGGTCTTCGCATCGGTGAACGCGCCGCGCACATGGCCGAACATTTCGGCCTCGAACACGCTGTCGGGAATGCCGCCCATGTTGACCTTGACCAGCATCTGCTGCGCGCGTTTCGAGCCCGCGTGCAGGCGCTGCGCGATCACGCCTTTGCCGGTGCCGTTCTCGCCGAGGATCAACACGTTCGCATCGGTTGGCGCAACGCGATCGAGCTGGCTCAAGACGTTGCGCATTGATGCCGATTCGGCGATGAAATGCTCCGCCGAATCGGCGCGCAGGATTTCGTTTTCGCGTTTCAATTTGGCGGTTTCGCCGCGTGAACTGGCGAGGGCGAGCTGATTGCGCAGCACGCTCATGAGGCGCTGGTTGTCCCACGGTTTTTCGATGAAATCACCGGCGCCAAAGCGCATCGCCTCGACCGCGACATTGATCGTGCCCCACGCCGTCATCACCACGACCGGCAAATCGGCGTCGAGTTTTTTCAGCTCGCGCAACAGCTCCAGGCCTTCGCCGCCCGAGGTGGTATCGCGCGTGTAGTTGAGGTCGATCAGCGCCGCGTCAAAACGCTGCTTGCGGATCACTTCGAGCGCCGCCGGCGGACCATCGACACATACCGTATCGATGCCTTCGGCCTTGAACAACAGCCGCAATGCCTCACGCACATCGCGCTGGTCGTCGGCGATGAGGATGCGCGCGCGAGTCATTGCCACGGGTTGATGATTTCGATGCCGAAATTCTTGAAGTCGCGCACGTTGCGAGTGACCAGTGTCAGGCCATGTGTGAGCACCGTTGCCGCAATCAGACTATCCACGACCGGTGGTGATCGTCCTTTGCGCGAAAGCTCTCCGCAAAGTTCGCCCCACAGATTGCAGACATCGGTGTTCACGTCGAGCAAGCGCTGGTCGAAGCGCAGCAGCAGATCATGCTTGAGCCATGCGCCGATTTGCGCGGCCTTTGGCGTGCCAGCCAGCTTGACGAGACCTTTGCGGATCTCGCCGATCGACAGCACGCTTACATACATGCTCGTCTCGGAAGTGTCGGCAAACCAGCGCTTGACGCCGGCATTTGGTTGTCGCTGCGTCGGATCGCTCAACACGCAGGTATCAAGCAGATAACTCACAATCCGATATCCCGATCTTCTGATTTGCGTGACCGCACAATTTCAAGTTCGGCACCGCGTAAAGGCGATTTGCGCAGGAAATCATAAAGCGATTCTTTTGGCGGCGTCAGTTTGCGGTATTCATCCATCGAGATAAGTACAGCGGTCTCTTTGCCACGCACAGTAATCACCTGCGGCCCTTTTTTCTCGGCCGCTTTCACTACCTCGCTCAAGCGATTTTTCGCTTCCTGTAGCTGCCAATTCATGTCGCTCTCCTGTCTAGCCAGTCTGGCCAGCTGCATCATACACCGGCTTTCTCGATCCAGCCGTCGAACAGGCGCAAAGTGCGTTGCGCTTCCTTGGCATATTCCTCGTTGTGCGTAACTTGCAAGATGCTCATGCCATCGCGATTGAGATCGTGCAGCAGGTCCATGATCATGCGGCCCTGACTCGAATGCAACGCGCCGGTCGGCTCGTCCGCCAGCAGCAAAACCGGCCGTGTGATCACCGCGCGCGCCACCGCCACCAACTGTTGCTGGCCGCCCGAAAGCTGATTCGGATACAGGTCTTTCTTGCCGACGATCTGGAATCGATCGAGCATGTCGGCCACCAGCGCGGCGCGCTCTTTGGCCGGGATGTCGCGATATTGCAGTGGCAGATCGAGGTTTTCCCATACCTTCAAATCATCGATCAGATGATAATTCTGGAAGATGAAACCGATCTTGTCGCGCTGCAAAGCCTGGCGTTGTTTCGGATTGAGTTTTTCGACCGCAACATCATCAAGCGTGTAGCTGCCTTGCCAATCGTGATCCATCAGCCCGAGCACATTCAGCAGCGAACTTTTGCCCGCGCCCGACGGCCCCATCACGCTAATGAATTCACCCGCCGCGATATCGAGATTGATGTTGCGCAGCACCCAGCTGCGTGCGCCCGCGAGCGGGTAGGATTTTTCGAGATTGCTGAGATGGATCATGCGTGGGTCCTTGGATAAGTCGGGTTATTCATTGCGCAGTGCCACTACCGGATCGGTGTGGGCGGCACGGCGCGCCGGCCACCAGC
This sequence comes from Pseudolysobacter sp., assembly GCA_043759455.1. Lineage (GTDB taxonomy): Bacteria > Pseudomonadota > Gammaproteobacteria > Xanthomonadales > Rhodanobacteraceae > Pseudolysobacter. Next base: position 4,553 of record JAYVLO010000162.1, read on the forward strand.
ACGCAGCGAGTCCGATGCTGCCGAGCAACAGTACGATCACGATCAGCGTCGGCGGATCGAACGGACCGGTTCGGTACAGCCGCGAAGACAGCGTAACAACCAGTGCCCAGGCCAGCGGTGCGCCGAGCAAAAGTCCGCCGCCGACCCAGCGCAGACCCTGGCCGATCACCGCGCGCTGCAGTTGCGCCGCGCT
>JAYVLO010000163.1:0-20252 GCA_043759455.1 Pseudolysobacter sp.
TTGTAGGTAAGCGGTCGGTATTGAAATACGCTGAAATCAGTCCAGGAATCCCACGGGACCTGGCTTATCGAGTCGGTGTCGGCAAGTGCAAGCCACTGCAACTCGTCGTGGCTGAAATAGCCTGTGTTCAAAGCTAACGGCATTTGAATCAAAACTGCGACGGCAAGAAAAAAATGATGTGCAGACAATCGTTCCTTGATGGTAATTTTCATGCGTCATGCGTCTCGATTTTCAGAAAAATCCGCGGCGGCTCAAATTTCTAGAGCGAGTTGGACGCTGAATTTTACAGTACGTCTGCCGACAGCGCTGGATTTTGCTGAGTCCGATCACGCACTCCGCAAATGTCACATGGCAATCATCCGAATCATCGTTTATTGATTGACGGCATCACATGCCGCCTCTGTGGGTCTTGCCAGTTCAAGACGCTTTAGCCTGAAACGTCTCCTGCAGTGGTTTGCGGTCGTCGCGCAAATGATTTCATCGGATAAATACGTGATTGATAAGTCCTGCAAGACGGCATGCTGTGCTCGTCGAGTCATTCCTGCATCGCCAAAAGCGCAGCGTCGATCTCCGCACGTGTGCGGGCGCGCAGCAGCAGCACGGATTTTTTGCGCAGGCTGGTCAGGTCGCACTCGGCGATCGCCCGGCGCACTTCGAGCAGGGTGCCGGGGTGCATGCTGAAATCGGTCAGGCCAAGCGCCAGCAATAGTGCGGTGTAACGTGTATCGCCGGCCATTTCGCCGCACAGCGAAACCGGCTTCCGCGCGCGTTTGCCGGTGACGATAGTCAGGCGGATCAGGCGCAGCACGGCGGGGTGCAGCGGGTCGTACAGCGTGCCGAGCGCGTCGTTGCCACGGTCGGCGGCGACGGTGTATTGCACGAGATCGTTGGTGCCGATCGCGACAAAATCGAGTTGGTCGATCATCAGCGGCAACGCGATCGCCGCGGCCGGTACTTCGATCATCGCGCCGAATTCGAAGTGGTCGGCGATCGCCACGCCTTCGCTGCGCAATTCCGCGGCGCAGCGGTCAAGCAGCGTGCGCACGGCGACGATTTCCTCGAACGCGCTGACCATCGGCACGAGAATGCGAATCGGCCCGTACGCTGAAGCGCGCAACATCGCACGCAGTTGCGTCGCGAAGAGTCGCGGATAACGCAGGCTCAAACGCACACCGCGCAGGCCGAGTGCGGGGTTCGGTTCGTACTCCAGGGTAAGCCCGCTGCTGTCGGCCTTGTCGGCGCCGAGATCGAGCGTGCGCAAGGTCGAGGGCAAGCCACCCATGCCGAGCACGAGATCGCGATACGCGGTGAACTGCTCGTCCTCGCTGGGCAATTCGCGGCGCTGCAGGAACAGGAATTCGGTGCGATACAAACCGATGCCATCGGCGCCCCAAGCGCGCGCGTTGGTGACGTCGGCCGGCATTTCGGCGTTGGCGAACAGGCGGATTTCCGCGCCGTCGCGCGTCACCGTGGCGGCGTTTTTCAATCGCAGCAAGGCGCGTGCCTCGCGCGCGCTGTCGCGTTGATGCTGGCGATAGCGCGCGAGATCATGTGCGGTTGGATGCACCACGGCATAGCCGCGCTCGCCATCCATCAACACCAGATCGTCCTCGTGCACCGATGCCAGCGCGTCGCGTGCGCCGACCACCATCGGCACATGCAGGCTGCGTGCGAGGATCGCGCTGTGCGACAACGTGCTGCCGCCGGTGGTGATGATGCCGAGCACGCCGTGTTCGCTGAGGTGCGCCATGTCGGCGGGCGCTACGCTGTCGCCGATCAGGATTTCGCCGACACGCGCGGCAATTTGGCGTTCCGCCGCCGAGGTGTTGCGACCAAGCGCTTCCTGCACGCGACCGATGACGTGATCGACGTCTTCGCGCCGGCTGCGCATGTACGGATCGTCCATGCTGTCGAACACCGCCACGAGCCGGTCGCGCTGGAATTTAAGCGCTGCGCTCGCACGATATTTGCCGTGCCGGATCAGGTCGAACAGGCCGGTGATGAGCTCGGGATCTTCGAGGATCAAGCCATGCGCATCGAGGAATTCGCCAACCTCGCGTGCCAGTGCGCCGTGCAGTTTGTCGCGCATCGCGGTGAGTTCTTCGCGTGCGAGGTTCAACGCGTTTTCGAGATGGCGGATCTCGCGTTCGATCTCGTTGTGCGCGAGCGGTCGTTCATCCACCACGATCTTGCTCGGGTGCACCAGGCGCGCGCGCCCGAGCGCCATTCCGCGTGCGGCGCCGTGACCGTCAAGGATGAAACGGATGCTCATGCACCCTCGTCGAACTTGCGCTCGAACAGCGCGATCATTGCGTCCATCGCTGTCTGTTCGTCGGCGCCGTCGGTGCGCAACTGGATCGATGTGCCGACGCCTGCGGCAAGCATCATCACGCCCATGATGCTTTTAGCGTTGACCTCGCGGTTGCGATAGATCAGCCACGCGCTGCATTGAAAACTCTGCAGCATCTGCACGAGTTTGGCCGAGGCGCGCGCATGCAGGCCGAGTTTGTTGCTGATGGTGAGTTCGTGTTCAAGCATGATCGATGAAAATTCCTCCACGGCCGCCGGTGGCGGCGGTCTGGACCAGTTCGTCCAGGGTTTGTTCGCGATAGTTCAGCACGCGCAGCAGCATCGGCAGATTCAATCCCGATACGCGCCGCACATGCAGGCCGAGTTCACGCAAATGTTCGCCGATATTGCTCGGCGTGGCGCCGTACAGATCGGTGAGCACGAGTACGCCTTCGCCGTTCTCCAGCTCGCGCACGCTCGCCGCAGCGTTGCGCAGCGCGAGTGTCGCATCCGCGCGCGGATCGACTTCGAGCACCTGCAACGTCTGCGGCAATTTGCCGAGCACATGCTGGGCTGCGGCGATCAACGCGCCGCCCATTGCCTGGTGCGTCAGCAGCAACACGCCGACGCTCATGCGTTGCGATCCCGTCGGGTTGACACAGCACAGCGCGCCCACGCGCCAGCGACGTCCTCGCTGAACCGGATCAAGAATTTTACGGCGATGCGCATATCACTCCAGCTCGCGATGAAACGTCAGCACCTGCTCGCGCGTCAGTCGAAAATGTTCGGCGAGGCGTTCGCTCAGATATACCGAGCGATGCCGCCCGCCGGTGCAGCCGATGCAGATCGTCACATAACTGCGATTGTCGGCTTCGAAACGCGGCAGCCAGTTGTCGAGAAAATCGCGCACCTGATCGAGATAACGTGTGACATCGGGCTGCGCCGCAAAATATTCGCGCACCGGCAAATCCTTGCCCGACAACGGACGCAGTTTACCGTCCCAGTGCGGGTTCGGCAGGCAGCGCGCATCGAATACGAAATCCGCATCGCTCGGCACGCCACGCTTGTATGCAAACGATTCGAACAGCAGCGACAACGCGCCGGTATTCATGCCGAGTTCGGTCGCGATGAGGCGACGCAACTGGTGCACGTTGAGATCGCTCGAATCGATCACGCGATCGGCAATTGCCGACAGCGGACGCAGCAATTTGCGTTCGAGCGCGATCGCATCGGCCAGCGGCAAACCTTCCGCCGACAACGGATGGCGGCGGCGCGTATCCGAATAGCGCTTGATCAGGACATCGTCGCGCGTATCGAGAAAAATCAGCTGGTATTCGATGCCGCGGCTGGCGAGTTCGGCCAGGCTGGTCGGCAGGCGCGTGAGATCTTCCGGCCGATTGCGCACGTCCATGCCGACCGCCATGCGCGGATGCGCGCCGTGCGGCCCGGCCGTAACCGCATCGACAAAATCCGCCAGCAGCGCGCCGGGCAGGTTGTCGACGCAGTAATAGTCGAGATCTTCGAGCGTGCGCAGGGCGATGGTCTTGCCCGAGCCGGAAAGCCCGCTGACCACGACCAGACGCGTGGCGCTGCTGTTTGCTGGATGGGCGCTCACCACGGTGCCTGCCGTTTCATCTGGTGCGCCTGGCGGTCGATGAACGTCTGCGCCGGATCGATGCCCTTGGTGCGCAGCATATGACTGCGCACGGCGGCCTCGACCAGCACCGCGAGGTTACGGCCGGGTGCCACCGGAATCATCATCTGCGGGATCTGTACACCGAGCACCTCGCGGTAACTGACATCGCCGTACAGGCGCTTCAGGCCATCACTATCGCGATTGGCATCGTCGAGCAGCAGCGGTGTCAGGTGTATGACCAGGCGCAAATATTTGGACTGCTTTACGGCCGTATGGCCGAACATTTCGCGGATGTTCAAAATGCCGAGGCCGCGCACTTCGAGAAAATCCTGCAGCATTTCGGGGCAGTTGCCATCGACCACATCGGGTGCGATCTGGGTGAATTCTGGTGCGTCGTCGGCGACCAGGCGATGGCCGCGCGTCAGCAGTTCGAGGGCGAGTTCGCTCTTGCCCGAACCGGATTCGCCGGTGATCAATACGCCGATCGAATACACCTCCATCAGCACGCCGTGCAAAGTCACCTTGTTCGCGAGCAGGCGTGCGAGATGATAGTGCAGGTAGGTGTAGAGCTCGTGGCCGCGATTCGGGCTAGACCACAACGGCGTGGCGGTTTCATCCGCCGCCTCGCGCATGTCGGACGGAATCTTCTGGTCCTTGGTCACCACCAGCGCGGTCGGTTTGTAGGCCATGATTTTCTGGATCACATCCCAGCGCTGGCGCGAATCCAGGCCGTCGAGAAAACTCAATTCCTCGGTGCCGATGATCTGCAGCTTGTTCGGATAGATCACATTCAAGTAGCCGACCAGCGACGGGCGGCGCGATTGTTTTTCTGCTGGCTCGATCGCGCGCGAGCCGCCATTCAGGCCGGCAATCCAGCGCAAGCCAAGACGTTCGGCAACACTATCGAAGAGTTCGCGGGCAGTCAGACGATCCATGGCTGCAAGCGTAGAGGGCTTGCGCGCATTTTGCTATCGCGGCGATCGCGAACATGTCACTTTATCGCGATTTATTTCTCGCTGGCTGCGCTGACGCGTGGCCCAGACAAAACCGGCCCCGTGTTCGATGGCGAACGACGGGGCCGGTGTGGGGTCAGGAAATACGGTGATGGAACAACTTCAACTCCCTCGCTACGCCTCAGGCGTAACGCTCGGCGCGCACTTCGGCGGCGTGATGATTGGTGAGTTTTTCCTTGTGCTTGCGCACCTGGCGATCCAGCTTGTCGGAGAGCGCATCGATCGCGGCGTACATGTCCGGCGCACTGGCTTCGGCGTGAATCGGATTGCTGGCGCTGACGTTGAGTGTGGCTTCCACCTTGTGCAGAAGCTTTTCGACACTGAGGATTACTTGCGTGTCGTGCAGATGATCGAAGTGGCGAATGATGCGGTCGAACTTGGCTTCGACGTATTCGCGCAGGGCCGGAGTAACGTTGACTTGATGCCCACTGACATTGATCTGCATGGTTAGTCTCCTGGTTTTGAAGCGGGCCAGGTCAGGCCCGGGTTACAACGCGTCCCACTGTGGCCGCGTCGATATTCGATACTTGCAGGTGTGACCGTAGAGTGATGCGAGTGTTCCGCTAAATTCCCATTATTTACGTTTTATGTCGCCTGATGAAGACTCGTACGAGCGCACTTAAAAAGTCGCAACTCCCTGCGGTGCAGGAAAATTGTCGTCGATTCACATGCGCTGTCGTGGCGAATTTTTATGGGACGATCTTTTTCTCCTCAACTCAGCCTGCTGCGATCGTTCGATGAAGGTATGTGCATGGCTTCGCGGTATTTGGCCACCGTGCGCCGTGCGACATTGATTCCACGCTTGTTCAACTCCGCCGTCAAGGCCTGATCGGATAATGGTTTCGAACTGCTTTCCTCGTCAACCAGTTTTCGGATCATGGCGTGGATTGCCGTAGCCGATGCGGTGCCGCCATCGGCGGTGCCGACGTGGCTGGAAAAGAAATACTTGAACTCGAACGTGCCGCGCGGCGTGTGCAGGTATTTGCGCGTGGTCACACGCGAGATAGTCGACTCGTGCATGCCGATTTCCTCGGCAATATCCTTCAGCACCAGCGGGCGCATCGCTTCCTGGCCGTATTCGAGAAAACTGCATTGCGCGCGCACGATCGCGTTGGCCACCTTGAGCACGGTTTCGGCGCGGGTTTGCAGGCTCTTGATCAGCCAGCGTGCTTCCTGCAGATGACCGCGCAGATAGTTCGCATCATCGCGTTGCGCGCGTGCGATCAGCGAGGCGTAATGCTGGTTGATGCCGAGCTTGGGTTGCAGGTGCGCGCTCAAGTTCACGGTCCAGCCGCCCTGCGATTTGGTGACGTAGGCGTCCGGCGTGGCGTATTCGGTGCTGTGCGTGCTGAAGCGCGAACCCGGCTTCGGATCGAGTGATCGGATCAGCGCAATCGCTACATCGAGCTCATCGGTACTCGCACGCAACTGGCGGCAGAGTTTTTCGCGATCGTTTTTCGCCAGCGCTTCGAGATGCTGCGATACCAGGCTGTGTGCGAGCGCATGTCCGGCGGTATCGGGATCGAACGCATCGAGTTGCACGCGCAGGCATTCGCTCAAATTGCGGCTGCCGACACTGAGCGGATCGAATTGCTGGATGCGATGCCGCACCGATTCGATTTCGTCCAGATTCACGCGATACAGCGCAGCGAGACTTTCCTGCAGTGCCTCGGCGGACTCGGTCAGGTAACCGTCGTCATTGATCGATTCGATGATGGTCGCGCCGATCGCGCGATCACGCGGCGAGAATGGTGTCAGGTTGAGCTGCCACAGCAGGTGGTCGCGCAGGTCTTCGGTGTCTTCGTCCTGCGACTCCATGCTGTCGCCGTGTTCCGACGTGGCCGTGCCGTAGGTCGTGTGTTCGAGGCCGAAATCCGGATCGCTGTCGTAGGTGGTGGCGCTGTCGTAGTCGCTGGCGTTTTCCTGCACGGGTTCGCTGCGCGTATCCACGGTGGTGGGGGCGGGCGCGTAACTTTCGGCCGGATCGGGTTCGGCCGCGGCTTCCGATTCGGTCACTTCATCGCCCATTTCGAGCAGCGGATTGCTTTCCAGTGCTTCGCGCAGTTCGGTTTCCAGCTCGATGCTGGAAAGCTGCAGCAGACGGATCGCCTGCTGCAATTGCGGCGTCAACGCGAGTTGCTGGTTAAGGCGTAGATGCAGCGCGGGCTTCACGGGGTTCTACGCTCGGGTCGATAGTCCTTGGAGGTGAAGAATAGCGCCGATGACCCCGCGCGAGTCAATGCTTGATCGCGCAGATTCTGTCGACAGCCAACCCTGCCAATCAATCAACGACATTCTTGATGAGCACGCTGGGTCGGTGTAGATATGAATATCCTGTTTCCACCGGTTCGGTGGGCTGATGGCCGACCCAAGAATCCCGACTCATGTGTCATCTCCAGCGCCGTTGGCTATTACCAGCATCAAGAACTGTGGCGCGCCGCCTGTGGGACTGATCTGCCGGTCACGGCACCACGAGCGTCTGCCCGACAACGCCATTGCTGTCCGATGTGCATTCGTCGAAGCGGACGCCGCGCCACCGTTGCTGCCGAAGCCTTTGCCACCACCGCCGCCGCCGCCGCCGCCGCCACTACTGAATGGGCGCAGAGTCCGTCAGTTTTCGAATCCATTGGCGAAAACCTTGTCCAGGATGAGCTTGGCGATGCCGAATTTGGTGTCGCTACCCGTGCTGGCTCCAGCGATCATCAAGCCGCTCCCGATGGCGATCGCGCCGCTTCGCACGACGGTGCTCGATGCAGATGATTCGAAGCTGCCATAAGATTTTCCGCCAACGCCGAAGGTAGAGTCGAATGCGCCGCTCGGCGTCAGCCTCACGGCCGTGAAGTAGTAATCCAGCAACGAGCCGACAGCCAGCACGGTGCCATCGGCTGGCAGTGCCAAATCGACGATATTGCAGGGAGCGTTGGTACTGCCCACGGGCACGGTGAAGGTTTGCGGATGCCCAACGCCGGCCGAGGCATTGAAGCTGGAATCCTGGCTACCATTGGCGAGCAGACGATTGATCAAGCCGCTCCGGCTGCCAGGATTGGTATCCCCGGCGGTGTAGCCGGCGACAACGATACGACCTTGTTGATCGAAACGGACAGTGTTTGCCACGTCGAAATTAGACGATGTGAAATACACGCGGCCGTCGCTACCTGGTCCGAATTCCGAGTCAAGTTGACCATTCTGCAACAGGCGCACGATGGCAACCTGGCTGGTCGATACCGAGGTTCTTTCATTCCCTGCCAGGACGATGCTGCCGTTCGTTTGCACAGCGACGCTATTGGCCGCAGTAGTGTAGTTATCCGGGCCGCCACTAAAACTGGAAGGTATGATTTGGTAGCCTTGGTTGCCGAAATTCTTATCAACGCTCAAGTCTGGCAAAAAGCGCTGCACCGTCATATCGTAATAGCTGCCAGTGCTGCCGCTACGGTCCATCATCCCTGCGACAAGAATCTTTCCGTCAGCCTGCTCCAGCACAACATTGCCGAAGCTGGAGTTGTTTGTCGCACCGTATTTGAAGCGGATGAATCCGGTGCCTCCGACAACGCCCGGATCCAACGTGCGACCATCCGCAGTGAGGATCGCCAGCAATATTTCGCCGTCCACAATGTAGTCTCCTCCCATGAACAGAATGCGACCGTCTTTCAAGCGCACCATATCGCTCAGATTCGTGTATTTCGGAATGCCCTGCGGTTCAAAGCGATCAAAGCGAACGGTACCATCGAAACCAAAACTGCTGTCATAGTTGCCATCGCGGTCCAGCCGGGTTGCGCAGAACTTGGGCTGCGAGAATTCCTCCAGACTTTGGCACGTTCCAGCCATCAGCAATTTGCCATCAGGCTGAATGCGCAGAACTCTGCCCACATCGCTTGGACCCGACGAAACATCGACCACTTTGAAGCCGGTCCCCGCGAATCCCAAGGCGGGAAAACCGTCCACATTTTGTGCCGCCTGCGCAATGGACGCACCAGCGGAAAACCAAACCAATAGCCCGAGAATTAATTGGCGCATCGCACTTTTGCTCCCATTTAACCACGTCGATAAAACCAATTCGTTGTCTGCCGGCCTGCCCGGAAATAATAGTGCGCAATGCCATCGCTTCACTGGAAACCGACCTCTGAAATTGCTGCGCCGATTAACGAAACGTCGTCTGATCTTGTGTGTGCGAACAATTGTACAACGGCCTCTGTAGGCTCGGGAAGTTTGCAAGCAGCGACGAAACATGCGGTGTCAGACAGTCTGTCGTCAAGCAGAATGAAAAACCTCGTTACATGCGGAATTCGCGTCCGAGATAAACCTCGCGTACCTGCTCGTTGGTCAGGATATCCGCGGGCGCACCCTGCGCCAGCACGGCACCATCGTTCATGATGTAGGCGCGATCGCAGATGCCGAGCGTTTCGCGCACATTGTGATCGGTGATGAGAATGCCGATGCCGCGCGATTTCAGATGCAGCACGATGCGCTGGATCTCGATCACCGAAATCGGATCAATGCCGGCGAAGGGCTCGTCGAGCAACATGAAACGCGGCTTCGCGGCGAGCGCGCGAGCGATCTCCACACGGCGCCGTTCACCACCCGACAGGCTGATGCCACGCTGGCTGGCGATATGCGAGATCTGCAATTCATCGAGCAATCTGGCGAGCTCGTCCTTGCGCTGGGCATGGCTGAGATTTTCGCGCAGTTCGAGAATGGCGAGGATGTTTTCCGACACACTCAGGCGGCGGAACACTGACGGTTCCTGCGGCAGATAACCCAGGCCCATGCGTGCCCGTACATGCATCGGCATCACCGTGATGTCGGTTTGATCCAGTCGGATATTGCCGGCATCTGCGGCAATCAGGCCGACGACCATGTAGAAACACGTCGTTTTGCCGGCGCCATTCGGACCGAGCAGGCCAACCACTTCACCCTCGCTCAACGAGAAATCGAAACCGCGCACCACCTTGCGGCTACTGAAACTTTTTTGCAGCCCGATCGCGCTGAGCATGGCGATCAGTGTCCGTCGGTCGTGGTCGGGGTGGTTTCGGCCGCGGGTTTTGCGGGCAGCGATGGTGGTGCGGTTTTAGTCTTGTTTTTCTTGGCTGGCGTTGTCGCAGGCGTTGCGCCAGGCGCTGGCGTGGTGGCATCGGTCGGTTTCGCCGCCGGTGCTTTTTCTTCCTTCGGTTGCAGGATGATATGCACGCGGCTGGTGGCGCTTTCGTCACCGCTGACCATCTCGCCGGTCAGGGTGTTGTAGATCATGTGCTCGCCGTGGAACGTGCCCTGTTTCTGCTGCACGACGGTGACGTTGCCGGTCATTTCGACGAGATGGGCATCGACCTTGTAGTCGAGCTTTTCTGCGTCGCCGGTCATCAGGCCGCCGTTGTCGTCCTGCATTTGTTCCATGTGCGCGAGTTTGCCGGTCAGGATCAGGTGCTTGACCTTGCTTTTGTCGCTGGGTGCCGCGCCTTTTGCCGGTGGCGTCGTGTCCTTGTCCATGTAGATCGTGGCGTCGTCGCCATGCAACTTGATGGTGCCCTGGACCATTTGCACATTGCCATGCAGGTAGATGGTTTTTTTGCTGCTGATTTCCTTGTCGCCTTCGATGCGCGACGTGACTGCGCTGACATCCATCGGCTCATCTTTATCCGATTTCAGCGCGAACGCGAGCGGCGTGAGTAACGTCAAAAGCAGCGTCATCGACGCCACAGCGATGCGACGTTTCGACAACAGGCCTGAGCGCGCCTTGCGATTATTTGCTGGGTAACATTGAGCCATGGTAACTCGATAGGAATTCGACAACTTTGAGGTTGAGATCGGACTTCATGCCGACCCCGCTACTGACGGAATCCGGTTGCGTGATGGTGGTCAGGGTCGCGGTCTGCATGCGCTTGTCCTTCGGCCACGTCATCATGTTGGTGGTGACAATTTGCGCGGCCTGCACATTGGCGTTCGGCAGCCGATGCATTTCCACGGCGCCGTTGAGCATGAGTTCGGTACCGTCCTTGTTGGTCCATGCGGCATCCGATGTGCCTTTCCACAGATTGCCGCCGCTATCGACCATCGTGTAGTGCGGCAAGTCGACGAAGATCATACCGTCGTCGCTGCGGCGCGCGAGTCGCGGCGCTTCGAGAATGAACGACAGGCGACCTTGGTCGTCGAGCGCATTCATCGTGAAATTCTGCAGGGTATAATCCGAGCGCGGCGCGCCGACAAATGCATCGACCTCTTTTTTCGGGCGCACGTACCACACCAGCAACTGCGTAAGCGCGGCAAAAACCGCCAGCCCGATGAGCAACAGCCAGTTGTTGCGCTCCATCACAGGTAATGCTTGAGCTCGGCGTCGGCTTTGCCCTGGGCGCGCAGCAGCAGGTCGCAGACTTCGCGCACCGCACCAGCGCCGCCGGCGCGCTCGGTGCGCCAGTGCGCATGCTCACGGATCCACGGATGCGCATTCGCCACCGCGATCGACAATCCCACCTGACGCATCACCGGCAGATCGGGCAGATCATCGCCGGTGTAGCAGGTTTGCGCGGGATCGAGCGTGAGCGCATGGCAAAGTTTTTCGAAGCAGACGAGCTTGTGCTCCTGACCCTGATAGACGTGCGCAACGCCGAGTTCGGCCATGCGTTCCGTGACCAGATGACTGATCCTGGAGGTGATGATGCCGACCTCGATACCGTTTGCCAGCAGGCGCTTGAGGCCAAGGCCGTCGTGCACATGAAACGCCTTGAGTTCGCGTCCATCCTCGGCAAACCACAGTCGCCCATCGGTGAGCACACCGTCCACATCGAACACAGCCAAGCGCACGCGCGCGGCACGTTCGTGGATATCGGCGGGCAGGTCGTTCACGGACATGGTGTCTCGATAGCAATGATCACGGTGACATCAAACGGCGCCGCAAGGTGTTAAGCGACACGCCGAATGATAGCAATACCGCGCCTAACGCAGTGCTGAACGGCGGAAGTATCGCCGTCGCCATGCAGCTGCATTGCGCGAAAAACTTCAGACGACGCGGGCGCGCAGTAGATCGTGGATGTTCAACGCGCCGACCACACGCTGCTCCGCATCCACTACCAGCAACGCATGGATCTTGTGGTCTTCCATCAGACGCGCGGCTTCGACCGCGAGTTTGTCCGCGGTGATGGTTTTGGGTCGCGCAGTCATGAGCTGGGTCACCGGCGTGGTGCGCAGGTCGATATCGTCATCGTCCACTGCGCGGCGCAAATCGCCGTCGGTGAACACACCGAGCAGGCGTTGCTGGGCGTCGACCACGGCGGTCATGCCAAGGCCCTTGCGCGTCATTTCCATGAGCGTGGTCGATAACGTGGCGTTTGCATCGATGCTCGGAATCTTGTCGCCGGTGTGCATGATGTCGCTGATATGCAGCAACAGTCGCCGACCGAGCGAGCCGGCCGGATGCGAACGCGCAAAATCGTCCGAAGTAAAACCGCGCGCTTCGAGCAGCGCAATCGCCAATGCATCGCCCATCACCAGCGCCGCCGTAGTGCTGGCGGTGGGGGCGAGGCCGAGCGGGCAGGCTTCCGCCGGCACGCTGACATCCAGGTGCAGGTCGCCCAGTCGCGCCAGCGAGGACTGCGCGTTGCCGGTCATCGCGATCAGCGGAATATTCTGGCGCTTGATCAGCGGCAGTATGGTCAGCAATTCATCGGTTTCGCCGGAGTATGACAACGCCAGCACCACATCCTTCTGCGTGATCATGCCGAGATCGCCGTGACTGGCTTCGCCCGGATGCACGAAAAACGCTGGCGTGCCGGTGGAGGCGAGGGTGGCGGCGATCTTGCGCGCGATATGCCCGGATTTGCCCATGCCCGAGACAATCACGCGTCCCTGACAGGCGAACATGAGCTCGCAGGTGGCGAGAAAACTCGCGTCGATTCGCTGTTTCAGCACCTCGATGGCGCGCGCTTCGGTGGCGATGACAGTCAACGCGCTCTGCGTCAGCACCGTGGCATTGAGCTGCGCGGAAGGCACTTTCAGGCTACGAACAGGCAGAATTTGGGCATTCATCAAGACAGGATGCATTAGTGAGATAGGCTGGTCAGCGACAAACAGGTTTCTGTAACGCTGGTTTTTGAGTACCATTCGCGACCCCATTCTACAGTTAAGCGTCCGCTTTCGCGCGCAATCCTGGTCAACGCGCCATTTGGCCAGACGTTGACCCTGTGCTTAAACCAGCGGCTTTTCCTGCCCGCAAGTCGCCAGAATCAAGGCCTATCATGGACACGCAAACCATTCATCATCTGATCCAGCAGGGTCTGCCCGACGCGGTGATCGAAGTTCACGGCGCAGACGGTGTGCATTTCGAGGCGCAAGTGGTCAGCGCTGCCTTCGAAGGCAAGATGCCGCTGGCGCGTCACCGCATGGTGTATGCCACGCTGGGCGAACTGATGGGCGGCGCGATCCATGCGCTGGCGCTGAAAACCCTTACACCCGCCGAACTTCAGGCACAGAACAAGTAGAAAAATTATGGCAAAGATTGTGATCAGCGGCGGCGAGCCGCTCAACGGCGACGTCTGGATCTCCGGCGCAAAAAATGCGGTGCTGCCGATTCTGGCAGCGTGTCTGCTGGCCGACGAACCGGTATCGATCGGCAACGTGCCGCATCTGCATGATGTGACCACGACGATGGAACTGCTCGGCCAGATGGGTGTGCAACTCGAACTCGACGAGCGCATGCGCATTCTCGTTGATCCGCGTCCGGCGAAGAATTATTTTGCGCCGTACGATCTGGTCAAGACCATGCGTGCGTCGATCCTCGTGCTCGGTCCGCTCGTGGCGCGTTTTGGCGAAGCGATTGTCTCGCTGCCCGGCGGTTGTGCAATCGGATCGCGCCCGGTCGATCTTCATATCAAAGGCCTGCAGGCGCTCGGCGCCGAAGTCACGGTCGAGAACGGCTACATCAAGGCCAAGGCGAAACGCCTGCGTGGCGCACGCATCAATCTCGACCTGGTCACCGTCACCGGTACCGAGAACATCATGATGGCCGCGACCTTGGCGCAGGGCACCACGGTGATCGAAAACGCCGCGCAAGAGCCCGAAGTCGTCGATCTCGCGAACTGCCTCAACAGCATGGGGGCGAAGATCGAAGGCGCCGGCACCAATACCATCATCATCGAAGGCGTCGAGCGCCTGCACGGCACGTCCTACGATGTACTGCCGGACCGTATCGAAACCGGCACGTTTCTGGTGGCTGGTGCGATCACCGGCGGCCGCGTGCTGGCCAAGCGCGCGCGGCCGAAAACGCTCGACGCGGTGCTGCACAAACTCGAAGAAGCCGGCGCTGATATCACCGTTGGCGAAGACTGGATCCAGCTCGACATGCACGGCCGCAAGCCGAAGGCCGTCAATGTGACGACCGCACCGTATCCGGCGTTCCCGACCGATATGCAGGCGCAGTTCACCGCGCTGAATTCGATCGCCGAAGGCGTCGGCGTGATTACCGAAACCGTGTTCGAGAATCGCTTCATGCATGTGCACGAACTCGAGCGGCTGGGCGCGAATATTCGCCTTGAAGGCAATACCGCAATCATCCAGGGCGTCGAAGGCATGACCGGCGCGCCGCTGATGGCGACCGACCTGCGCGCCTCGGCGTCCCTAGTACTGGCCGGTTTGGTGGCCAAGGGCGATACCACGGTCGATCGCATTTACCACATCGATCGCGGTTACGAATTGATCGAGGAAAAACTCGGCATGCTCGGCGCCAAGATCCGTCGCCTGCCGGTCTGATTTGCTAAAGATTGTGGCACTGGTTCAGCATCGCGCTGACCCAAAAAATTGCCGTCATCCCAACGCAGGCTGGGATGACGAGCGTTTTGCGCCCGACGAATGCTTTCCCTGATCCTGGCGTCTTTAACCATCGCGCCTTATTTGCCGAGCTGCAACGAAACCAGTTTCATCGTAATCGTGTCACCCTTGTCCTGCTGTTCGATTTGCACCGGTAGAAAACCGCGCTCGGCGGCGTGCCAACTCGTATTGTGTTTGTTCGGATTGTCGTTGCGCTCGCGTTCGACGCGTATCGCGCTGAGCTTTCCTGCCGGAAGATCCAGCGTTTCGGTCGCCTTGATCGCATAATTTTTGTCGGCCACCGTATCGCTGTCGAGCACCGGATAACTCAAGATTTTGCTGCCGCGCTTCAAGTCGGCGGCCACGGCAAGCACCGCAAGATTGCGATCCACGCTGCCGGGTTTCAGCGCCACCGTCCATTGCTGATTGCCGTCATGTGACGCTGCGCTGTTTTTGCTCCAGTCGAACACGATGCCGCGCTGGCGGGTTTTTATCGCCGATTTTTGCGAATATTGGTATTGCAGGCTTTCGGGCAGGCCGTTGCGCCAGTGGAACGTCGAGACTTCGCGCACATCGATGCCGGCCAGCGCCGCCATGCCCGACGTACCCCTGGTCTGGTTGATGAACTCCCAGTTGTCACCTTGTCCCTGGCGCAGATCAAGCGTTGCCTTGCCCATCGTCTTGCCGTTGCGCAGCACGTCGTATTCGGCGTGGAATGCCGGCAGGGGCGCGGTTTCGATGGCGTTGGCCAGGCTGCAAATCGATGTCAGTGCTGCGGCGAGAAAAATTGAAAAACGCGTCATGGCGATGATTCCGGAAAAGTCTAGTTGAAGTCTGCCGGATTTTCGCTGAACGCAAGTCGTCTTTGCTCGTCATTCCAGCCTGCGCCGGAATGGTGGCTCATTTTTTATTCCGCACCATGTCCCGCGCGCGATTCAACGTGGTGCGAGTTGTCCATCAACGCCCAGCTGCAGTGGCGCATCGAGAGCTTGGTCATCGAAGCGCCAGTCATCCGCCGCCAGTTGCAAACGACCGTTGGCGATCAACGCGATGCACTTGCACAACAAGCGATGTTCCAACGGCAGCAATCGTGCCGCCAATGTTTCGGCGTTGTCGTCCGCTTGAATCGTGATCTGTGCCCGTGCAATCACCGGTCCCGCATCCAGCGTCGGCGTCACGATATGCACGCTGCTGCCGTGCGTTTCATCGCCCGCATTGAGCGCACGCTGATGGGTATGCAGCCCGGGATATTTCGGCAACAGCGACGGATGAATATTGATCATGCGCCCGGCAAACGCGCTGACCACGGCTGGATCGAGAATGCGCATGAACCCCGCGAGCACGATCAGACGTGGCGAAAATTCTGCAACACGGGCGAAGAAATCGCGATCGAAACTCGCGCGATCCGCGTAGTCGCGCGCACTCAGCGCGAGTGTCGGGATGCCCGCATCAAGCGCGCGCTGCAAGGCGTGGCATTTCGGTTTGTCGGATAGCACGCCGCGAATTTCCACCGGCAACAAACCGGCATCACGCGCATCGATCAACGCCTGCAGATTCGAGCCACGTCCGGAGGCAAGTACGACAATCGGTAAAATATCGCTGCGTCTATTTTCAGCCGATGCGAACACGCTCATCGCCTGCCGATTTTTCGATCACACCGATCTGCCACGCTTCTAACTGCAGCGATTTTAGTGCGGTCGTGATAACGCCGACCTGCGCGTGTGCCACGATCAAGGTGTAGCCGATGCCGCAGTTGAACGTGCGCCACATTTCGTCGTTGGCGACATTGCCTTCGCGCTGCAGCCAGTCGAATACCGGCGGCAGGCGCCAGCTGTTCGCATCGAGCGCGATGCCAAGGCCGTCGGGCACGACACGGATGATGTTTTCCTTGAGGCCGCCGCCGGTGATGTGCGCCATGCCATGCACCGGCTGTGCCTTGAGCAATTCCAGGATCGGCTTGACGTAGATCGTGGTTGGCGCCATCAGCGCATCGGCGAGAGTGACGCCGCCGAGATCGAGATCGAACGGACTGCCCGCGCGTTCGACGATGCGCCGGATCAAAGAATAACCGTTCGAGTGTGCGCCGCTTGATGCAATGCCGATGATCGCATCGCCGGCCTGAATCTTGCTGCCATCGATCAGCGCGGATTTTTCCACCGCGCCGACGCAGAATCCAGCCAGATCGTATTCGCCCGGCGGATACATGTCGGGCATCTCGGCGGTCTCGCCACCAATCAACGCGCAACCCGCGAGCTCGCAGCCGCGCGCGATGCCGCCGACCACGGCAACAGTGGTATCGACATCGAGTTTGCCGGTTGCGAAATAATCGAGAAAGAAAAGCGATTCCGCGCCTTGCACGAGCACGTCGTTGACGCACATACCGACCAGGTCGATGCCGATCGTGTCGTGGCGATTGAGGATCTGCGCGAGTTTGAGTTTGGTGCCGACGCCGTCCGTGCCGGAAACGAGTACCGGATCCTTGTAGCGCCCGGCCAGTTCGAAAAGCGCGCCGAAGCCGCCGAGGCCAGACATCACTTCCTTGCGGAAGGTGCGCGCGACCAGGGGTTTGATGCGCTCGACCACGGCATTGCCGGCGTCGATATCCACGCCAGCGGCGCGATAGGTGAGGGCTTCCTTCTCTGTGGACATGCGGCGCCATCGGCTGGGATTGGGGGCGCAAATGATAGCAGGGAAGCCGCCGCGGAACCTCTGCCGGCGCGATGTTTGCCCCGCCTGCACGACTGATCGCAAGGCGCGTTGCGACGTGTTTGATGGACGCGCAGCGGCGGATTGGGCAGACTGGCCGCCCTTTATCCTCTCTGTCGAGATCGGGAACCGATCGTGAATCGTGCCTTTGCCCGTGTGTTTGCCGCACTCTTTTTAGTGATCGGCTTGTTGCCGATTCCATCACGCATATTTGCTGCGGGCGATCCGGCCTACAGCGCCGATGTGCCGGTCAACAGCCAGTCGGACGACGACCGGGTCGCGGGATTGCGCATCGCCCTGGGCCAGGTGCTGGCGCGCTTGTCCGGCGATGCCGGCGTAGCGACGCGCGCTGATGTGCTGAAGGCCTCGGCGCAGGCGTCGAATTTCGTGCAGCAATATCAGTATGTTCGCAGCGCTGACACCGGCGCGAATGCTTCGTCGTCGCATCTGTTGTTGAGCGCGCAATTCGATCCGGCGACGGTCGACGATTTGCTGCGCAAGCTGCATCTCGGCGGTCGCGAAAACGAAACCAGCAACGTGGTGCCCGAGCAGGGCGGCAACGTGCATGTATGGATCAGCGGCATGCGTTCGGCGGCGGATTATTCGCGCGTCATGGCGGCGCTGCTCGGCAGCGACAATGTGCTCGCGGCCACGCCGGAACGCGCGCATGACGATGGCATGCTGGTCGCACTGAAACTGCGCAGCGGTATGCAGCGCTTGCTCGAAAATCTGGCGGCGGCGCAAACGCTGAGTCCACTGTCGGATGCGAGAGCGATCGACGGCGTGGACTTTCAACTACTGTTCCGTCCGTAAAACCGCAAGGAAGCTGCACCCAACTTCAGGCTGAATTTCCGATGTCGAGTTTCATCGCGCAATGATGCGCCACCTGCCGAATCTGCTGACCGTGCTGCGCATGCTGCTGGTGCTGCCGCTCGCTTGGCTGATTCGCGAACGGCAGTACGATAGCGCGCTGATCGTTGCCGCGATCGCCGGGTTCAGCGATGCGCTGGATGGTTTCCTGGCCAAGCGTTACGGCTGGCAAAGCTGGCTCGGCGGCATCCTTGATCCGCTCGCCGACAAGCTGCTGCTGATCGTATCGTTCGTTGCGCTCGGCCTGTCCGGTGCACATCCGCTGTGGCTGACGTGGCTCGTGATCGGTCGTGATCTCGTCATCGTTGCCGGTGCGTTGCTGTATCACACCCTGATCGGACGGCTCAGCGCCGAACCGACCACGCTGAGCAAGTTCACCACTGTGCTGCAGATCGGCTACGTGCTGCTGCAACTCGTGCATCTGAGCAGTTGGATCGGTGTCCCCGCGATGCTGCTCACCGCCGCGATCTGGCTCGTCGCGATCGCCACGCTGGCGAGCGGCCTGGATTATGTGCTCAAGTGGTCGCGCCGTGCCGCACGCGTGCGCCGCGCCACCTCACGAGAGAAATGACACGATGACAACGCACTGGAACACCCGCTGGCAGATGGCGGCGCTCGGCATCGGTATCATCACAGTGCTGTACCTGCTCGGCCCCGTGTTGACGCCGTTCGTCATTGCGGCGATCTTCGCTTATCTGTTCAACCCGTTCGTGCATCGGTTGCAGCGCTGGCGCGTGCCGCGCAGCCTCGCGGTGAGCATCGTGTTCGCGTTGATGGTTCTGCTGCTGGTGGCGATCCTGCTCGTGCTGGTGCCGTTCATGCAGAAGCAGATCGTCAACTTCTACACGCAGTTGCCGCTGTGGATCGACTGGGTGCACAAGAACGCCGCGCCGTGGTTGCAGGAACATTTCGATGTGAGCCTGGACTGGCCCGACAGCCAGCAGCTCGTGAGCATGCTCAAGGAACACTTGAGCCAGGCCGGCGGCATCGCAGCGCTGGTAATCGCCAGGGTTTCCAAATCCGGTTTTGCGCTGCTCGGCTGGATCGCCGATCTTGTGATCATTCCGGTCGTGGCGTTTTATCTGATGCGCGATTGGGACGAACTGATCGCACGCATTCGCGAGTTGATTCCGCGCTCGATCGAGCCGGTCGTATCGCAGCTCGCGCGCGATTCCGATGACGTGCTCAGTGCGTTCATGCGCGGCCAACTCAGTGTGATGATCGCGCTCGGTCTGATCTACGCTCTTGGCCTGAAACTGGTCGGCATTGATGTCGGCCCGCTGATCGGTGCGATCGCCGGCTTGATCAGTTTTGTGCCATATCTCGGCAGTATCGTCGGCGTGGTCATGGGCGTGATTGCAGCGCTCGTGCAATTCCCTGGCGATTGGTCGCATGTGCTGCTGGTCGCCGGTGTTTTCGCGATTGGCAACCTGCTCGAGAGCTATGTGCTGGTGCCGCGCCTGATCGGCCACAAGATCGGGTTGCATCCGGTGGCGGTGATTTTCGCCATACTCGCGGGCGGCCAGTTGTTCGGTTTTGTCGGCGTGCTGCTGGCGTTGCCGGTGGCATCGGTGGTGATGGTGCTACTCCGTTATCTGCACCAGCAGTATCGCGCCAGCGAGTTGTATCGCGTTGAAACTCCGGGCGAGGAAGAGGTCGGGATCGTCGTGGTCGAATCGATGGCGCACTCCGTCTCGGCCGAGCAATCCGCAGGCGACGGATGAGTGTGCGAAATTCTCCCGCGTCGGCGCAGCTGCCACTGAATCTGCGCTGGCCCGCGCAGCAACGTTTCCAGCAATTTGTCGCGGGCGAAAACGCGGTCGCGCTGGATCTTTTGAGTCGCACCGCGCAGGCGGAAAACGCGTTGTGGGTTTTTGTCGCCGGCACGGCCAGCACCGGTAAAACCCATTTGCTGATCGCCGCGTGTGCCGCTGCCGAAGCGGTCGGAC
>JAYVLO010000164.1:0-2201 GCA_043759455.1 Pseudolysobacter sp.
TGCGGCATCGCGCGGAAGCGACATTCGCTGAGCAGGCAGAGCTCGTCGTAGTCGTAGAAAATCGCGCGGCCATGGCGCGTGACACCGAAGTTTTTCAGCAGCAGATCGCCCGGAAAAATATTGCTCGCGGCCAGATCCTTGATCGCCTGGCCGTAGTCGAGCACAGCGGTGCGCACGAGGTGCATCGGCGCCTCGCGCACGAACAGATTGAGCGGGCGCAGGCGACGCTCGACGTACATGTGGATCAGGATGATTTCGTCACCATCCTCGATCACGCTGTCGCGGCAACTCGTGAGCAATTCATCGAGCACCGCAGGCGCGAATTGCGCGCGCTGAAAACGCAGGTGGCGGAATTCCTGCGCGTCCACCAGGCGCCCGACACGATCGTGCTTGAACACCAGTTGATACTTGTCCATCACATCCTGGCGCAGCATTTCTTTCGGATACGCGAAGCGATCGCGGATCAGTTTGAACACCAGCGGATACGACGGCAGCGTGAACACCGCCATGACCATGCCGCGCTCGCCGTCGGCGTGCACAAAACATTCGTCGGCATGCGTATCGAGGTAATGGAAAAAGTGCCGGTAGCGTTCGGTCTTGCCCTGCTTGGCGCGACCGAGCACGGTGTAGAGCTCATCGATCGGCTTGCGTGGCAGCAAGGTGCGCAGGAACACCACGGCATCGCCGACGGTGGCGAGGTCGGCCTGGAAATACGCACGCGTGACGCCGAACAAAATCGCCACATGATCGCGTTCGGTCAGCACCGCATCGACGCGGATGCCTTGTTCGTCATGGACCAACGCCATGACGAACGGGGCGAAGCGCTCGTCGCCGAAAATGCGCCCGACCAGATAGGCGCGACGCTCGCGATAAAACACCGTTTCGAGCAGCTCCAGCGCACGCACCGGCTCGACGCCCCAGTGGCCGATGCGCTGGGTAACGGCGCGCGCGACACGTCGCGCACAGGCGTCGGCGTCGGCGAACACCGCGGCGAACGGATAGTCTTCCAGCGCGCGGCGAAACAGCGCGACCAGATCCTGCGTGGCGATGTAATTGTGCCGTGCCACCGGGTGGGTGATGGCGTCGGTCGGCTCGATATCGAGCGCGACAAATTCGATCGTCGCATCGACGCCGCGGGTCTTGAAAAAACGCCGCGTGAGCGTGTTGAAAAACGTCTTGTTCATTTCCTGATCGAGCAGCGCGGCGATCAGTTCGCTGTAATTGCGGAAAATCCGCGCCCACAAATCGCGCTCGGTCACGCGCGCTC
Source organism: Pseudolysobacter sp. (assembly GCA_043759455.1). Classification (GTDB taxonomy): domain Bacteria; phylum Pseudomonadota; class Gammaproteobacteria; order Xanthomonadales; family Rhodanobacteraceae; genus Pseudolysobacter. The sequence goes on from JAYVLO010000164.1 coordinate 1,268, forward strand.
CGAGCGTCGTTTCGAGCCATGCCGTGGTCTCACCCGCGCAAAGATCGTACAGCTCGATACGCTCGACAGAATCCAGTCGCGCCGCCGCCCAGTCGCGCTGTTCGAAGCGACGTTTGGCGCGCTGCGTGACCGCGCGAAAACGCGTGTTGTAGTCGGCAAATCGACGCCGGATTTCCAGCGCACACTCGCGTGCGAGGGATTCCTTATCAAGCGGATCGATCGGGTCGGCAGGATTCATGTCTGCAGTCTAGCCGTCCGTCGCCGGCTTGCGTAGGGTGCGCGCCTCGGCCTGCACCTCTGCGAGCAGCCACTCGCGAAACGCGATTAGCGCGGGCCGCTCGGCCGAGCGCGGCGGATACACCAGATAGTGTGCGTATTTCGACGCCATCTTGCGTGTGGTCAGACTTACCAGTCGGCCGTTGTCCAGCAGCGGCTGGGTCATCGTGTGCCGACCCATGGCAATGCCCATGCCTTCGACCGCGGCTTTGAGCAGCATTTCGGGATCGTCGAAACTCGCGACATAACGTTTCGGCGGTGTGCCACCGAATTGCGTGAACCAGTCGCGCCAGCGATTGCCAGGATCGGCCAGCAACGGGTAACCGGCGAAGTTGCCAAGTCTGGGTTTGCCGAGGCGTTGCAACAGCAGCGGACTGGCGACGGGTGTGATCCATTCGTCGAACAGATGGTCGGCCAATAATCCCGGCCATTTGCCGGGGCCAAAACGCAGCGCGGCGTCGACGCTTTCGCGGCTGAAATCGACCAGTTCGGCACTGGTTATACGAGCTTGAGCTACCTCACCTTGTCCGTCAGCAGCGTCACACTCGATATCTCGCTCATTGCGAATATCGAGCGCGATCCGAATCAGCGCGCGTTGTGCGGGGCCTTGGTCGGCATGTGTCGCGAGAACGCCTGGGCGGTTGTCGCGCAACGGCGT
>JAYVLO010000165.1:0-26368 GCA_043759455.1 Pseudolysobacter sp.
GAACCAAAAATCTAAACTGTAATCACCACCTTCAACCGACCACCCGACACTGGGTTCCCATGGTCCGGAACGGTGGGTTCACATGACCGGAATATCCACGGCTGGTCGATGCGCGAGCACATGACGCGCGACATCGTCGTCGACGCGCTGCGCATGGCATGGTTCAAACGTCATCCGGGCAAACACACGGCGCTGATCTTCCACAGCGATCGCGGCAGTCAGTACGCCAGTGGCGACTTCCGCGATCTGCTCACGCACTACGGCATCGCCACCTCGATGAGCCGCCGTAGCAACTGCTGGGATAACGTGTGCAGCGAAACGCTTGAAAGTGGAGCGGCTGCGCGGGCAGTGCTTCGTGACACGACGCCACGCCACGGACGAAACCTTCGCCTGGCTGTTTTGGTACAACCCGTTCCGACTACACTCCACCTTGAACTTCGTCAGTCCGATACCGTTCGAGAAACACTGGCGTGCCGATCCGCTCAGGCAAGCCCGCTCATGACCACGGGCTATCGGGTACAAAATTCAGGGGCAAGGTCATAAAGACAAGAAAACGGCCTGCAAGAAAATCAAATATTTGAACGGAGATGGTCGCCCCGGCGCTTCGTATGATGAGAGACACACGACTTACCAACGCATAAAGGGCGACGATCCTTGCGGTAAAGAAAGCGAGTGAATCCGACTGTATACGAGCGGTCAATCGCCCAAATCGGCGATGCGAGGATGCGTCGACTTCACGCGGATCAACCGTGGCTCTTCATCGTCTAAGCGAATCGCGGTCAACGAACCACCCCAGACGCAGCCGGTGTCAATGGCATAAACGCCGAGGCCGCGAAACAGCCCGAGCGTCGACCAGTGACCACAGACGACACGCAGTTCGCGCTTGACCATGCCAGGCACACTGAACCACGGATAGTATCCGGGCTGTTGCGTGCCGGGTGCACCCTTGTCGCGGAAAGCGAGCTTGCCGCGCACATCGCAGAAACGCAGGCGTGTGAGCACGTTGATGCTCGCGCGCAGGCGATCGTTGCCGCGTAGTTTGGACGTCCATACGTCCGGTTTGTTGCCATACATCACCTTCAGCAGGCGACGATAGTTTGGTCCGTGCAAGCGTGTCTCCACGCCGTGCGCGGCGGCTTCGGCGGCGTGCACGCTCCAGCCTGGCGCGAGGCCGGCATGCACCATCAGAAAGCCGAGGTCGCGATCGACATGCAGCATCTTGCGCGTGCGCAACCACAGCAACAACGCATCGCGGTCGGGCGCTTCGAGCACGGCGCGCAGCTCCTCACTGAGCTTGTTTTGTTCGGATGGTTTGCGTTCGGTGATCGCCAGCAGACTCAGGTCGTGGTTGCCGAGCACCACGGTGGCGTTGGCGCCGATGCTGCGCACCAGCCGCAGCACTTCGAGCGACTTTCCGCCGCGATTGACCAGGTCGCCGCAGAACCACAAGGTATCGCGCGTGACATCGAACTTGAGCTTGTCGATCAGCCGGGCGAGTTCGTCGTAGCAGCCTTGCACGTCACCGATGGCATACGTCGCCACTAGTGCAGGGTCCGCGGAATCGACAACGTGAACGCAGAAATCGGCGCATCGAAATGCGTACCGTCGTCGGCCAGCATCTGGTAACTGCCCTGCATCGTGCCGACCGAGGTTTCGAGAATTGCGCCGGATGTGTATTGAAAGTTTTCGCCGGGCCGCATCCACGGCTGTTCGCCGATCACGCCATCGCCGCGCACGTCCTGCACCTTGCCGTTGCCGTCGATGATGATCCAGTGGCGCGTGAGCAGGCGCGCCGGCACGTCGCCGGCGTTGCGAATCGTGATGGTGTAGGCAAATACGTAGCGGTTGTCGTCGGGTGCCGATTGCTCGTCGATGAAACGCGTCGCCACCGCCACCTGGATATCATATGGTCTGGATTTGTTCATGCGTGGATTTTCAGGCTTGACGGCGCTAGCCGCAAGCGCGCCGTGCATTGGTCGCCGGTCCTGGTCGCGGCATGACGTTTCTCACTGCGACCTCCGGCACCTGCGTGACTTAAACCAAATCGACACGATTTGGATCAGATCGGGTAGATCCGTTCCCTCCATTGCGCGATAGGTGCCTCCATGAAAATCATTCCTGTTCTGGGCGTTGCTTCCACGCGGTTGTTTGCTTCAACGCTATTTGCGCACGATGCCACGCCTTCCTGCAGTGTGCACAGCGACTACAGTTTCAATTGCAGCGACAAGGACCTGTCGTTCACCAGCACAGCACCCGCACCAGCACCAGCGTCAAGCCGCGCACTATCGAGTTGCGCCAGCGCCGTTTGTTCGTCGATGGCCACGAGCAAACATTGTCGGCGGCGGATCAAAAGCGCATCACCGATGTAGAATCCGGTACGCGCCGGCTGCTGGCGCAAGTGAAAGAGATCGGCCTCGATGCAGCAGATATCGCATTCGACGCGATCGAATCGGTTGCGGTCCCGCTCACGACCACCGACGCCAAACAACAGGAAACACTGCACAGGCGCCTCGCGTTCGCGCGCGACGAATTGCGCCGTGGCACCGACTCGCGTATTCAGGGTTCAGGCTGGACCGATGCCGATATCAGTCAGCGGGTCGGGAGTTCGGTCAAGGCAATATTGCCGACCCTGATTTCGCAAGTGACGGCCGATGCCGTATGAATCGCGTTGTCGGGTGATGAGGCCACCGTCACGGAACTGGAAGCGCGTGCGGATCGCATGGCTCGCGATATCGAAACCAAAGGCGAGGCACGCGAGAAAGTGCTGGAGCAGCGCGCCGATGCCTTGTGCCCGCGGTCTGCCCAGCTCGGCGAAATCGCTGCCGCGCTGGATGTGCGCATCGATGGCCAGCGGCCGCTGCAATTGCTCACGCGCTGATCCGGCAAATTGCATAGACGCGGATCAGCTTTGGGTCGATCCGCTTGTTCCTTCTTCAATCCAATACGACCGCAGACAACAGTTGCGCGAGTTTGACGTACATCGCTGGCGCCACTTGCTCGGCGCGCGTACGTGGATCGATCCCGATTTTTTCGAGCTGCGCTACCGATGCGACTCCGGACAATGCGTTTGACAACGTCTTGCGACGTTGCGAAAACGCCGCGCGCACCACACGTTCGAGCACGCCCTGATCGAACGGCAATTGTTGGCTGGTCGATAGCGGGATCAAGCGCACGATCGCCGAATCGACTTTCGGTGCGGGCGTGAACGAACTCGGCGGCACCTCGAACAGCGGCTCGACCTTGCAGCGCAGTTGCAACATCACCGAGAGTCGCCCGTAGGTCTTGCTGCCGGGGCCGGCGGCCATACGCTCGACCACTTCTTTCTGCAGCATGAAATGCATGTCCTGGATCACTGCGGCGTGTTCCAGGCAATGGAACAGGATCGGCGTGGAAATGTTGTAGGGCAGGTTGCCGACGATGCGCAACGCACCGCCGGCCGCGAGCGCGGTGAAATCGATCTTGAGCACATCGGCGCTGACGATTTCGATCTCGCCGTGCGTGCGAGCGCGTTCGCGCAGCGGCTCGATCAGGTCGCGGTCGAGCTCGATCACCGTGAGTTTTTTCGCCACACGCAACAGCGGAAACGTCAGCGCGCCCTGGCCCGGTCCAATTTCGATCAGGCGATCCTGCGGTTGCGGCGAGATCGATAACACGATGCGGTTGATGACGCCGCTGTCGTGCAGGAAATTCTGGCCGAAGCGTTTGCGCGCGACATGCGGTTTGTGGTGGCGCGGCGCAGCGTCGGTTGGATCGAAAGTTTTCACGGGATCGGATTTCACGGGTCGTTGGGCGGCGGTGGTGGCGCCAGCGGCGGCGCACTGATGAGCTCGGCGAGCAGCCATTCGCGAAACGCCTGAAAGGCCGCCTTGCGTTTGCTGGTTTCGGTATAGACGAGATAGTACGCGTATCGCGACGGAATACGCTCACGAAATGGCGCGACCAGCGTACCGGCCCGCAGTTTTGCAGCGACCAGCGAGCTGCGACCAAGCGCCACGCCCTGGCCCTGGATCGCCGCTTGCAATGCGAGTTCGGCATCGTCGAACTGCAGGCTGTTGCGCTGCTCGGTGTAGTCCAGACCGACCGACGCAAACCAGGCCGACCACAACTTGTTGGCCGAGATGATCAGCGGCAACTGTGCGAGCTGCGCCGGCGTGCGCGGCAACTTGCCGCGCCTTAGGCGCGGACTCATCACCGGGAACAATTCATCGTCGAGCAATTTTTCGCTGAGGGTATTCGGCCACGCGCCCGCGCCGTAACGAATCGCCACATCAACGTTGTCGGTACGGAAATTGGCAAGCGTGGTATTACTTTGCAGGTTAAGTTGGATTTTGCCATGACGCTGCAAAAATCCACCGAGCCGTTCGACCAGCCATGCCGATGTAAACGACGGCGTCACGCTGACCGTGAGCACGTGCGACGACTCGCGTTCGCGCACCTTGCCGATCGCCATGCTGAGCGCATCGAGGCTTTCGCGCACGCCGAGCACGAGTTGCTGGCCGGCGTCGGTGAGCTGGGTCTGGCGACCGTTGCGCTCGAACAAGCGCAGTTTCAATTGCGTCTCGAGCGACTGGATCTGATGGCTGACCGCACCGTGCGTGAGATGCAGTTCGAGCGCTGCGCGCGTGTAGTTGAGATGACGTGCAGCGGCCTCAAAAATGCGCAAGGTGCGCAATGCGGGAAGATGTTGCCAGGACTGCGTCATCTGTGAAGAAAATTGGCCGGTATAGCGAGAAAATATCGATTCCGTGGCGGATTGTCTAGGAATATCATCAGCGAATTCGATCCGGTTGCGCATCGCGCTCACCAATCACCTTGGCAGAAGTGCCGTCCCAACTTGGGTCTTCCGTCGCAGATCGTCGTTCAAGGATGGTAGCAATGAATCTCTCCACCATAGTGCGATTGCTGTTGCTCGGCATGATCTGGGGCAGCTCTTTTATCTTCCAGCGCATCACGGTCCCGGCGCTCGGCGTGGGCATTACCGCGGCGGGTCGCGTGCTGCTCGGTGCACTCGTCATCCAGCTGTTGCGGCGTTCGCTCGCGCAGCCGCTGGCATGGCGCGCACGCTGGAAGGATTATCTGATCGTCGGCGCGTTGACCGCCGGGGTACCGCTGCTGTTGTTCGCGGTCGCCGCACGGCAATTGCCGGCCGGATATTCAGCCGTGCTGAATTCCACCGTGCCGATGTTCACCGTATTGCTGCTGTGGGCAACGCAGCAGCAACGTCCGTCGAGCTCGAAACTCGCGGGCGTGCTGGCCGGTGTGCTCGGTGTTGCGGTGCTCGCGCGTTTTGGCGTGGTCGAGACGAACATCGATACGATGCTGGCGTTCGGCGCCGCGCTCGGCGCGTCGGCGTTGTACGCAATTGGTGCGGTCGAATCGCGGCGTCGTTTTGCGTCGAACGAACCGATGGCGATCGCCGCCGGCACGCAGACCGCAGCCGCGTTGATCCTCTCGCCGATGCTGTTTTCATCGGTGCCGACGCAATGGCCCGCGCTCACGCCGATCATCGCACTGCTCGTGCTCGGACTGTTGTGCACGGGCGTTGCTTACGCGTTGTACTTCCGCCTGCTGCGTGATGTCGGCAGCGAACGCGCGACCACAGTGACGTTTCTCGTCCCGGTATTTGCGCAACTCTGGGGCAGCCTGTTTCTCGGCGAATCGCTGGCGTGGCCGAGCGTGCTCGGACTGGTTTTGGTATTGCTCGCGGTGGCGCTGGTGTTCGAGCGCGTGCCGGGCTTGCGACCGAAAGCCGCTATCGTTCTAAGTAACGCAGTGGTCACGAAACACGTCTGAAAAACTTGCGGGCGCGAGATTTCAGATCGCGGTTTTAGTGCGACGCGTGTTGACCAGTTGCAGTGCCATGCGCGCTGCAGCGATGAGGCTGGAAGGATCGGCCCTGCCTCGGCCCGCGATATCCAGCGCGGTGCCGTGATCGACCGAGGTGCGGATGAAAGGCAGTCCGAGCGTGATATTGACCGCTTCGCCGAAACCTTGCGCCTTGAGCACGGGCAAACCCTGATCGTGATACATCGCGAGTACCGCATCGCAAAGTGCGAGCTGCTCGGGCACAAACGCGGTATCGGCGGGCAATGGTCCGATCAATTGCATGCCCTGGGCACGCAGGAGTTCCATCGCCGGAATGATCGTATCGATTTCCTCGCGGCCAAGATAACCGCCTTCGCCAGCGTGCGGATTCAGACCGAGCACGGCGATGCGCGGCGCGGCGATGCCAAACTTCTCGCACAGGTCACGATCAAGAATACGCAAGGTCGCAATCAGGCCTTCTTGCGTGATCGCATCCGGCACGTTGCGCAATGAAAGATGGGTGGTTGCCAGCGCGACGCGCAGAGTCGGCGTGGCCAGCAGCATCACCACATCGACGCTCGCGCGCGTGGCGAAAAATTCGGTGTGTCCCGTGAAAGCAATCCCGGCGGTATTGATCACGCTTTTGTGCACCGGCCCGGTGATCAGTGCATCGAATTCGGCGTTGAGGCAACCCTCTGCTGCGCGCGACAACGTGTCGATGACATAAGCCGCGTTGGCCGCATCGAGTCGACCTGCATGGCTCGCACTGCGCAGCGGAATAGCAATGCAACGCAGACTGCTACGCTCGCGTTGCTGCACGTATTCTGTGGCGACATAAGGCACGATGTTTAGCGCCAGTCCGGCCGCACGTGCCGCTGTGCGCAGCAACTGCGGATCGGCAATGGCGATGAGGTCAGCCTGCAGATCGCTATGCGCGAGTGCGGCCAGTAATTCCGGGCCGACCCCCGCGGGCTCGCCGGGCGTGATAACCAGGCGTGGCAAAGAGGGGCGGGGATTGAGTGAGGTTGGTGCAGGCATGATGTGTCGGCTCCCGAGGCACTTAGGCAGCACTTTTCAACAACGCCGTGCCCAGAAAACTGCGATCCATCAAATCAGCGCGCGACCGCAAGCATCGGTCGCGCGCTCGATGTAGAAACCGCTTATTTCGCCGGTTCCGCGGTCGCCGGCGCGTCGGGTTTGGCGGCACCAGGCAGGCGGATATCGACAAACGATTCGGCGCGCAACTGACGCAAGAAAGTTTCGTATTCGTCCTCGGCCTTGCGATTGCGCAAGGTATCACGCGCCTGCTCGCGCGCCGTATCACTGGTGCGATCGGTGCTGCGCTCGCCGAGACGTTGCAGGATGTGCCAGCCCAGATCGGTCTGGAACGGTTCCGACAGTTGCTCGTCTTTCAGGCCGACCACGATTTTCCCCACCACCGGGCCGTACTGGTCGGTCTGGAACCAGCCCATTTCGCCGCCTTGGTTGGCCGAACTGCCATCCTGTGAAACTTCTTTCGCGACTTTTCCGAAATCTTCGCCGTCGACGATACGCTTGCGCGCGGCGCGCACCATTTTCTGCGCTTCGTCACTGGTAATTACTTCGGATGTTTTGATCATGATGTGGCGTGCGTGATACTCGGCGACGACCTGCTTGCCCTGATCGCGTTTGTCGACCAGCTTGAGAATGTGGAAGCCACTCGGGCCGCGTACCGGACGCGTGATTTCGCCGGGGCTGAGGTTCTGCACCAGATCGACGAAGGCCTCGGGTACTTCGTCATGACGACGCCAGCCGAGATCGCCGCCTTCGATTGCATTTTGTCCATCCGAATAGCGGATCGCCGCTGCGGAAAAATCCATTCCTCCGTCGATTTCCTTGCGCACCTTTTCGGCCTTGTCGCGGGCGATCTGCACCGCTTCCGGGCTTGCGCCGTCCGGCACCGAAATCAGGATATTGGCAATGTGCAGCTCGCCCTTGCGGCCGCCGCCGCTGGCGATGAGCGTATCCACTTCGGCATCGGTGACGTTGACGCGACTCTGCACGATGCGCTGTTGCAGCTTTTGCACCATCAGCTGCTCGCGCAAGGTTTTGCGGAATTCGTCGAAACTCAGACCCTGCGCTTCGAGCGACGAGCGCATTTGCGCGAGCGTGGCTTTGTTGCTGTCGGCGACGCGTTGCATTGCCTGTTCGGTTTCAGCGTCGGACACACGAATGCCGGTCGTGCTGGCGCGTTGCACCTGCAGGCGCAGCATCACCAGACGCTCCAGCACCTGGGTTTCAAGCACATCGCGCGGTGGCAGTTTTTGCGGATTGTTGGCGTATTGCGCAAGCACGTTGGCAATCGCTGAATCCAGATCGCTTCTGAGAATCACGTCATCTTCGACCACGGCCGCAATGCGATCCAGCGGCTCGGTGGCGAGAACCTGCGCATGCAACACAGGACTCGTGCTGATGCAGGCAAGAGCGAACATGATCGGTGCGAAAAAACGTTGCATCGGACGGACAGCGTTGCTGAAAATCATGCGAATTAGAACCTGTTCAAGATCTTTGGGGAACCTCTGAACGCCTGCAAAAAACGGTCTGCGGCTTTCAGCTCTTTATACCTTGCGGGTGCGATCGGGCGCATGCCTGAATGACAAAGCCGTTGATCGAGGGCCACAAAGTTGTTTAAGGCGTTTGATAGCCAAGAATAGCACGGCGCAGGAAGGTCTCGGTTTTCTCACCGAGCTGGCCGAGACCCTTGAATTCGATCTCGAAGAACAGCGCATTGCCATCGTTCCCGGCCAGATCCTTGAGGTAATGCCGACCGAGCACGCGGAATGCCGCACAACAGTTGTCGTATTCGACGCCGAGAAACGATTCGACCACGCCATGACTGAGTAGCGAGTAATCGAACCGACCGACCACGCTCCAGTTATCCGATACCGGGTACAGCGCGGTGATGTCGATTTGCTTGAGCAGATCACGGCGATAATCGTAGCTGACATTCAAGATGCCATTATTGTTGAAGCGATGCTGCACCGAAACTGAAGCCACATCGTTCTGGCGGGTGTTCGGATTCCACTGTTCGTCGAGCTTGATACGCCAGCGGTCGTTCAGCCGGATATCCAGTTCGCCGACGTAGTTCGAGCCGTTGTAGTTGGTCTGCTGGATGCCCGGCAACTGCACTTTTTGCGGATCGAAATAACGGATCTGGCCGATGCTCGCGGACACGCGTTCAGCACCGTCGTCGGCGTTGAGCAAGCGTGTGGTCAGCGCCAGTGTAAGGTTGTTCGCATCGGACTGGCGATCAGCGCCGACAAAACGATTGGTCGTGAATAACTGGCCGAAATCCAGCGTCGGCAATTGCGTATCGAATACCGGCAGGTCGTTCTGGTCGCGATACGGCACGCGCAGGTAATACAGGCGAGGTTCCAGGGTCTGGGTGAAGGCATCGCCGAACAAGGTCAGCGGTCGCTCGAAGACCAAACCCGCGTCGACGCTGGCGATCGGCACGCCGCGCGATGGTTGCGTATCCTGCAACGGATTTGGCAGATATTGCGTGTTGCGGATATCGTAACTGGTGTAGCGATAACCGAGTTCCGGCCGGATGAAATATGCCGCGGCTTCGATCGGGTAACTGAGGTACGGATAGACATCCAGGCGCTGGCCTTCGACCGTATCGCCCTTGCGGAAATCGACGAACTCCGACCGCACACCGCCACGCAAGCCGCCGAGCAGTGCGTGATCGCCTTCGAACGTGATGCGCGGCAGGCGCTTGTACGGCTCGGAGCTTTGCAGCAGGGTCGGATCGGTGATTTCCCAGAAGTCCGCGCCGATGCTCGCGTCCCACCACGAGCCGTGGCCGTACAGATAACCGCTGGAGCTCAGCAGGCTGGTGGTGTTGGTGACGAGGCTGTCGCCGAAATCGCGAAAATAATACGGGTCGGAGACGTGGTTGATATTGATCGCCGCGTACCAGTTGGCATTCAGCGTGGTCGTATCCTTGAAGATGAACGAGGTGCGTTTGTCGTCGTACGTGCTCAAACCCAGCCCGGAATTCTGTGCGAGAAATACGTGTTGCTCATCGGCAAATGCGCGGTCGTGCGGCAGGTAGGTAAATTCCAGACTGCCCTTGCTCGAATCGGTGAGGTAACGGAATTCGCCGCCGAGCATGAAGCCGCGCTCGGTCATTACGCGCGGATAAATCGTCGCATCGTAGTTCGGTGCAAGATTGAGGTAATACGGTAGCGTCAGGTCCAGGCCGCGGCGGCTGGTATAGCGCACTTTCGGCAGCAGAAATCCGGACTCACGCTGATTGTCCAACGGAAAACTCAGGTACGGAAACCAGAAGAACGGTACACCGTGATAGGCCATCGTCACGTTGTGGCCGTAACCGATTTCCTGCTCCTGATCCATTGTCAGATCGCGCGCGCGGAACTCCCATTCGCGCGCATCGGGATCACACGTCGAATACGTCACGTCGTGCATTACCGAATGTTCGGCATCGATCATCGTGCCGTCGGTGGCGGTGCCGTTGCCGCGCTGTTTCAACATCTGGTAGGTGATGTGATCGAGATGCGTGGTGCTCGGCGTGGCGGTACCCGCGGCGTGCGTGGCAGCAACCAGCATGCTGCTGTCCTGGTAGTACACATGACCATCCGCGGTGTAGTCGGTGGTTACGCTGTCGTAGGTGGCATGGTCGGCGCGCAGCAATTGATCGAGTTTCTGCATCCATACTTCGCCATCCAGCAGCGAATGATCGGCATCGGCGCGGCTGACTTTTTTCGCACTGATGTCGGTCAATACCTTGCTGCGATCACCCGTGGCCGGCAGGCCTGGCGTGAAAAAATCGAGCATGTCGTTACGCTTGCACATGCGCCACGGATCGGCGTGTTTGGTGCAGTGAAACTGACCGACCGGACAGGCTGGAGCGACGTCGTCATCGCCCCAGGCGGAGAGCGGCAACGCCAGCGTGATGGCCAGTGCGAGCAGACGCGGAGCAATCGAAAGCTGAGGGGAATACGGCACAGTGGCGATCTTCAGGGATTGCAAAGGTTGCCAAGATTGCCTGAAAGCCATAGTCGGCGGCAAATCAGCGCATTTTGCGATCACTGATAGCGTGTAGTTGTCGCGTATATGGGCAAGCCGGGCAGCCTGCGATTCCACGGATTGCGCTAAAGCGTGCTGAGCCGAGCACCGCGATTGGATCTTTCCGGACCGACAAATTCCGTTCTCGATGCTGCGACTTGCGTTGCCGGCGCGCTGCGACTAAGGTCGCCACGCCCGCTCGTTGCGGCGGGTCAAATCACACTACAACGGGGAGTTGTCATGATTATCAAACGTATCGGCGTGCTCAAGCTGGCTATCTTTCAAGGCTGCACGATGGCTTTGTTTGCCTTGATTTTCGCGTTGATCTTTTTGCTGTTCGGCTCGATGTTCGCCAGTCTCGCTGGCAATAGTCAGCTTGGGAGCGTGATGGCAGGTGGCGTTTTGATATTGATACTGGCGCCTATCATTTATGGTGTCATCGGATTCATCGCCGGTTTGATTGGCGCGGCGATCTACAACCTGGTCGCAGGCATCGTTGGCGGCATCGAGTTCGACGTCGAATAAGATTGGGTACGAACGCAGGCAGTGATCACGATGCGACCGTTATCGGCCATCGGGATCACTGCAGTTTTTCAGATCAACCCAGCAGCGCCAGCACATGTGCCGCGCTGCTCTGGCGTAATGCGGTGAGGCTGTAGCCGCCTTCGAGGCTAGAAACAATCCGTCCGTGCGCATGGCGTTCTGCGATTTCCACCAGCCGCTGCGTGATCCACGCGTAATCGTCGGTTTCCAGATTCAGATTCGCCAGCGGGTCGAGCCGATGCGCATCGAATCCGGCCGAAATCAGCAGCAGTTGCGGTGCGAAACGATCGAGCGCTGGCAATAAAGTCTCCACGTAGGCACGGCGGAAATCGGCCGAACCGGCGCCCGGCGCCAGCGGCGCATTCACGATATTGCCGGCACCGATTTCTTTGCGCGCGCCCGTGCCGGGATACAGCGGAAACTGGTGGCTGGAAACATACAGCACGCGCGGATCGTTCCAGAAAATATCCTGCGTGCCGTTACCGTGATGCACGTCGAAATCGACAATCGCGATACGCTCAATCCCATGCATCGCAAGTGCATGCGCGGCACCAACCGCGATATTGTTGAACAGGCAAAATCCCATCGCGGTATCGTGCGTGGCGTGATGGCCCGGCGGACGCACCGCGCAAAACGCGCGACGAATGCGGCCAGCGATCACTGCGTCGATCGCCATGCTTACCGCGCCGGCCGCATGCAGCGCGGCGCTCAACGAATGCGGCGACATGACCGTGTCGGGATCGAGCCGCACGCAATCGTGTTGCGGCGACTGGGCGAAGATCGACTCTATCAATGCTGCCGTATGCACACGTTCGAGCTGGGTGCGTGTCGCGGGTCGCGCTTCGATGCGATCGAGCGCGGCGAAGGCATCTTGATCAAGCGCCGCGAGCACGGCCTGCAGTCGCGCCGGCGATTCCGGATGTCCGGGACCGGGCTGATGTTGCAAGCAGACATTATGCGTATAGAGCGCGGCGATCATGATTCTTCACGGCGCGCGCTTGCGGCGTTCGTGTTGCCACAGCACTTCGCCGTGGCCCGATTCGCGGGCAAGGACGCGTGCGATCACGAACAGCAGATCCGACAGGCGATTGACATACTGGATTGCCTCGGGCCGCACGTTGTCGTTACGCGCAAGCGTGACCAGTTCGCGTTCGGCGCGACGCGCGACGGTACGCGATACATGGCAGCAACTCGCTGCCATGCCGCCGCCCGGCAGGATAAAGTCCTTGAGCGCAGGCAGATCGTCATTGAAGCCGTCGAGAATATTTTCGAGCCGTTCGATGTCCGATGCGTGCACCAAAGCCATGCCCGGAATGCACAGCTCGCCGCCGAGATCAAACAAGTCGTGCTGCACTTGGGTGAGGCATTCGCGTACGGCATCGGGCAGCGCATTCGCCAGCACCACACCAAGCGTGCTGTTGAGTTCGTCGACCGTGCCGTACGCCGCGACGCGCGCCGAATCCTTGGCGACGCGGGTTCCGTCGCCAAGCCCGGTGGTACCGTCATCGCCGGTGCGGGTATAAATTTTTGAGAGTCGATTACCCATGTACGATCAAGCAGAGGTGGAAACTTATTCAGTGCGAGTGTCGAGCTGGAAGATTCAGGCAGCCGTCGCTTCGAGCACCGGCCATTGTTTGCGCAACAGTTCGAAACTACCGAACAGCAATGCACTCCACAGCAAGGTGCCGGCCATCGTGCCTTTCAGAAACGGCAGTCCGGCGGCATAACACGAGGCCAGGTCGGCATTGCAATACGGCTGGCCATGCATCAGCCATAACGCACCATTGGTGATCGCGAAAAACAACAGCGCACTGGCTATCGCATAACTCGATACACGCAAGGCGCTGACTCGGCCGCGCAGCGAATAGCCGAGCACCGTAGTCAACGCGATACAGCCATACACCACCGGAATCATGTCGTGCAGGCCGATGATCAGATCGGACAGCAGCATCGCCGTGAGCGGCACGATGATCGCAATACGGCGATCGCTGAAATAGGCGCCACCGAACAATGCGATCGCCTCCACGGGCGTGAAATTCCACGGCAATGCACCGGGTACGAATGCCACCACCAGGCGGGTCGCCACAGCCAACACAATCATGCCGGCCAACACCAGAAAGCGCGGCGAGAAAGGATGAGCCTGGATTGCATGGTGCATAACCGGTGTTCTCCGAAAGCGGTAGGAAAAAATTTCTGCAGGTCCGTAGCATACTGCAAAGCGGCAGATGCAGCAGTCCGAGTGCACCGCAAATAGGGGCAATGCACCCGTGACGCGGTGCCTCGAGTGGCGATCATTTTGCGCGATGTCGTCTCAACGCGCGGTACGTTTCGAGTTAGGCGTGCGCTTCGCGTATCATCCTTGCATGATTTCAGAACAGCAGGATTACGATGTCGTGATCGTAGGCGGCGGTCTCGTCGGTGCGAGCCTGGCGATCGCCCTGGACGGTGCTGGCTGGTCGGTCGCGCAGGTCGAGGCGATCAGCAGCAAGGCCGATCACCAGCCGAGTTACGACGAGCGCAACTTGGCATTGGCGCGAGCCAGCGTTAATGCGCTGAGCGCGCTTGGCGTGTGGTCGTTCGTCGGTACGACGGCCACACCGATCAGGCGCATCCATATCACGCGGCGTGGCGAATTCGGTGCGGTGCGATTAAACGCTGCGGAGCATGACGTCACGGATTTCGGCGCAGTGATACCGGCACGCGAGCTCGGCAACGCGTTGCTCGCACGGTTGCGAGAGTGCGCGACGCTGAAGCGAATTTGTCCGGCCAGCGTGACCGCGATCGAGACGAGCGCAGATCGAATCATGCTGGATATAAAAACCATCGAAGGCACACGCCGACTTTACACGCGACTGCTGGTCGGCGCGGACGGCAGCGATTCATTTGTGCGCAAAACACTCGGCATTGCGGTTGATCAATACGACTACGCGCAAACCGCTTTCGTCACCACGCTCACGCCCGAGCGGACGATGGATGGTTGCGCCTACGAGCGCTTCACAGACTCCGGGCCAGTGGCGTTATTGCCGCTGAGCGAGCGCCGCGCCGGATTGGTAATGACGGTGCCGAGCGAGCGAGCCGGTGAGATCGCTGCGCTTGACGACGCGCGTTTTCTCGATCTCGCGCAGCAGCGTTTCGGTTATCGGCTAGGCCGCCTCGCGCGCATTGGAAAACGTGTGCATTATTCGTTGCGTCGCACACAGGCACAGAGCGTGACTGCGTCGCGAATCGTGCTGATCGGCAACGCCGCGCAGACCGTGCATCCGATCGGCGCGCAGGGTTTTAATCTGGGTTTGCGCGATGCTTTGACTCTGGCCGAATTGCTGATAAACGCAAAACGTAACGACGCCGATCCAGGCGCGCTTTCACTGCTCGCAGAGTATGCGGCGCGCCGCGAACCAGATCGTAGCGGCGTGATCGCTTTCAGTGATGGCCTCGTACGTTTGTTCGGCAATGAATTTTTGCCGCTGCGGATCTTGCGTTCGCTGGGCATGCTGGCGCTGGATCGGATCGCGCCACTCAAGCAAATGATCGCGCTGCGCGGCATGGGATTTCGCGGCGAAGTACCGTTGCTGTTGCGTGGTATCGATCCGCGTGAGCGCGATCTGCACGCAAGCGATGTGCGTGGAGTCGCGCCATGAATCGGCGTGAACTATTCGATGTCGTGGTCGTTGGCGCCGGTATGGTCGGCAGCGCGGCAGCCCTGCTGTTGATGCGCCAGGGTTTGCGTGTGGCGCTGGTGGAAGAACGCGCGCCCAGGCCTTGGCTGGCGCACGATGAAGTGGATTTGCGCGTGGTCGCGCTCGCGCCGTCGTCGATAAAATTGTTTGAGAATCTGGACGTCTGGACGTCCATACGCGCCGCGCGCGCATCGGCGTATCGGCGCATGCGGGTGTGGGATGCCAGCGCTGCGGGTGAATTGAATTTCGACGCGGCAGATCGCGGTGATGCGGCGCTCGGGTATATCGTCGAGATCCGCCTGATTCAGCATATGCTCTGGCAGGTTTTGAGCGCGAGTTCGGTAGCGCTGTTTTGTCCGGTAAAGATCGTCTCACTCGAATCCGCCGAACAGGCGCGTATTGTGGTTCTGGCCGATGGCACACGTCTGCGCACGCGTTTGGTCATTGCCGCCGACGGTCTGACTTCGCCGCTGCGCGAATGGTCGGGTATCGCCATCGCCCGACATGTTTACGATCAGCGCGCCGTGGTCGCGCATGTGGCGACCGAGCGGTCGCACGAGCACACCGCGTGGCAGCGTTTTTTGCCGGGCGGTCCGCTCGCGTTTTTACCGCTCGCGGACAGTCGCTGCTCGATCGTGTGGTCGGCGCCGACGCAACAAGCGGAAGAATTGCTTGCGCTGGACGATGTCGCGTTTTGTACCGAATTGGGCGCGGCGTTTGATTTTCGCCTCGGTGCCATCGCGGCTTGCAGTGCGCGCGCCAGTTTTCCGTTGCGCCTGCAACTGGCCGAGCGTTATATCGCCGAACGTCTGGTGTTGATGGGTGACGCCGCGCACGTCGTGCATCCACTGGCCGGGCAGGGAGTCAATCTCGGCCTGCGTGATGTCACCGCGTTATGCGATGTGCTCAAGCGTGCCGTCGACAACGAGCGCGATCCAGGAAGCAATTCGACCTTACGCGCTTATGAGCGTCAGCGTCGCAGCGAAAATGCATTGGCGGGATGGGGCTTGGATGCGATCCATCGCTTGTTCGGCCATACCAGCACGCCGTTGGTCATGGCGCGCGGGTTCGGACTGGCTGCATTAAATGCGCTCGCCCCGATCAAGCAGCGCCTGATGGATCACGCGGCAGGGCGCGCATGACTTTCAGTAATTGTTCGCGACTGGCAGTATGACCGTCGCTGGTTTGTGCAAGCCGCGACAACGCAGTACGTTTACAGTCATGCCGCGCTGATCGCGGCCAACCGCCACGCGCAGGTCGGCCGGGCTGATCTGCTGCGCCTGATCGATGTTGCGAATTACAAACGCATGACTTGCACCGGCCGCAGCGGCTTGCTGCAATTCGCGCGAACGCGGAGCGTCGTTCGGATGTGCCCACAGCAATACCGCTGCGGCGCAACCGGTGCGCAAGTATTGTTCCGCGCTCCAACGGTCAGCTTGCGCTTCGTTTTTTATCACATGCAAAAACTCGCTGCGGATGCCGTGCTGGCGCAAGTTCTGCACCGAGGGCAGGGTGGGCGGTTCGATCAGCACGACGCGCCTTGCGACATGGGTCAACGCGGCCAGCGCGGGCAACAACAGACTCATCGCGTCGATACTGCCACGCGCATTCAAGATTTCGGTCAGGCCACCTGCGGGCCAGCCGCCACCGGGTAGCAAAACATCCAGTTGTGGCCAGCCGGTGGACAGGCCGTCACGCGCCCGCGCATGAATTTGCATGAGCGCTGCATTGGTACGGCGGATCGGTGTTTGGGCAAACGTCGCACTCATTTCATGTCCTCCGGATCACGCCGACATACAGGCCCTCGATGGCGAAGTCCTCGCGCGCGGGATCGACTGTGATGGGCTGGTAATCGGGGTTTTCCGGCAGCAGCAGGATTTTCGAACCGCGCCGGCGAAAGCGCTTGATCGTAATTTCATCCTCGATGCGCGCGACCACTACCTGGCCTTCTTCGGCGACCGGGCTACGATGTACGGCGATGAAATCACCATCGAGAATGCCGATGTCGCGCATGCTCTGGCCTTCAACGCGCAGCAGGAAATGCGGTCGTGGATGAAAAAACGCGCGATCGATCGCGAAGTGGCCTTCCAGATTCGCATCGGCGGTAATCGGCAAGCCCGCGGCAACCCGACCGACCAGCGGCAACTCGAGATAGTCCGAACGTATATTTGCGCTGGATGTATTGGCTGCCTCGACCAGCCGCAGACCGCGTGCAATGCCCGGGCTGATCTCGATCGCGCCCTTGGTCTGCAAGGCCTGCAGATGCTGGCGCACGGTGGCGCGTTCGCGCAGCCCGAACGCATCGGCGATCTCGGCATTGGAGGGCGGGTAACCGTGTTCCGCGATCGTGCTGCGGATGAAATCGAGAATCGCCTGCTGTTTATCGGTGAGATTATCCATACCACCCATTTGAGTGGTATTCGTGGCGACTGTCAAGCCCCAGCACAACAGTGATCCGATTATCCGGAACAGGGTGCGTGCATGGGCATCAACCAAAGCCACGCCGATTGGTTTGCCATGATCGCGGCGGGAGGGGCTGTAGCGTCTGCTCACACCGATGGCAGTGTGGCATCATATGGGTCTTGCGCCTTCGCATCCCGAGCCTTGACCCATGTTAATTTTCGAACTTTCCCAGCCAGGCCGCACTGCGGCTGCCCAGCTTGCCGCCGCTGTTGATGTGCCTGCCGATGTGCCGAAGCAGTTTCTGCGTCGCAGCGAGATCGGTTTGCCGGAAGTGTCCGAATTGCAGGCGGTGCGTCATTACACCAATCTGTCGCGCAAGAATTTTTCGATCGACACGCATTTTTATCCGCTCGGTTCGTGCACGATGAAATACAACCCGCGCGCGTGCAATTCGCTGGCGATGCTCGATGGATTTCTCGCGCGTCATCCGTATGCGCCGGACTCGTTGTCGCAGGGCTTTCTGAGTTGCATGTATGAGCTGCAGGAAATTCTCGCCGACGTCACCGGCATGAAAGGCGGCGTGTCTTTGACACCGATGGCAGGCGCGCAAGGCGAATTCGCCGGCGTGGCGATGATTATGGCGTATCACAAGCATCGCGGTGATCTCGAGCGCAACGAAATCATCGTGCCGGACGCCGCGCACGGTACCAATCCGGCGACCGCGATCATGTGCGGTTGTGTGGTGCGCGAGATCAAGACCGACAAGAACGGCGACGTCGATATCGAATCATTGAAGCAGGTGCTCGGGCCGAAAACCGCCGGCATCATGTTGACCAATCCGTCGACACTCGGTTTGTTCGAACGACGTATCAGCGAGATCGCCAAACTCGTGCACGAAGCCGGCGGTTTGCTGTATTACGACGGCGCCAATCTGAATGCGATCCTCGGCAAGGTACGACCGGGCGACATGGGTTTCGATGCGATCCACATGAACCTGCACAAGACCTTCTCGACGCCGCATGGCGGCGGCGGTCCGGGCGCGGGCGCGGTGGGTGTGTCGGAGCGATTGAAGCCATTCCTGCCGACTCCGATGGTCGAGAAACGCGCCGATGAAACCTTCGGCTGGATTCGCAAGAAAGATCGTCCGCTATCGATCGGTCGGCTGAGCAGTTTTGCCGGTAACGCGGGTGTGTTGTTGCGTGCGTATATTTACGCGCGCTTGCTCGGTCGCGAAGGTATGCGCCGGGTTGCGGAATACGCCACGCTCAACGCCAACTACATCATGCATCGCTTGCAGCAGGCGGGTTTCGACCTTGGTTATCCGGGGCGTCGCGCAAGCCACGAATTCATCGTCACGGTGGCGCGGCAGAAGAAGGAAAACGGCATCACCGCACTGGATTTCTCGAAGTCGCTGCTCGATCACAACATCCATGCGCCGACCAATTATTTCCCATTGCTCGTGCCGGAATGCCTGCTCATCGAACCGACCGAAACCGAGAGCAAGGAAACCCTCGATAATTTCATCGACGTCATGATCGGCCTGCTGAAAGAAGCCGCGCAGGATCCGGAAAAAATGAAAGGTGCACCGTACAGCACGCCAGTGCGGCGTCTCGACGACGTCAAGGCGGCGAGGGATTTCAACCTGTCGTACCGGCCAGAAACGCATGTGGCATAAAACAATGCCCAACCGGCTGAACGGTTGAATCATGGCGAGCTCATTACCGCGCGGTCCGCGCCAGATCGGCAAGGCGCTAGTGTGGTCGGCCAAAGGATTGCAGGCCGGCTGGCGTTATGAGTCGTCATTCCGGCTCGAAGGTTATCTGTTCATCATTTTTGCACCGCTGGGCTTGTGGCTCGGACATGGCGGCGTCGAAAAAGCGATCCTTGTCGGTAGTCTGCTGCTCGTGCTCTCCGCCGAGTTGTTGAACTCCGCGGTCGAAGCCGTGGTCGACAAGGTGAGTCCGGAATTTCACGAGCTTGCCGGGCGCGCCAAGGACATGGGTTCCGCTGCCGTGTTCCTGTTGATGCTCAATGTGATGCTGTGCTGGGGGCTGATATTGTGGCAACGCCTCTAATCCGTTCCTTGCGCTTTGGAGCGTTGCCCTCTTGAGCTTTTTGTTCGACCCGCAGATGTGGATCGCCTTGTTGACGCTGAGCGCACTCGAAATCGTGCTCGGCGTGGACAATCTGGTTTTCATCTCGATCGCGGTCAGCAAGCTGCCGGTCCAGCGCCGCTCGCTGGCACGCCGCTTCGGTCTTGCGCTGGCCTGTGGCACACGCATTCTACTGCTGTTGTCGCTGGCATATCTGTCGCGCATGGACGACACGCATTTCAGCCTGTTCGAATTTTTCGGCCAGGAAATATCGATCCGCGACCTGATCCTGATCGGCGGCGGTATCTTCCTGATCGTCAAGGGCGCAATGGAAATCCACGACGCCATTTTTGGTGGTGCCGAGGATTCCAAGCATGTGCATGTGGTCGCCAGTTTCGGACTGGTGATCGCGCAGATCGCAGTGATCGATATCGTGTTCTCGCTCGATTCGGTCATCACCGCCGTGGGTATGGTCAGCAACATCCCGGTGATGGTGGCAGCGATCGTGTTGTCGGTGGTGGTGATGATCTTCGCCGCGGACACGATGGGCGAAATCATCGAGCGCTATCCGACCGTAAAGATGCTGGCGCTCGCCTTTCTCTTGCTGGTCGGCGTGGTGCTTATCGCCGAAGGATTCGAAATCCACATTCCGCGCGGCTACCTATATTGCGCGATGGCGTTCTCGCTCAGTGTCGAGGCGCTCAACCAGTTCGCCCAACGCAAGCGCGCCAAGCGCGGCGCGAGCTGAAGCCAGGCCAACGCCGCCTTTCGCGCACATTGGATTCTCTGCGCGGATCCGCCACAATCGGGCATCGAAGCGTTTCCATCGGAGAGAGCCATGACCCTGTTACGCGCAGCGCTGCTGCTGTTGATTCTCTCGCTGCTTTCCGGCTGCGGTTATAACGCGATCCAGCAAAAAGACGAGGACGTGAAGGCCGCCTGGTCGGAAGTGCTCAATCAATATCAACGGCGCGCAGATCTCGTACCGAACCTGGTGAATACGGTCAAGGGTTATGCGCAGCAAGAGCAGGATGTGCTGATCAAGGTCACCGAAGCGCGCGCCAGTGTCGGCAAGCTCAACATGACGCCCGAAGTGCTTAATGATCCCGCGCTGCTGAGCAAATTCCAGGCCGCGCAGAGCGAGCTTTCCGGCGCGTTGTCGCGCTTGCTGGTAGTGACCGAAAATTATCCGCAGCTGAAATCCGACGCCTTGTTCCAGAACCTGCAATCGCAGCTCGAAGGCACCGAAAATCGCATCACTGTGGCGCGCAATCGCTTTGTACAATCGGTGCAGGGCTACAACACGTACGTGCGCAGTTTTCCGCAAAATATCACGGCGCGGATGTTCGGTTATGGCGTCAAGCCGAACTTTGCCGTCGAGAATGAAAAAGCGATTTCGACCGCACCGACCGTGAGTTTTGACAAGCCCGCCACGCCGCCTGTGCGGGCAACGCCACCGCCTGCTCCCGCACCTGTGCAACACTGAAACCGGCGTGCGTTTACTCGCGATAGCTGGGCCGGGATTGCGCTCGCTGTGCGTCAGCCTGTCGTTGCTCGCGCTTTTTCACCGCGATAACGTCCATGCCGATACTGCGAATGGCCTCGTCGCAATCCCGATGCTGAAAGCCCGAGTCACCGATCTGAGCAACACCCTATCGGCGCCACAAACACAGCAACTCGAATCCGAACTCGCTGCCCTCGAACAACGCAAAGGCAGCCAACTGGTCGTGCTGATCCTACCCAGCACCCAGCCCGAGGCAATCGAGGATTACAGCATTCGTGTCGCCAACGCGTGGAAGATCGGACGCAAGTCCGCCGACGGAAAAAAGATCGATGACGGCGTGATCCTGCTGGTCGCGAAAAACGATCACAAGTTGCGCGTCGAGGTGGGTTATGGCCTCGAAGGTGCGATCACCGATGTGCTTGCTGCGAGCATCATCCGCGACTACATCGCGCCGAAATTTCGCCAGAATGATTTCGCCGGCGGCATCGAAGCCGGCACACAAGCATTGGGCAAACTCATTGATGGCGAAGCGTTGCCGCCGGTATGGCAGGCACATCAGGGCACGCAACAGAACACCAGCGACAATTCCGGTACGTGGCTTCCCGCGATATTCATGGCGTGGTTTGTCGCCGTGTTCCTGCGCGGCATCGGCGGAGGTTTGCCGACGTTGCTGCGCGGCGGTTTGTGCGGCATCGCGGCGGCCGGCGTGGCATGGTGGGCGATTGGATCGTTATTGATCGCACTGGCGATCGGTGCCGGCGGTTTTCTGTTCGGACTACTCGCGTCGACCGGCGGAGCGCTGGCTTCGCGCGGCGGCATCGGCGGGTTTGGTGGCGGTGGCAGTTTCGGTGGCGGAGGCGGAGGCGGCTTCAGCGGTGGCGGCGGCAGTTTTGGTGGCGGCGGCGCGTCGGGGAGCTGGTGATCATGGTCATGCGCAGAATGCTGCGGCATCTTTTTGCGGGTCATGCGGCGCATCGTTTTTTTCCGACGGTGAGCATGCAGCGCATCCAGCAAACCATCGTTGCTAGCGAGACCACGCATGGTGGGCAAATTGTTTTTGCGGTGGAAAACGCACTGCCGCCCCGTGCGGTGTTTGCCAAAGTTGACGCCGCACAACGCGCGCGCAATGTGTTCAGTCTGCTGCGCGTTTGGGATACCACGCACAACAGCGGTGTGTTGATTTATCTGCTGTTGGCGGATCGTCGTGTCGAGATCGTCGCCGATCGCGCGATCCACGCCGTGGTCGGCAATACCGCTTGGGAATTCATCTGCGGCGAGATGCAACAACGGTTCGCGCTCGGTGAATTCGAGCAAGGCGTGATTGTCGGCATCGAAGCGATCAGCTCGCTGTTGGCGAAATATTTTCCGTTGGCCGTGGGCGAAAAAAATCCGAACGAATTATCCGATCGCCCGATCATTCTTTGACCGATCCGATCGGGCTGCAATGGATTGCATCGCCACTGCACGCGAAAAAATCTTAATCCGCTGATGTTGCGCACGATCAGTTACACTGCCGCCGCGGAGTCGGCCGGACAGTCGCGCGATACGCAAGTATTTCGAGGAAAGTCCGGGCTCCATAGGGCAGGGTGCCAGGTAACGCCTGGGCAGTGTGAACTGACGGCCAGTGCAACAGAAAGCAAACCGCCGATGGCCGCGCAAGCGGATCAGGTAAGGGTGAAACGGTGCGGTAAGAGCGCACCGCGTGCGGGGTCAACGCCGCATGGCATGGTAAACCCCACCCGGAGCAAGACCAAATAGGGGAGCTATGACGCGGCCCGCGTCGCTCCCGGGTTGGTCGCTTGAGCCTGACGGCGACGTCAGGCCTAGACGAATGACTGTTCACGACAGGACCCGGCTTACAGGCCGGCTCCGCACTTTTTTCGGCTGATTTTCTTGAGGAAGGCCGCTCATCCGATGCGCATCGGTTGAGCGTTGAAACACGCTGAGCTATGCTCTACGGTTCGCGTCGCAGCTTGAGCGTTGCGATCGGTTTGTGATTTCCAACTTGCAGGAGGCTTGCGCGTCGTCGCAGGTCGAGCGTGTGACATGGCTACTCGAACTTCTCGAATTCGTTATCTCTGCTGAGCGCTGCCAAGCGCATGCGGACCGCCGCATGACGCATTTTTGTCAGGGCGCTTGGCGCCCTTTTTTATTGCATCCGATACAGGTTTTATCATGTTGAATATCACGCTACCCGACGGCAGCAAACGCAATTACGAGCAAGCCCTTTCCGTGCAGGACGTGGCCGCCTCGATCGGCGCTGGCCTGGCCAAGGCAGCGCTTGCCGGCAAGGTCGATGGCAAGCTGGTTGATACGAGTTTTGTCATCGATCACGATGCCTCGCTCGAAATCGTCACCGAGAAACATGCCGACGCACTCGAAATCATTCGCCACTCCACCGCGCATCTTCTGGCGCAGGCCGTGCAACGATTGTTTCCGAAAGCGCAGGTGACGATCGGTCCGGTCATCGAGAACGGATTTTTCTACGACTTCGCGTTCGAGCGCCCGTTTACGCCAGACGATCTGGTCGTCATCGAAAAGGAAATGGAAAAGATCGCCAAGGAAAATCTCGGCGTCACGCGCTCAGTCATGGGGCGTGATGCGGCGACGGTTTTCTTTCGCGAAAAAGGCGAGGAATATAAGGCGCAGATCATCGAGAGTATTCCGGCCAACGAGGATTTGTCGCTCTACGCTCAAGGCGATTTCATCGATCTTTGCCGTGGCCCGCATGTGCCCTCCACCGGCAAGCTGAAAGCATTCAAGCTCATGAAAGTGGCCGGTGCATATTGGCGCGGCGACCACAACAACGCAATGCTCACGCGCATCTACGGTACAGCCTGGCTCAACAGGGCCGATCTCGATGCCTACCTGCATCTGCTCGAAGAAGCCGAGAAACGCGATCATCGCAAAATTGGCAAGGCGCTGGACCTGTTCCACATGCAGGAGGAAGCGCCGGGGCTGGTGTTTTGGCATCCGAAAGGTTGGGCGATCTGGCAGGTCGTGGAGCAATACATGCGCCGCGTTTATCGCGCCAGCGGTTATCAGGAAGTGCGTTGCCCGCAGATTCTCGATCAATCGCTCTGGCAGAAAACCGGGCACTGGGAAAATTACCGCGACAACATGTTCACGACGTCATCGGAGAACCGCGACTACGCCCTCAAGCCGATGAATTGTCCGGGCCACGTGCAGATTTACAATCACGGCTTGCACAGCTATCGCGAATTGCCGATCCGTTATGGTGAGTTCGGCGCATGTCATCGCAACGAACCGTCCGGCGCGTTGCACGGCATCATGCGCGTGCGCGGATTCACCCAGGACGACGGCCATATTTTCTGCACCGATGCGCAGATCGAAGGCGAAGTAACGGCGTTTCATACCCAGGCGATGCATGTCTACGGCGATTTCGGTTTCAGCGATATCGCGCTCAAGCTCGCGCTGCGGCCGGACAAGCGTATCGGTACCGACGAAGTGTGGGACAAAGCGGAGGATACCTTGCGTTCCGCGTTGCGCGCTTGCGGCGTGAATTGGGAAGAGTTGCCCGGCGAAGGCGCGTTCTACGGCCCGAAGATCGAATACCACATGAAGGATTCGCTCGGTCGCGCGTGGCAAGTGGGCACGATGCAGGTCGATTTTTCGATGCCCGGCCTTCTCGGCGCGGAATACGTGGCCGAGGATTCGAGCCGCAAGACGCCCGTCATGTTGCATCGTGCGATCGTCGGCTCGATGGAGCGGTTCATCGGAATTTTGATCGAACACCATGCCGGCAACCTGCCGTCGTGGCTCGCGCCGGTGCAGGCAATGGCGCTGAATATCACCGATGCACAGGCCGATTATGTCGATCGGTTCACGCAAACCCTTGTGCAGCAAGGTTTCCGCGTACAATCCGACTTGAGAAACGAGAAAGTAGGCTATAAAATCCGCGAACACACCTTACAAAAAGTTCCGTATCTGCTGGTCGCGGGTGATCGCGAAAAAGAGAACGGAACCGTTACCGTGCGTATGCGCAACGGCGAAGATCTGGGTATTATGACGGCTGCCGAGTTTGCCGAGCGCCTGCGCGCCGAAGCTTTGCACTGAGCTAGATCCCAGTTGGCAACAATGCTGGAACGATCCACGGACGGATCGTACGCGCCTCATTCATCGTTTTGATTGAAGCGTTGGCGGCAAGCGCGGAACGATTCCGTGCGCGTCGAGTTGAAAACGGGCAGGAGCGTCCGTATTCAACATCCTGATAGGTTTGCTGGAGGATTCACTAATCGCCACCGATAAGACTAATCGCAAGAACCTGGAAATCCGCGTCCCGCGCGTCCGCGTGATCGACGCCGAAGGCGAGCAAGCCGGAGTCATGACGCGCGACGAAGCGTTGAGCATGGCGCAAGAACTCGGCCTCGATCTGGTCGAGATTCAACCGACCGCCGATCCGCCGGTCTGCCGCATCATGGATTTCGGCAAGTTCAAGTTTGAGCAGCAGAAAAAAGCGCACGCCGCGAAGAAAAAACAGAAACAGGTCGAGATCAAGGAACTGAAGTTCCGCCCCTCCACCGAAGACGGTGATTACAGCGTCAAGATGCGTAATCTGAAGCGCTTTCTCGAAGAAGGCGACAAGGTCAAGATCACGATCCGCTTCAAGGGTCGAGAAATGGCGCATACCGAACTCGGCGAGCTTATGGTCAAGCGCATCCAGGCCGATATCATTGAAGATGCGGTGATCGAAAGTTATCCGCGCCTCGAAGGCCGTCAGATGGTCATGATGATCGCGCCGAAGAAAAAATAAGCCGCGCGAAAGTTGTCTATGTGGTAAGAATTGTTGGCCAAAGGCCGGCAATGCTGGAATTTACTCTCGCATTGCGGCAGAATACGCGGTTCCCGGCTGTGGCTTGGGAAGCACACGCAAGATCTGGAACCCGCCCGGACTTAATCGTCGGGGCTTATCGCCGATTCGAGCAGGACGGAAAGCATGGCCCAGGCCATCGCTCGCATCAGTCACGAAACACCTCACGGAGTTAGTGTTATGCCCAAGATGAAGACCAATCGGGCCGCTGCCAAGCGGTTCCGCAAGACGGCTTCCGGCAAGTTCAAATGCGGACATGCCTTCAAGAGCCACATTCTGACCAAGAAGTCGACCAAGCGTAAGCGTGGTTTGCGCGCCACCAACCACGTACGTGCTGAGGACGCCGGTCGCGTCGCTCGCATGCTGCCGTACCTTTAAGGGAGCATTGAGAAATGGCACGAGTCAAAAAAGGCGTTACCGCACGCCGTCGTCACAAAAAAGT
>JAYVLO010000166.1:0-2630 GCA_043759455.1 Pseudolysobacter sp.
CCACTCGTTGAATTCCGCTTCGGCATGCTGCATTTTCGCCTCGTCGTAAAATGCCCCGCGCAACGGAGCAAGACTCGGTGTTTGCAAATCGACATCGGCCAGTGCGCGGAAGAACAGCGTCATGTCCACTTCTGCCGAGTGCAATAGCGCTTGCAGCGAACGCATCAACGCCATGTCGTCGTCGCGGCATTCGGTCAAGCCGAGTTTGCGCGCGATATTGTCGCGATCGAGTCGTGCATATGTATCGGCATAATGCTGCAATCCGGCCTGCAGCGGATCGGGCGAATCGAACGCCGGAAAAAGCGCCTGTGCAAGCTTGCTCAGGTTCCAGTACGCGACATGCGGCTGCTGGCCGAAACGATAACGGCGGCCTTGCGCATCGGTGGTATTCGGCGTCCAATCCGGATCGTAATCGTCGATCCAGCCATACGGGCCGTAGTCGATGGTCAGGCCGAGGATCGACATGTTGTCGGTGTTCATCACGCCGTGCACAAAACCCACGCGCATCCAGTGCGCGACCATCTGCGCGGTGCGCTCGCAGATTCGCGCGAACCAGTCGCCGCGTTGCTGCTCGGTGCTCTTTTTGCCTGATACAAGTTCGGGAAAATCGCGATGGATGGTGAAATCTACAAGCTGCTGCAATAACGCGATATCGTTGCGTGAAGCCGGCAATTCGAAATTGCCGAAACGGATGAACGACGGCGCGACCCGACACACGATCGCACCCGGCTCGGCCTTCGCGTTGCCATCGTAGAACATGTCTCGCATCACCTGCTCGCCCGAGCCGATCAAGCAGAGCGCGCGCGTGGTCGGCACACCGAGGTGATGCATCGCCTCGCTGCACAAGAACTCGCGCACCGATGAGCGCAACACCGCACGGCCATCGGCAGTGCGCGAATACGGCGTCGGCCCGGCGCCCTTGAGTTGCAGCTCCCAACGCTGGTCGATGGTATTGATGGATTCACCAAGCGTGATCGCACGGCCATCGCCAAGCTGTCCCGCCCAATGGCCGAACTGATGACCGCCGTAATTGGCCGCGAAAGGCTGCATGCCCGGCAACAAGGCATTGCCGGCAAACACCTGAGCGAACTGTGCCGATGCGACATCGGCTTCACTGATGCCAAGAAGCGCCGCCACTTCTGCAGAGTGGGCGAGCAAACGCGGCGCGCTCACGGGAGTCGGATCCACCCGCGAATACAACGCGCCGTTCACCTGTCGCCGCTGTGATCCCGGTTGCGGATCACCGGGCAACTCACGCACAAAAGAATTATCGAAATGAAGTGGTTGCATCACGAGAATATAAGGACGACATCTCCCGCATCAAGCGCGTGCCACGCACCATCCGCAAGATCGCCGAGCAGCAGTCGGCCAACCGAAATGCGCCGTAGCGTTTCGACGTGATTGCCGACTGCGGCGAACATGCGCCGCACCTGATGGTAACGACCTTCAGTAACGGTAACCGTCGCGTGACGTGGGCCGAGCACTTTGAGTTCGGCCGGCGCGAGCGGCGTCTGTTCCGATTCGAGCATGAGCGTGCCAGCGGCGAAAATTTCGCCTTCGTCGCCGCGCAGATCCTGTGCGAGTGTTGCTTCGTATACTTTTGCCACTTTTGCACGTGGCGAAATGATCCGGTGCAACAGCGCGCCATCGTCGGTGAACAACAACAAACCCGAAGTTTCCCGATCCAGTCGTCCCACCGTCGACAAGCTTGGGCTGCGCTCGCGATAACGCGGTGGCAGCAAATCGTAGACGACGCGTCCCTTGTCCTTGGTCGAGCAAATCGTGCCGAGTGGTTTGTTGAGCATCAACACTAGGCCGGGCGGCGGATCGAGCGGCTGCTCGTCGATATAAATTTCGGCATGCACGACCTTGTCGTCGGCGTACAAAACATCACCATCGGCGGTGGTGATACGACCTTCGCGGAACATCGCGGCGACTTCTTTGCGGCTGCCGTAACCGAGGTTGGCAATCAGTTTTACGAGTCTCATTTATTTGCCCATATCGTCCACTTTTGCTCGATTGGATCGCTCGCCTCGATCACCTTGAAACCATCCTGCACAATCACGGTTCGTACCATAGCGAAGCGCGCAGCCAGTGTCGTTTCGTAAGCCAGATGCCGGTTCGCCACGAGCCAGAAGCGACCGCCGGGTAACAACGCATCGGCGGCAACGTTGATGAACGCGCGGCCGAGTTCCGGTCGATCCGCACGTCCGAGATGAAACGGCGGATTGCTCACGATCGCATCATAGCGTTTTGGCAAACCCACACATACATCGTGCCAAATGACATTGGTCGTAACCATGTCGACGCACTCGGAAATCGCCTTGGCAATATTGATGCGTGCAGGCTCCAGCGCGCGCGCTTCGGCTTCGTATAAATCCAGCGCCGTAACCTGCGCGCAGCGACGTAAAATTTCCGCCGCGAGATAACCATAGCCCGCACCGAGATCGGCGATCTTGCCGGCCAACGTTGGCGGCAAATGCGCTGCCAGCAAGGCCGAGGCCGGATCGATGCGGTTCCATGCAAACAATCCCGGACGGCTGACAAAATGCCCGTCGACAATCGCCTGCAGCGCATCCAGCTGCGCCCATTCAGCCTGCAGATCCTGATCGACCTGGGTTGTCAGTGGC
>JAYVLO010000167.1:0-4906 GCA_043759455.1 Pseudolysobacter sp.
GCGTACATCTGCTTGATGCATTCGCGCGTGGTCAAAAACGCACCGTCGACATGGATCGCCTGCATTTTTTTCCAGTCGGCGAACGAATAATTTTCGATCGGATTGATGATCTGGATACCGGCATTCGAGATCAGGATATCGACGCCGCCGAGATCCTTCACCACCTGTGCAACGCCGGCAATCACCGCGGCTTCATCGGTCACGTCCATCGCCACCGCGATCGCGCGCGCGCCCTTGGCCTTGAGTTCGTCGGCCACCGCTTGCGCACCCGCCAGATTTAAATCGGCGATCGCCACCGCCGCGCCGTTATCGGCGTACACCTCGGCGATGCGTTTGCCGATACCGCTGGCCGCGCCAGTCACGATTGCTACTTTACCGTCCAGTCTCATGGGATTTTCCTTGTGGTGAAATGGCGGAACAAATGCGGAATGGCGAATTGGAAAAACGCCCGTATTCTAATTGCGGCAGCGCACAATAGGTTAGATTCGAGCGTGTAAATTTTCGTAGCGGAAAAAATTTATCTGCTATCGAAATCACTCTTCCTTGCCGCTGGTGCGCACATCCACGCCGAGATCGCGCAGTTTGCGATACAAATGCGTGCGCTCCATGCCGACCACCTTGGCGAGTTTGCCGACGCTGCCGCCGGCTTCCTGAAGCTGGCGCAATAAATACGCGCGCTCGAATTGCTCGCGGGCTTCGCGCAACGGCAGGTTCATGTCGATACCGCTGTCCATCTCGCGCGGTGTTTTTGCCGTGACCGCGTTGCCGAGCGCCTGTTCGACTTCGATCAGTTCGACATCGCCGGCCTGGCCGAGTATGAGCAGACGCTGCACGAGATTGCGCAGCTCGCGGATGTTGCCGGGCCAAGGATAATTGCGCAGCCGATTCTGCACGCCGACCGGAAAATGCCGATACGGCAGCTTGTCGCGGTTCGGGAAAAAGTCGGCAAAAAAACGCAGCAGCTCGGGAATATCTTCGGGCCGTTCGCGCAACGGCGGCACGCTTATTGGTACTACTTTTAGCTGGTAATAAAGTTCTTCGCGGAACTTGCCGGCCTTCGCCAGCGCTTCAAGATCCTGCGCACTCGCGGCGATCACGCGCAGGTTCAGCGGCACCGCTTCGCGACCGCCGGTGCGCAGCAGGCTGCGTCGTTCCAGCACGCTCGACAGACGCAATTGCAGCTCGGGATCAAGATCGGCGACTTCTTCGAGAAACAGCACACCGCCGTTGGCCTGCTCGATCAAACCGTATTGCACGCCGTTGCTGTCTTCCGCGCCAAACAACGCCTGTGCTGCGTGTTCGCGCGAGATCGCGCCCGGGGCGACGGTGACAAACGGGCCATCGTGGCGTGCACTTTTTTCGTGCAGGTAACGCGCGAGCGCTTCTTTTCCCGTACCGGGTTCGCCCTGGATCAGCACCCAGGTATCGTGCTGCGCGAGGCGATCGAGTTGCGCGCGCAAGGCCTGCATCGCCTTGCTCGAACCGACGGGTTCCAGCGGCACGGAAACTTGCTGGCGCAAATCTTCGTTCTCGCGTTTCAGCCGCTGCGCTTCGAGCGCTCGCTCGATCGTCAGCAGCAGTTTCGCCAGTGAAATGGGTTTTTCGATGAAGTCGTAAGCGCCGAGACGTGTCGCCTCGATCGCGGTTTCGATCGTGCCGTGGCCCGACATCATGATCACCGGGCACGGCAAACCACCGCGCTCGGACCACTCGCGCAGCAGGCTGATGCCGTCGAGATCGGGCATCCAGATATCCAGCAGAATCACGTCCGGGCGCTGCTGGCGTCGCGCCTCGCGCGCGGCGGCGGCGTTCTCGGCGACGATCACGCTGTAGCCTTCGTCTTCGAGAATTTCCTTGACGGTGCCGCGGATATCCGGCTCATCGTCCACGACCAAAACTTGTGCGGATGCCATGCCATCACCGGTTGTAAAAATTCGACAGCAAGCATAACGCAAACTGTCGTTGCCGCGGGTGCGCCCCCACGCTGAGCAGTGTTCACCGGCCTTTCGATGTGTGCGCAACGTGTGCGGTTTCCGATGACGCGTTTGATCGATCAAAGCGAGCCGTAGCCGACAATCGGCAGTTTGATAAACTACGCCGCGTCACTTCTCCATCCAAGCGGTTTGTCTGCGCTCGGAATGAACGATCCATCTTCTTCGCGTCATCCGCCGATGTGTGGCGATGGTGCTGACACCTCGCGCGAACCGATCACATCGCATGCCATCACCACGTTTGCCGGACCATCCGCTTACCCCGCTCGTCATTCGCTTTGGGCGTATGGGCGACATGTTGCTGCAGGCACCGTTGCTGCATTTGCTGCATCGCCGCTATGGCAATCCGTGTCGGCTGTTGAGTGCCGGTACGTGGAGCGGTGCGCTGTTTGCGGATCATCCTGATGTCGGCGAGATCTGGCAGTTGCGTGGTCGGCACACGCCACTCTGGCTGAGCCCGGAACGCTGGAAGGTCATCAAGAAAATCGGCCAGCATGACGGGCCGATATACGTCAGCGAAGATACGCGTCGTTCGCTGCGCAAGATCGATCCGCTGTTGCGGTTCAGTGGCATCGCGCGCGATCGCTGCGTGTTCATCAACGATTTTCACGCGGGCATTAAAGAACACTGGGTCGATGAATTGCTGCGCTTCGGCACGCAGACGCCGACCGCGTTCGCTGCTGCGGATTACCCGTGGCACGACGACGACATCCAGACCGCGCCGCAATTGTTTCTCACCGCGCAGGATCGTGCCGACTGCGCGGCATGGATCGGGCAACGCAATTTTGGCAGCGCGCCGCTGGTCCTGCTGCAACCCGGTAACTGGAAAGCGAAGAAATGGGGCCGCAAACGCGAGGATGATCCAAAGGCGTGGCCGATCGATCGCTGGACCGCGTTACTGCGCGCGATGCATCAGCGCTTGCCCGCGGCCCGGCTGGTGTTGTGCGGCTCACCGGTGGAGGCCGTATTTCTTGAAACCCTGCAGCGTTCGAGTCAGCTGGCTTGCGTTGAAGTTGCGGCCAACGACTTGCCGATTCGTCGCCTGCTGGCATTGCTCGAACGCGCACACAGCATGGTTTCGATCGATACCGGTCCGGCCCACCTCGCCGCTGCCGCAGGTTGTCCGCTGATCGTGATGTACGGTTCGTATTCTCCGCTGCGCTGGGATCGGCGCAGCCCGTTCGGCAAGCCGATCATCAATCTCGGCGGCCCACCGCAGTGCGCTACGGTCGCGGACATTTCGCTGCAGAGTGTTGTTGCCGCTTGGCAAACGCTGGTCTGAATCCGTTGACATGCGCACCAGCCTGATTGTTCTGACGTACAACTGGCCGCGGGCGCTCGGTCTGGTGCTGCAGGGCATAACGACGCAATCGCGCCTGCCGGGCGAAGTGGTGATCGCGGATGATGGTTCGACGGCGACAACGCGTGAATTGATTGAAACATTCGCTCCCACATTTCCGTGCCGCCTCACCCATGCCTGGCAGGACGATCTCAGCTTTCGCGCCGCGCGCGCACGCAATCGCGGTATCGCAAGTTCTCGTGGGGATTACGTGATCCTGCTTGATGGCGACATGCTGCTGCATCCGTCGCTTCGCGCCGACCATCGCGCGCGGGTCCGGCAAAACAGTTTTTTGCAAGGCGGACGGCTGCGCGCGAGCGAGCGGGAAACCACGCAATGGCTGGCAGGCAAGCGCGCGCGCTTCGACTGGCTGCTCGACGGTCAATTCGATACCAAACACGAGTTCAAGCGTCGCCATGCTTTTCGCGCGATGTGGCTGGCGCGATGTGGCTGGCGCGGCGTGCGGCACGGCGCGGCGGCAACGTGATGAGCTGCAATATGAGTTTCTGGCGCACCGACCTCGATCGAGTCAACGGTTTCGACGAACGCATGCAGGGTTATGGCAGCGAAGACATCGAGCTGGCGGCGCGGCTCCGCAACGCCGGCGTACGCCAGCGCCAACTCAAATACGCCGGTCTCGCGGTGCATTTGCATCACGCCACGCGCGCGCCGCCGGATCCGCACGATCTTGCCATGCCGAACAATCGCCTGTTGCGTGAAACGCGTGCGCAGAAGCTGACGCATTGTGTGCAGGGATTGAATCAGCACGTCGGTGAATTTGCAGAACTACCGCGCGACTTGCGCATACGCCAGTGATTCAAGCCGTGCGTAGGCCGACACTCAATGAGGATGCAGAAAGCATGCAGTCACGGCTGCCATCATTCTGCGCAGGTCAACGAAGGGAAAGATCACCGCAGGCAACAATGAGTTGCTCGGCGCTTTGTTCGGGCGAAAGATTTCGCGCATCGATGGTATGGCATCCCGGGCCGTAAACTGCCCAGCCCGGAATATCCGTGACCGAGAAAATGCCCACCGTTGCGGTGCCGGTCGCACACGCCAAATGCATCACGCCGCAATCGGCGCTGACAAACAATGCCAGGTTCGATAACACGGCAGCGAGCTTGCGCGCATCGCTGGAGTAATACGTTGGGTAGCGGTCGCCGAGCAAGGAGCGGGCGAACATCGGCAAAATTTCGACAAAGCTGTGATCCGCATAATACGTTTCGAGCGCTGGCAGAAATTTGCACCACCACGCTTGGTCGTAACATTTGCTGCCGGTGGCAAACGCATATATGCCAATGACGGGACGCGAGGTTATCGCACGATGCGTTTTCAGTGCCGCACGCAATGCAGTATCCCCGCAGGCGCGCTCCGTCGCGTGCAGATGGATGTCGAGACTCGGATATTCCCACTGCGCCGGATCGGTTTCTGCGCCGATAGCAGTACGCAGCAAATACACCGGCAGTTTGCCCGCGTGCTGCAAAAACGTCGGCTCGGCAATGGCGTGCGTGAGGTGACCGTTTTTTCTTGGCCCATCGAAACCCAATCGATATCGCGCGCGCGCCAGCCTCAGCAG